>DBEP01000019.1:30125-31080 GCA_002294045.1 Lachnoclostridium sp. UBA903 | reverse complement strand
TATCCTTTTGAAATTCTTCCCGCACGGATGAACTGGATTCCATGAAACGAATGATTGCCCAGTATGACTATGTTGCTTTTTTCCCTAAATTTATGACCCGGAATGACTATTACCTGCAGCATGGACTGATTAAGGCAATTCCCATAAAGGGTCAAACCGCCGGTTTCGAAGTCGGCTATATCGAAAGTAAAAAATATAAAACAACTCCGCAGGATAAACGGATAATCCAAATCTTAAAAGAAATACCGGGTATTAAAAAGGATCCGGAAATTGAATGAAATTATAAAGGAGTACCAATATGATAGAAAACCTAAAAACGTTTATGCTTCAGAATAAGTATAAATTAATCTCTGTGATATCTGTTTTATCCGTTATACTGATCTGGGAGCTCGGAAGTATTCTTAACTGGTTTAATCCGGTATTTATTCCCCCTATTTCCTCTGTCTGGGCCGCTTTCATTGAGGCCCTTGAAAAAGGCTATAAAGGTTATTCCCTGGTCTATCATGTGTTCTGCAGTATGCGCAGGCTGTTTTTAGCAATTGGATTTGCCTTTCTCATTGCGGTTCCGGCCGGTATCCTGGCCGGCAGTTCCAGAATATTTCTCGCTATTATCGATCCTTTTGTGGAATTTTACCGGGCCCTGCCTCCTCTGGCCTATTATACGCTTCTGGTATTATGGTTTGGCATAGAGGATTTTTCAAAAGTAGCATTGCTGTTTTTAAGCGGATTTGCCCCTTTGTTTATCGCCACTGTTTTTGCCGTACAGAAAGTACCCAAAAGCAGGCTTAACGGAGCAAAATCTTTAGGAGCAAAGCATATAAGCCTTTTTATTAAAATAATTTTTCCCTCCTGCCTGCCGGATATACTTACCGGGCTCAGGACTGCCGTAGGTGTTTCCTATGCAACTTTGGTAGCTGCCGAAATGGTAGCCGCCGTTTCCGGCATCGGATGGATG
>DBEP01000019.1:0-30046 GCA_002294045.1 Lachnoclostridium sp. UBA903 | reverse complement strand
CTGGATTGGGAAAGAATAAAAGTGCGTCATCACGTTCGGAAAAATGAAGGAAAATATAAATAAAGAAAAGAAAGGATGCCACAAAAATATGAATAAAACCAATAAAATACTTGCAATCATTACGATATTTACCCTTTTACTGACTACAACTGCCTGTTCATTTGGTCCAAATAACAGTACAGCAAATGCCCCGTCCGGGAACAATCCCCAGACGTCCGGTACAGCTACAACAGCAGATTCGGCCGCGGATAAACCGTCTGAAACCGGAACGGATATTCCAGAAGAAATCCGGGTTGGTTATTGGGAGTCTCCCAATGGGGAATTACTGGTTAAACAAACCGGAACACTGGAAAAGAAATTCCCGGATACCAAAGTAACCTGGATAGAATTTCAGGCAGGCACCGATATTTTAACGGCCATACAAGGAGGTTCCATCGACATTGCAACCATCGGTACTCCTCCGGGAACACTGGGTGTCGCCAACGGGCTGCCTTATAAAATTTTCTATCTCCACGACGTTATCGGAGAAAGTGAAGGCCTGATTGTAAAAGAAACTTCCGGCATATCTTCCGTTAGGGATTTAAAAGGAAAGAAAATTGCAACAGTCTTTGGTTCAACCAGCCATTTCAGCTTTATTAACGCATTACGTTTACAGGATGTACAGGAAAGTGACCTGACCGTCTACGATATGAAGGCACCGGATATTTATGCTGCCTGGGAACGTGGAGATATTGACGGGGCTTACATATTCGAATCTACCAAATCCAAACTGCTGGCAGACGGCGGAAAACAAATTATCTCTTCCGGTGAGCTTGCCGAACAGGGAGCCCTTACCGGTGAATTTGGTATCGTACACACGGATTTTTACGGAAAATATCCGGAGATAATAAAGGCCTACATCGATTTATTGGATGAAGCTGTTGACAAATACAAAAACGATCAGGAAAACTCGGCAAAATTATTATCTGCCGGTTTGGGCCTGACGGAAGAAGAAACTTTAAAAGCAATGAATGAAATCCTGGTTCTGACTAAGGAAGAACAAAAGGCCCCCGAATATCTTGGTACAACGGATAATCCCGGTGAATTGGCTGACTTGCTTAAAAGTACGGCGGATTTTCTGGTAACCCAGGGAAGCCTGAAAGAAGCACCGGACACGGAGGTTTTTAAAAATGCCATTTTAGCGGAGCTTTATGAATAAAAAAGGAGATATCATATGGGAAGCAGTAAAAAAGTTATAATTTCCCTGAAAAAGGTAAATTTAATTTATAAACAGGGAGGCAGGGAATTCCTGGCACTGAAAGATATTGATTTTAATATCTATGATAAGGATTTTATCTGCCTGCTTGGCCCTTCCGGATGCGGAAAAACCTCCCTTTTAAATGTCCTGGCCGGATATGACAGGCCAACCACCGGAGAAATTACGGTGGACGGGAAGACACTAAAGGGGCCCAATCCGGAAATCGGGGTTATTTTCCAGCAGCCCAATCTCTTTCCCTGGCTCAATGTAAAAAAGAATGTGGAATTCGGACTGAAGTTTAAGAAAATAAGCCGTGGGGAACGGAACGACATTGTGGATTATTATTTGGATATAGTAGGACTGAGTGATTTTAAAACTATGCTTCCCTTCCAATTATCCGGGGGCATGCGGCAGAGGGCCGCTATTGCAAGGACCCTCGCCACGGACCCTAAGATTGTATTGCTGGATGAACCCTTCAGTGCGTTGGATGCCCTGACCCGTGAAAAAATGCAGGTACATATCCATTCAATCCAGGAGAGGTCAAAAAAAAGCTTCTTCTTTATTACCCACGACGTAGATGAAGCCCTGCTGCTCAGCAGCAGGATTCTGATTATGCATCCGGGTCCGGGAACTCTTGTAAAAGATTTTACTAATCCTCTGAATAAAGAAAGCAGCCATTTCTTTAAAGAAATCAGGGAATCCAGACAATTTTGGGAAATAAGGGAATCCCTGATTAACGATATCCAGACCGAAAAAGATGAAATCGTGGTTAAATCTGCCGTTTAAACCAATTGGACCAGACTGCCGCCTTTGATTTCGCATATCCGGCTGTTTATACTGAGCCAGATCGGCTGGCAGGAAGGATTATAAACACAGTCGCCGTCTGCAGTAAACTGCAGACGTTTTGCCGCATCCATATAATCCACAATCTGAATATTGGTGGCATACCAGATATCTTTCCTGTGTCCGGCCAGGCGGCAGAACTCTTCCATCAGACCCCAGTTATCCTGAAGCCCAAATTCATAGCTGTGTCCCCATACATACATTATGTAAAGGTACTGGGTCTTATTCAGGCCCAGAAAGGTTTGGCCCAGTTGCAAAAGGTTATGGTTATGATGACAGGTTGCCTTCCATTCCAAAAAATTCTCCGGCATCCCAAAGCTATCCGAGTTTCCCACTACTCTGGAATAACGGATTCCCAGGGACGGCAGCACATCCATAATCTCCTTTGAATAAGAGCCGTTCGGATACGACATACCGCGTATGGGATATCCTACTGCTTTTTCCAGCCGTCTCCGGTCTTCCAAAATCTGCTCCACCACCTGTTCCATAGGACAGCGGGCAAGGGTAGGATGCGTACAGGTATGGACAGATACCTCGTGGCCGGCATAAAGGCTCCCATACTCCTCTAGGGGTACTCTGGAATCTTCCCGCAGGCCCGAGTTTACATGGAAAGTTCCCTTTATCCCATATTGGTTAAACAGCTTCACCAAACGCCTGTCTTCTTCCTTCCCGTCATCATAGCTCATGGTCAGTACCTTATGTTTTCCTTCCGGGAAACAGATATATATCGTATTAAGCTCCGATGTATTCATAAAAACTCCTTTCGTTTAAACTTACCGTTTATCCGCCGCCCTCCTCTCCTCCCCTGCCGAATAAATCTCCGGCATTTTTCAAACACACTCTAACCAAAATAAAATTATTTACATTTCTTATTATATACTTACGGAACGGTTTTACAAGAAAATAAACCGTACTTACGTGAATAAATGACGGAAGGAAATAAATACCTTCAATTTTTTTTATTGATTTTATTTACAATAAAGTAAAAATAGGGTAAACTAATTGTTAATTGGCATAAATAAGGAAAGGGACTGCTGCATTGCAACAGTCCCAAATGAAGCAACAAGACAACGAATACGGCAGTTGTTCCTGCAAAAAGGAAGCAGGACGTGAAATCGGCAGACTTGCCGGATTCTCCCGGAACAAAAAGAAATAAACACGCTTTTTGTTCCTGCTATAATTCACACAATGATGAAAGCACTGGATTTACCAGGATGTATATTAGTGCAAGAGAGGGATTTATAATGAGTAAAAAATATTTCTACGGTTTTATACTGGCACTTTCAACTTTACTTTTATTTTTCCAGCCAATGGAGGCAAAAGCAGAACAGACAGATATGGTGGTTACCGCCGAGGCAGGTGATACGTCAGCAGAACTCCAGGCCCTGCTTGATTATAATAAGAGCGGCGCCTACAACTTAACGGTTAAAATACCGGAAGGTACCTATCTTCTGAAAAAAGAGCTTCTTATCTACAGTAATACGACCATCATTGCTGATGAGGAAGCCCGGTTAATGAAGACCCATCTAAAAGGGGCAATGATTGCCAACGACTTAAGTAAGGATAAAGGCGGTTATACAACCGGTGTAAATATTACAATAGACGGCGGCATATGGGATTCGTCCAAAATATCCCAGGGAAAAGGTACGGAGAGTTTCCGTTTTATCCACGGGACAAATATAACGGTTAAAAACGCTACCATATGCAATGTTCCGGAAAACAGCCACCTGATTACCTTTGCGGGAATCAAAAACGGCATCATCGATAATTGTACTTTATACGGCTATGCCGGTTCTAACCCAAAAGAGGCTATTCAGCTTGATATTGTACACGATAATGTAATCGTACCTTCCATGCAGGCTGCCTACATTGATTATGACGATTTGGCCTGTGACGGAATTAAAATAACGAATAATAAAATTTACGATTATCCCAGAGCTATCGGTTCCCATACCTCCATAAAAGGTGTTTTCCATAAGAATATTACCATAACCAATAATCAATTGCATGATATCAAGGAAGCTGCAATTAAAGCCTATAATTATGTTAATGTGGTAATCAGTGACAATACCATTTATAATGCCGGAGTGGGGGTACTGGCCTATACCTATATGGGCAACCAGCAGAACCATTATTTTGACGCACTGAAAACTACCCAAAAAGAACGCCTTCCGACAAACTACAATATAGTAATCAAAAATAATAACATATATAACCTGTTAGAGGTAAAATCCGGCTCAACCGTTTCCTGGGGACATGGCATTCGTACTATCGGAAGTGAAAACAGGCCAATGACCGGTGTAACGATAGAAAATAATACCATAACCAATTCGGAAAGCTATGGTATTTTCATGCAGAGAACCCTTAACGGCTTTGTTACCAATAATACCATTAAGTCTACTGCAAACAGCGGCATTTATCTTATAAAGAAAAGCAATTACTGCGAAATTACCGGCAACACACTGGTTCAAACCGGAAGTACGGGAAAAAGCCCCGCAGGCGGTATCGGACTCTCTGCCTCCACGGATGTGGAGATATTGAATAACACCATATCTTCCCCCGCAAACGACGGTATCTTTTTAACGGATAAAAGCAATACCTGTACTATTTCCGATAATACCATCAGCTCTTCCAAAGGCAACGGGATTGCCCTGCAAGGACAAAGCAATGAAACCTCAATACGGAATAATACGATTGAAAACTACAGTAAAACAGGTATTTATGCCAATGCAATTAATTCCGTGATTATTAAGACAAATAAAATATATGGTATATCCGGTAAAAGTGAAGACGCAATGCATATAACCGGAAGCAATAAGACCAACGGTAATTTTACGATAGAAGAGAATTACATTAAAACTGCAAATAATTATGGTATATATATAAACAGTGCTCCGAATTCCTATGTGGCAGCCAATACAATATTAGATATTGCCAAAAATGCCATATACCTTGATACGGGAAGTGACGGCAGTAAAATTTATTTCAATATCATAACTTATGCGGACGAATCCATAAAACAATATGACAGGATAGATGCCACCAATTGTAAAAGGATTGACCGTTACGATAACTTAATTTATAAAATATAAATTTACCGGAAAGAGTCTGGTTGTGATATGCTCCTCCTTATAGTGAATAGTTTAAATAAACTGTTCACTATAAGGAGGAGCATTTTTCAAACACGCTCTGGGGCAGAATTACAGACTGTAAAGGAATTTAAACCGTAAAAACAGACGACAGCAGAAGTTTTGTATACGAATCTTTCGGCTGTGTCATTACCTCCCTTACCGGCCCTTCCTCAACGATTTTCCCGTTATACATTACCAGAACTCTGCTGCAGTTACCCTGAACCAGCGCCAGGTCATGTGAAATGAACAAAACCGAAAGCCGCATCTCTTCCCGCAGAGACTGTAGCAGCTCCGTTATCTGCGCCTGCACAGTAACATCCAGAGCGCTGGTTATCTCGTCGCAAATAATTATCTTCGGCGAGACGGAGATTGCGCGTGCAATTGCCGCACGCTGGCACTCGCCTCCGCTAATCTGGTGGGGCAGCCTGTGAGCAAGCTCCGGCTTAAGCCCTGCCCGTTCAAGGAGCCTGTACATTTGTTTCCTTGCATCGCACTTATTAACACCAAAATTCCGCTGAATATCTATTATGCTGCTGCCAATGGTCCTGTGGGGATCAAACGAATCCTGCGGGTTTTGGAAAACCATCTGCAATTTACGGTAAACCGATTTGGGGTAGGGCGCCGTTTGAAGTTCTCTTTCATCCAGTATCACTTTTCCCTTATCCGGTCTGAGCAGCCCTGCCACTAAGCCCGCGACGGTACTTTTACCACATCCGCTTTCGCCTACCAGTCCAAGGAATTCTCCCTGTTCCAAAAAAAAGCTCACGCCGTTAACAGCATGGATATAATTGCCGGCTCCGTTGTAAAAGCTCTTTTCCAGCATGGTTGCCTTTAGTATCTTCATATTATTTTCCTTTCCGCATAAGCCAGCCAGCATCTTACAAAATGTCCGCTATCTATTTCCTTTAACGGAGGTACTTCCTTTATACACTTAGGAGAACAGTTCGGACAGCCGTATTGTACGGGACAGCCCCTTGCCGTTCCGTTATATCTAAACGCCGCTATTCCGCAGGGAGCAGGTGCATCCATTCTGGGTATCGCCTTGATTATGTTCTGCGTATATATATGAAAAGGCTTCATGATTATTTCATTTTTCCCGCCGTATTCCAGAATCATTCCTGCGTACATAACCGCAATCCGGTCGGACATATGTGAAATAACGCCCATGTTATGCGAGACAATCACAACGGAAGTCCCGTAACCGTTTCTAAGATTCATAAGCTCCCCAACAACCATAGCCTGAACGGTTACATCCAGTGCGCTGGTCGGTTCGTCGGCAAACAAAAGCTGCGGTCTTAATACCATCGCCATTGCAATCGATGTTCTCTGACACATCCCTCCGCTCATCTCAAATGCGTAACTGTTCATTATACGATTTCCGTCGGGCAGGTTCATTCGTGCCAGCAGTTCAAGCATACGTTCGTCGGCCTCTTTACAGGAGAGCGAACCATGGCTTCGCACGGCTGCGTGAAGCTGGTATTTGATTTTTCGGACGGGATTGAAGGATGCGGCCGGATTCTGCATAACAAGCGCTATCTCGCTGCCTCTAATCTTCCGCAGTTCCTCCCGGGAAAGCTTAAGTAATTCCATATCTTTATATATAATTTTACCGTTGCAGATTGTTCCGCCTTTATCCAGAATCCCCATTACGGTAGAAATTAATGTGCTTTTTCCGCTCCCTGACTCCCCGACGATACCAAGAATGCTTCGGGGCTGAACTGTCACGGATATATCCCGCAGAACCTTGGCATCTCCGTAACTGACGTCAAGATTATTTATTTTAAGCAAATCCGTTCTTTTCATTGTGTTTTTGTGACCTTCCAGAAATCAAAGCTGTTACCGCGGTTTTGTTTTACATTCTCGATACCCTTTCTAACAACCAGATACTGCTTCAAATGGAGAATAAAAATATGCTCATCCGCTTCAAAAATATGCTTCTGTATTTCTATTGACAGCTCCTTGCGCTTTTCAAAATCTGATGTTATCTTCATTTCGTCAAGAAGCTCATCTACCTTAGGATTAGAGAAATTTGTAAAATTGGATGAGGCATCCGTATAGAAAACAGGCTTGAGAAAATTGTAAGAGTCCCCCATTGACAGCGTATTATAACCGTAGGTTGCAATATTCCAGTTACCTTCCTTCAGATCACTGACAATAGAATCGGATACAACAATTTCCGAGCGGATACCAAGCGCAGCAAGCTGATTTTGTATAACCTCACATAGAACAGGAAATTCGGCGTTGCCCGAATAGGTCATAATAGTGAGGAAAACTTCCTGTCCGTCCTTCTCAAGGTTGCCGTCTCCGTTTGTGTCCTGATACCCGTTATCGGCAAAAATTTTCTTTGCTTTTTCCATGTCGTATTCCTCTGCAAGGATACCGTCGGAAAAACCCGACCAGGCCGGAAAACAGGCTGTCGTTTTGGCTCCGCTGCCGTTAAAGAGTGATGTGATATAGGAATCACGGTCAATGGAGTAACAGAGCGTTCTTCTCAAAGCATCATCGGCCGTAAAAGTTTCTTCAGGATTTAAGAAAAGAAAATAAGCTCTGTCGCTGTCATAGCCGGTAATCTCATAATCGCCGTTATTTTCAAAAAGAGGCAAATCGGCGGAGGATATAACTGTGTAATCAATTTCGCCGGACTGAAGGGCAAGAGCTTTTGCATTACCGTCCGTTATCCATTTGGTATGCACGATATCAGCGGCAGGTTCTCCCTGCCAGTAATTTTCGTTTTTCGATAGCTCACAGTTCCCGTCGTCATCCATGCGCTCCAGAATATAGGGACCTGTTCCGATTATCTGGCGGGCATAATCACTGCCCGCAGCGGTATCATATATAAGAGTGGAAACATCCGTAAAAATTGACGGCAGGGTCGCAACAGGAGTATTCGTTTTGATTATCAGCATTTGTCCTTCGGCATTTATAGAAGCTATATCAAGCATGGAGGCCATACGGTCAATACCGGTAAGCGAGTACTCCAGAGCGGATTTGACCGCCTCTGCCGTAAGCGGATTACCGTTTGTAAAGCTGATGCCTTCTCTTATGGTGATTTCCCAGGTATAATCGTTTCTCTGCCTGTAACCGCTTGCAAGATGCGGCTCAAGCTTCAAAGTATCATTATCCAGCCTGAACAGCGTTTCACAAACGCCCATTGAAACAGATACGCCTGCGCAGTAATCCGTCTGAGGGTCAAGCGTTATGCCGTGGGAATTATTTGCACAGACAATCGACAATTCGACAGGAGCGGCATTTATACCTTCGGATTTTCGGCTGCAGCCGGCCAATGCCCCGCATATTAACGTAACAGACACCAAAAATGCCGGTACCCTTTTCAGCTTCTGCAATATATTTTTCATTATCCTTCTCCTTAATCGTTAATTTTTTATATTGTCCTTTATGCTTTTAGGGGTTAACCATTTATTGATACTGTCCCCGAACATTCCCATAACCATTACTACCAATAAAATGGCAAGCCCGGGAAATATTACGGCCCATGGAGCAATCTGCAGTCTCTGCCGCCCGTCGTTAAGCATAGTACCCCATTCAGGAAACGGAGGAGCGGCTCCCAGGCCCAAATAGGAAAGCCCGGCAAAGCTCAGAATGGTATTCCCTATATGCATACTCGCATATACCACAAGAGGATTAAGGCAGTTGGGCAGGACCGTCCGCAGCAAAATTTTCATTGTTGAGCAGCCCGAAATCCTTGCGGCGCCGACAAAGGTACGTTCCTTAACCGATAATACCTGACTCCGGGCCAGACGTGCATAACCTGTCCAGCCTGCCACCGTCATGGCTATGATACAGTTTCTTGTGCCTGAACCAAGCATTCCCGCAACAGCAATAGTAAAAGCCAGACTTGGAAACGCCTGGAAGCAGTCCACAGTACGCATTAAAACCGTGTCAAGCATCCCGCCGAAAAAGCCGCCCAAAGTACCTATCAAGGTGCCGGTGACAAAGGTAACGGCAACCACTATAAGCGCGGAATAAATGGAACGGGCGGCTCCCCGGATAAGGCGGCTCATAATACAACGTCCTATGTAATCCGTACCCAACGGATATTCCCCGGACGGAGGCCTGTTAACCTGTGCAAGATTAACCTCAAACGGGTCGTGTGGTGTAATCAGCGGGCCTGCAGCGGCAAGCACCAGCAGCAATAGAACTACGGTACTCCAGATAATAAACCGCGTCTTAGAGTGTGCTTGAAAAATAAGAGGGGTGTTCAGAACGGTACGGTGATTTTTCAAAAACGCTCTGGATAATTTTAAATATTTTTTTATCATGCCTTTTCAGATTTCCCCCTGCTCCCAGCCTCTATGCCGTACTTAACAAGCGGGGCGGCATAGGCATGTAATACATCGGTAATAAGATTTATGGCCGTACAAATCGTAGCCGTCAGCAGCATATACCCCTGTACCATCGGATAATCCCTTTCGGTAATAGCTTGTACAGCCAGCCGTCCAATGCCCGGATAGGTAAACACGATTTCAATAATCGATGTTCCTCCCAGAAGATGGCCTATATTCATACCCGCAATCGCCAGTATTGCAGGCATGCTGCTCTTGAGTGCGCTCCCGAACAGTATGCTGCTTTCTCTGATGCCCCGTGCACGTTCCATACGTATATATTCTTCCCCCATCTCCCTGATGACTGCAGCTCTAACCTGTCTCACATAGTTTGCCGACAGGCAAATAGCAAGTGTCAGCGCCGGCAGAATAATGCCATCCGTATTACCAGCACTAATCACAGGTAACAATCTGAACTTAATAGAAAAAATATAGATTAATATCAGCGCCACAAAAAACCCCGGCATGGAGCTGCTGACGAAGGATAATATTCTAATTAGGTAATCCGCTGCCTTATTTTCTTTAACAGCCGCCAGTACACCCAATGGTATTGAAACAAGCAGGGTCAATGCCATTGACAAAAAAGTCAGCCGCAAGGTGTTGGGAAAGTACTTGAGTATTTCGGAAAGTACCGGCCGGCCGCTGGAAATCGAGTAACCAAAATCTCCGTGAAGCAGGTTGCCGACCCATACCGTATATTGCTTTAATATGGGTTCATTGAGTCCCAGCTTTTCCCTCATGGCGGAGACAGCAGCCGGGTTTGGAACGTCGCCTCCCTTTGAGAAAAAAATCTCAGCAGGATCTCCCGGTGACAGATGCATGAGCATAAAAGAGACGGCTGAAACAAAAAACATGACCGGTATAAGCCATAGCAGGCGTTTTATTATGTATTGTTTCATGGGTATCACCTCGAGTGTATTTGAAAAATGCAGTATACGGCAAAGCGGGGCGTTCAGAGCGGCGCAATGATTTCTCAAACACGCTCTAGAGTGTGTTTGAAAAATGTTTGTGCCGGGCTGGATGCTTTACTTTGTGGGAGGCAAAGAGCGATTTTGGGAGCATAGTGGTGCTACTCTCTCAAAATTGCGATGCAGTATCCCGCAAAGTGGAGCGTTCAGAACGGTGCAATGATTTTTCAGACACGCTCTAGTACTCTTGTTATGCTTATACTGCTATTTTTTTGCTACCACCATAAAAGTGCTGTAATAGCATGTACTGGACCTGTCACCGTTTTTCTGTTTGTCCTCCGGCTTTTCTGCCTTTGAATATACTATTTCATATCCGAGTCCCGACAAAACAGAATAATCCCATTCCGGCCTGCTAACCATTGATAGCGGCAGTTTTTTGGCGGCTTCCTCCATTTCACCGTAATCAAAGCCATCATTTGCGTACGGATTTCCGTACTCTGCCATATAGGTGTCTCGGGCCTTACGGTCTTTTTCGTTATACAGGTAATAATAATGGTTGCCGTCAAAATACATGAGTATTCCTCCGGGCTTCAGGACTCTGCGCCACTGGAGAAGCACCTCTTGAGGATTTGTCAATGCCCACAGCACATTGCGGCATACAACAACATCAAAGGTTCCGTCCGCAAAGGGGAGCTCACCCGCATCCGTGCATAAAAAACGTATGGAAAGACCGAGCGGCACTGTGTTTGCCTTTGCACGGTCTATCATCCTGGAACACAAATCAACACCCGTTACATCGTGTCCGAGCTCGGCCATAACAGCCGCCATAAATCCCGTACCCGTACCTGCATCCAGAACCTTTAAGCGCCCTCCCGGCAGGTGTTCTGCTATGCGCATTTTCCACTCTGCCATAATTTCTTCGGAAAGGCAAAAGCCAAATGATGCGGACCTTTTTTGCCAATAATTTTGAACTCTTGCCTTATCCCCGCTTATGGCCTGTTTTATGGCACAAACCTCGAACAGCGGAGATTCGCCGTATAATTCCTTTTCCCATTCCTCATATACCATTCTGCCGGTATCCTCCTCGATTTCAACTGCAAAGCCGAGGCTGCCAAGGGTCTCCCTGTCCCATTGGGGGCGGCTGGTATTGGAAAGCGGCAGGTCCATAAAATAATTAGTATCGTTATCCGTAACCACCTCGTGAAAACCGTATTTTTCAAAATGCCGTCTTTCCTGTGCACGAACCCGCTCCATTTTCTCCTCGTCAAAGAAATGACTATGCCAGTTGGCATCATATATCAGCAGTTTTCCGCCTGGTTTCAGCACTCTTTTAAATTGTGTATAGACCTCTTCGGGATACTCCAGGGTCCATGTGACATTTCTTGAAACAATCACATCAAAGCTGTCATCTTCAAAGTCCAGATTGTTCACATCCATTTTCATAAAGCGCGGTTCAACACCTAACTGTTTCGCATTCGCTTCAGCACAAGCAAGCATTCCTTCCGATTTATCTATCGCCGTAACATTATGGCCTTCTTCTGCCAATATGCAGGCAAAGAAGCCTGGTCCCGTACCGGCGTCCAGTATATCAAGGGACACACCTTTTAAGAAATGCCGACCTAACTGCTGTTTCCAGGCTTCCTTACGAAACGAAGCAAATTCCTTTGTTATATAGAGGTTATAGCTCTCCCCATCCGCCCATTTTTTATCTCTCTTTGTTTCCGGCATCTCTTAACTCCTTTTTCGTTTTATTTCCATTATGTCATACTTCCTGCACCAATTTTATGCTACTTAATCCATATCAGAGAACTTACCGGTAATGCTGTTAACAGCGTCATATCGGAAGATTCAACTGCCAGTTTCTTTCTTATGTATGCCGCAGCAACGCCGTATTACCGGAATAACCCGCTTTCAGACCGGCCATTTATATTAAATTCCATATTGTAATCATTATAAAGTATTCTTTCCATGACACAAGCCTATGCGGGGGATATAATGTAATTTTATACGAAATACCTTCAGATTATCAGAAAAGTACATGTTGTTCCTGCAAAATATCATTACCCAATAATCATAAGTTTTATCATCTCTTATGCCCCGGATGGGGATTTGCCTAAATATTCAGAACTCCTGATATTTCAGGCATGGTAAGACGGCGCCGATTCGTGACACTTCAATAAGCCCTGAAACAGAAAACGCCGGATGATTCCCTTCCTGCGTTTTCCGGGTGCGGGCAGTTCTATAAAACCAGGCACCATAGAGGTATTGTAATCAGAGAAACCAGTGTTGTAAACACCACACATTTGGTGGCAAAAACAAAATCCCCGTCATATTTTGCGGCCAGAATGGCAGTAGTACTTCCTGCCGGCATACCGGCAAGTAGTACAGAAACACCCGTTAGCAAAGCATTTATCTGGAACAGCCTGCATCCGGCCAGAACCAATGAGGGAATCAGTATCAGGCGGATAAAGGCATAGCCGAGCACCGTTTTACTTATCATATTCTTAACGTTAACTTCAGCCAGTATGGTGCCGATTAATACCATGGACAATACGGTCGTACACCCGCTTATATCTTTTATGGTATTTTTAAGAAAAGCCGGAAGGGAAATCTGAAAAAGCATAATTATTAAACCAATATATACTGCCACAATGCACGGATGCGTAAGTATCTTTTTTATCATATTTTTTTTGTCAGGACTTTTCGTAAAATAGGAAATCCCGGCCGACCACATGACAATTCTCTGAGGTATCAGATAAATCGAGGCTAGCAGCAGCCCGTTTGCCCCAAAGACTCCCTCCGCAATGGGGTTTCCCATAAAACCCGCATTGGAGCATACTGTTCCGTATTGCAGCACCGTCTTAATCTCCGGTTTTTGCCTTTTATATAAGGTATTGCTCAGAATCAGACAGCCTAATTGTATAAGACAGGATATGAGCAGTATAATTAGAAAGTTTTTTAATATGTTAAGATTAAATTCTATAAAAAATGAATAGATAATATTACATGGAAGCACCAGATAAATAACCATATCCGTCAGCATTGCCGTTCCCTGTTTCGGGAGGATATTTGTCTTTCTTAGTATTATTCCTGCTGCAACCAGCAAAAACAACATTCCCTGTAAATTCACCAGATTATTCAGTTCCATTGTCAGTTCCTCCTAATACGTTTTACCCGCTTTATTTTCCGCAATAATTTACATTGTATAGGAAAAACTGTTATATTGGAAGAGATAACTGCATTTTCTATGGTGTTTATACAGTTTTTTACATAACAAAGCCAGACCGGAATATAATTCCATATGGAATTATATTTCGGCCTGGCTTTGTTATGGCACTTTTGAAATTACTTCCCGCTAATTTTTTGATAAGTTTTATTTATAATATTTTCAACTTCCGATTCTTTATTCTTCGTTTTCGCATCCGTAGCTATGGCATCCAGTATCCTTTTGGTATCTTCAGGGGAAAACATACCGATTGCTTTTGCCAAACCATCAAAATTATTGCGGTTTACCATTAAACAGCCCCCGCCGGATAAGGGAATTATCAATACATTTCTTTTATCATTCATATCACCAAGACATAAGGTGTTCTCAGTACATACAAATGTAACTCCGTTATAATGGATAAATCCGCCCTCATCAGCCATATAAGAATAAGTTGTACCCGTACCGGTTTCCTCTTGTGCCGATTTATTATAATTACTGCTCGGTCTGGCTGTTTCCATTGATTTTACCGAATGCAGACTGTTCCGGAACGTATCTTCAAAACCATAAACCGTTCCGGTAACCTGTTCTCCGGCTGCCCGGCTTAATTTGTTACTGCTTACTGCCGTATTGCCCCCAAATAAACTGCTTAACAATTCGTTTGACACTTGCATTATTTACTCCCGCCTTTTCATTAATTATTTCATTTTCAGAAACCTTGTTATTCTCCTGCGTTTATTCATCGGTTCCTCTGCCGGTCAGAACCTTTTTCTCTTTTTATATATCGGCAATACCAATATTTTTATTAACTCATTCTTCTTTATTTTTAACTGCCGTATCCATTACCCGCAGCCAGGCCACCCGCTCCGGCAGACAGGGATTTGACGGCAGATTTACAAAAGTTCTGCTCTGTAGATATTCCCCTCCAGGTCTTTCCAGCTAAATTCCTTTTCCAGTATCATATAACTGTGGGCACTGCTTTCTTTCGGTATGGAAACAGAACCTGGGTTCATATAAATAAAATCATTTGTTCTGTCACATTTTGGGATATGTGTGTGCCCATTTAACAGTATATCATCTTTTTTTAGCATAGGTTTATTTTCCGGATTAAACTTATGTCCATGGGTCGCAAAAATCATCCGCTTATCCAGGTATAGGATACAGTATTCGGCCATAATCGGAAATTCCAGTACCATCTGGTCCACTTCCGTATCACAATTCCCCCTGACACAGATAATTTCATCCTTTATGCCGTTCAGCATCTCGATTACTTTTTTCGGTGCGTAGTCTTTGGGCAGCTCATTTCTCGGTCCATGATATAATAAATCTCCCAATAAAAGCAATTTATCGGCTTTTTCCTTTTTATATGCCTCAATCATCTTCCCGCAGTAAAAAGCAGAACCGTGTATATCTGATGCTATCATTAATTTCATATTATCCTAACCTCTTTCCAACTTAATACAAATTAATTTTTCCCTATCTATCTTTCTTTATGAATCTGGAGCCATACATACCATATTTAAAACTTCAATAAATTTCTTCGCCGTAACCGAAAGATATTTATTGGTATTATAAATGAGACTATATGGATACGTTACATTAACATCTTTTAATTTCAGTTCCTTAAGAAAACCCGCCTTAATTTCAGACTTAACGGCATAATAAGGCACAATGGATATTCCCAGATCCGCATGAATAGCATATTTTATGGCATCTATGTTGCCAAAATACATACTGATATTTTCAGGAATATTCAATTTATTCATTATTTTTTTATAATAGGTATATAACTGTGAAGTTTTGTTATGGACAACAAAGGTTGCCTCAGACAGGTCATCAATACTGATATATTCCTTTTCACATATTTTATTGCAGGGAGAAGCCACGAAGACCAGCCTGTCATCGATTAGTTTTTCGACAAAAATATTATTGTTATAGGAACAGTTTCCTCCATTAACTGCAACATCAAGTGTACCGTTTTCAATCAGATTGGTAATTTCCGAAGTGTCACCTATATGGAGGTTGACGGTAACGGACGGATATCTCTTTTTCATTTCCCCGATAACATCAGGCAGAATATAAGTGCCGGGGGTATTGCTGCCTCCCAGATTTATGGTTCCGCCTACCATATCTTTCCGATTTGAAATATTATTTTCCAATTCTTCAATAATTAAAAATATTTTTTTGGTATAGTCATATAGCATGGTTCCGTCTTCGCTTAAACATAATTTATTTCCTATTCTATAAAACAGCTTTAAACCGGTCTGCTTTTCCAGCTTCTTAACCTGAATAGACAAGGCCGGCTGGCTTATATGGAGAACTTCAGATGCTCTTTTATAGCTTATATATTTTGCCACAGTATTAAAAATTTTCAAATAATGTAAATCCATAAAATTCTACCTACGCTTGTTTATTTTTTGACAAATTATCCCGTACATTAACTTTTATATATGGGCCGTATTAAATCTATATATTAGCCATGCAAAGTTCTTTCATGTATAATGTAAAAGGACAAAAATTCGATTTTATGAGAAAAGGAGGTAAGTGCATATGCCAACAGCAATTTCGATACCTTTACAGGTTTTTGGTCTTGGTTTTATCATATCAATGTGCATATCATTTTTAATAAAATTTTTATTGGATGCTATCAAGTATTTTACAAAAGACCCCATTGATAATGAAGGTTAACAATTTGAATTATAGCATAATACTCAGAAGAAAGACAGGTGTTTTATGAATATTTTAGATTTATTCCAGGGAATCGGCACTATGTTTACCCAGGAGCCCAGCATTGTCATATTCAGAATTCTGCTTATATTACTTGGTATCCTGCTGGTATATCTCGGCGCCAAAAAGATTCTGGAACCTTTAATTATGATTCCGATGGGTTTTGGAATGTCGGCGGTCAACGCCGGAGTATTGTTTTTAGAAGCTGGCCAGATAGGTAATCTCTTCATTGATCCCATGGTTACCAATACGGATTCTCTGATGAATATTCTTCAGATTGATTTTCTTCAGCCGATTTATACCTTTACTTTCAGCAACGGCCTAATAGCCTGCCTGGTGTTTATGGGCATAGGAGTAATTACCGATATTGGCATGGTTCTGGCCCACCCATTTGTGGGCATGATTATTGCCATGTTTGCGGAACTTGGCACCGTAGCCACCTTTCCTATTGCAAAGCTTATGGGATTTTCAGACGGTGAAGCTGCCGCGGTTTCCATTATCGGAGGTGCGGACGGGCCAATGGTTCTCTTTACGTCACTTACCTTGGCAAAAGATTTGTTTGTGCCTATTACAATTGTTGCATATCTTTATTTAAGTCTGACCTACGGCGGCTATCCATTTCTTATCCGGCTGCTTATTCCCAAAAATTTGCGCGGGAAGGTTATTGAAAATAAGTCTGCCAAAGCCCGCCGGATCACTTCCAGGGAAAAGCTTGTATTTGCCGTAGTGGCAAATACTATTCTATGCCTGCTGTTTCCTGTTGCGGCACCCTTGTTTTTAAGTTTTTTCATTGGAATCGCCATTCGCGAGTCAGGTCTTGATAAGTATACTGCTTTGATTGAGAACATTTTCCTGTATGCCGCAACTTTCTTTTTAGGATTAATGTTAGGCGTATTATGTGATGCGAATACAATCCTTAATCCTAAAATTCTCAAACTGCTGCTGTTAGGAATGCTTGCCCTGCTGCTTTCCGGAATCGGAGGAATCCTGGGCGGTTACATAGTTTATCTGGTAACAAAGAAAAACTTTAATCCGGTAATCGGCATTGCCGGGGTATCTTGTGTTCCGACAACAGCAAAGGTGGCTCAAAAGGAAGTATCCAAAGTAAACAAAATGAGCTTTGTTATGGAATATGCGCTCAGTGCCAATATCTGCGGAGTTATTACTACCGCTATTCTGACCGGTATTTATGTAACACTGATTGCTCATTAACAAGACCAGGGGGTTGCCTCTTGCACGCAGGACGGCGCCCCTTCCTTTGGACCAGGTAAGCCTGTGCTCCAAAGCAAAGCGTTTTTGTCTCATAGGATGAACTTTCCTATGGAATGAAATAAAGAAACCGGCATACAGGATAGCTAATATGCCGGTTTCTTATTACATTATTTATATTATTATAATCATTGGAACAGAATTATGTCCCTATAGCCGATGTATGTGCAATAACAGCGCTTTTTTACTCTGCTTTTAATCTGGCCTCCAGAGCGTCAAGCTGAGCGTCAAGTTCTGCCGGAAGTTTCTCGCCATACTTCGCATAATGTTCTTTTATGGATTCCACTTCCTTCAACCATTCATCCTTATCAACCTTAAGCAGTTCATTTATATCCCTTTCACTTACATCCAGGCCGGTAAGTTCAAGGGCATCCGTTGTAGGCATATAACCGATAGGCGCTTTAACAGCTTTTCCTTCTCCGGATACTCTCTCTACAATCCACTTAAGCACGCGGCTGTTTTCACCAAAGCCGGGCCATAACCACTTGCCGTCTTTATCCTTGCGGAACCAGTTAACATAGAAGATTTTGGGCAGTTTATCCGGGCTTGTTTTTTCTCCGACTTCCAGCCAATGTTTAAAGTAGTCACACACATTGTAGCCAAAGAACGGAAGCATTGCAAAAGGATCACGGCGAACCTGTCCGATGTTTTTGGAGATAGCTGCCGCGGTGATTTCAGAGCCCATAATGGAACCCATGAATACACCATGCTCCCAGTCAAAGCTTTCATGTACCAACGGAATCGTGCTGGGACGTCGTCCTCCGAATAAAATTGCAGAAATAGGAACACCGGCAGGGTCTTCCCATTCAGGCGCAATGGCGGGGCACTGGTTGGCAGGAGCCGTAAAACGTGCGTTAGGATGAGCCGCAGGTTCCTGGGAATCCGGAGTCCAGTCATTGCCTTTCCAGTCAATCAAATGATCCGGAGCATCCGTTCCGATACCTTCCCACCAAACATCGCCGTCATCAGTTAAAGCCACATTTGTAAAGATTGTATTTTTCTCTATACTGTGCATAGCATTGGGATTGGAATCATAGGAAGTTCCCGGAGCAACACCGAAGAAACCTGCCTCCGGATTAATCGCATATAGACGTCCGTCTTTTCCAAATTTCATCCAGGCTATATCATCACCGATTGTTTCAACTTTCCAGCCGGGAATGGTCGGAACAAGCATTGCCAGATTTGTTTTACCGCAGGCACTTGGGAAAGCTGCCGCAATATATTTCTTATTGCCCTTCGGGTCGGTAATACGAAGGATAAGCATGTGCTCGGCCAGCCAGCCTTCATCACGGGCAATTACGGATGCAATACGAAGAGCAAAACACTTTTTACCTAGTAAGGCATTGCCGCCATAACCGGAACCATAGGACCAGATAAGCCTTTCTTCCGGGAAATGACTGATATACTTCTTTTCAATGGGCGCACAGGGCCAGGCGGAATCTTGCTGTCCCTCTTCAAGAGGTGCTCCTACCGAATGGAGGCAAGGTACAAATTCCCCGCCGCCAAGTGCTTCAAGAACCTTTTTGCCTATACGGGTCATAATACGCATATTTATTACTACATAGGGGCTGTCTGTCAATTCTATGCCAATCTTGGAAATCGGAGAGCCGATAGGTCCCATGGAAAACGGAATAACGTACATGGTTCTTCCCTTCATGCAGCCCTTATACAGTTCTTTCATAGAGGCTTTCAGTTCAGCCGGATCAACCCAGTTATTGGTAGGTCCTGCTTCTTCTTTTGTTTTTGAAGCTATAAATGTCCTGTCTTCCACACGCGCTACGTCAGACGGATGACTGCGGAATAAATAACTGCCCGGGCGTTTCTTTAAAGGTACGGCCATACCGGAATCAACCATAAGCTTAAGCAGACGTTCATTTTCATCTTCGGAACCGTCACACCAGTATATCTCATCCGGCTGACACATATCTGCCATTTCTTTTACCCATTCTTGCAACTTCCTGTTTTCTGTCATAAAAGTTCTCCCTTCAAAATATATAATTTATTTATTGCGAAATTGCAATAGCAAAGCCTGTAAACCAACACTTTAAGTTGATAAAGCATTAATTTCAAAAAAATTTCTTCAGCATATATCCTATCAGATAATCTGGAAAATATCAACCACTCTTTTTATATTTCACACTCTTTTAAGATTTGAAAGTAAATAACTACTTTATTTGACACCATTCCTACAAAACACAAAGGAATTTATTAATAAATCCGGTTTCCGGATAATTATCTATAAATTCTACATTTTTCAATTTATTACTGACACAATTTCTAATTGATAAATTATTTCAATAATACCCCTTTATTTTTCTGACTATTTTGGGTATAATGAAATAACCAAAAAAAATTAGTGCATTATACGCCCGCAAACCCGGGTAGAAAGGAGCCATATTATGTATAAACAAATTGAACTTAAATATAATTACAATGCCTTGGAGCCGCATATAGACGAACTCACAATGATTACTCATTATACAAAACACCATGCGGCCTATACCAATAATCTGAATGCGGCAATAGAAAAGCTGCCCCAATTTTCAGACAAACCGATTGAAGAAGTTTTTATCCGGCTTTCCGAAATATCGGATGCCGCATTAAAAACCGCAGTTATCAATAACGGCGGAGGATTTTATAATCACAATTTATATTTTTCAACACTTTCTCCGGACGGAGGCGGTAAACCGACCGGCGAACTGGCCGGACAGATTGAAAAAGATTTTGGCGATTTTGAGACTCTGAAAGAAAAACTGTCCGGAGCCGCCGCCACAAGATTCGGTTCAGGATGGGCCTGGCTGTCCGCTAATAAGAAAGGGGATTTAAAGGTATCTTCCACTCCCAATCAAGATAATCCGATTATAGAAAGCATCGGTGAATGGACCCCCATTCTGGGTATTGACGTATGGGAGCACGCTTATTACCTGAAATATAAAAACCTCCGTGCCGATTATATTAAAGCCTTTTTTGAGGTAGTTGACTGGAAAGAAGTTGCCGATAATTATTCGAAGGTAAAAGCCTGAATGAATAACCAAAAAAGGAAAACGATTGACATAATATTTACTTGGCAAAAGTATAAAATAATGAAAAGATGACATACTGGTAGAGAAAAAATAATTCTCAGGAGTATCGGTATGGCGCATAATCAAATGAAAAGCACGAAAAACCATAAAAAAGAGGACGGAAAGTTTCATTCCAAACATATAAAACACGATCCTCAGGCAGAGAGCGCACGGGCAGTATTTGGCCTTAAGGACGAGAATCCCGTAAATAAAGCCAGTGAGCGAAGCAGATAATGATATAAATATAATAGCAGCGCTGAATTCAAATATCAGGTTTCGTTATTTACAGGTAGCATATACCTGTAAGTAACCTAAACCTGATATTTTTAACAGCGGCGAATCAGAGCACTTAAACTCCAGAGTTATGCTCTGATATTAAATATGGAGCAGGACATTATCTCTGTTATTTTAATGTACTGTGTACCTTAGGCATCCAATCACTGATTAGTATCTTCTGTGGACATTTTTCTTCGCATACCCGGCAGCCGATACAGGATGCCGCCCGGTTCTCTTCGTTAAAGAAATTATTATAGGTAACCCGGGAGCCTTCTACGTCGTCATAGATCTCACTGCCGTTATATAACTCAAAATTTCTCGGAATATTTACGTTATTTGGACATGGCATACAATAACTGCATCCGGTACATGGTATGGCTGCTCTTTCCCTATATCTGTTCCGCACCCGTTCAATAATGTCCAGGTCTTCCGGTCCAAGCAGTCCTACGCCCGAATTATCGGCAGAAACCAAATTATCTTCCACCTGCTGCAAGCTGCTCATGCCGCTAAGTACCACAGAAACCTCCGGCTGGTTCCAAAGCCACTCAAGCGCCCAGTAAGAAGGAGAACGCTCCGTTCCGCTTTCATCCAGGATTTCTTTAATGTCCTTTGGCGGATTAGCCAGCCTTCCGCCTAACAACGGTTCCATAATAACAACTGCAAGACCTTTTCCGGCAGCGTATTTCAGGCCTTTTACGCCGGCCTGTTCGTCGATATCCATATAGTTATACTGTATCTGGCAAAAATCCCACTTATCAAATCCGTCTACTATCTCATAAAATGCGTCCTCCTCATCATGGAAAGAAAAACCGATATGCTTGATTTTACCTGCCTGTTTTGCTGCTTCGGCATGCTTTAACACTTCCTGCTTTAAAACAATATTTCTCCATCTGTCTCTGGAAAGAGCATGAAGCAGATAAAAATCAATATGGTCCGTCCGGAGCTTATTCAGCTGCTCCTCCAATAATCTGTCAAAATCCTCCGGCTTCTTAATCAGCCAGACAGGCGATTTCGTAGCCAATTTCACCTTGTCCCGGTATCCGTCTCTTAAGGCCTTTCCCACCAGGATTTCACTGTTTCCTTTGTGATAGCCGTATGCCGTATCTACATAATTGACTCCCTCATCAATGGCACGTCGTATCATTTGAATCGCTTTAGCCTCTGCAATATTGTCACTGAGCTTGTCGCCGCTGTCCAAGCTGCTTTCCGTCGGCAGGCGCATTGCTCCAAAACCAAGAGCAGATACTCTAAAATCCAGTTTGCCAAATTTTCTGTATTGCATCTTGTTCCTCCTTTACATATCACTTTTTTCAGGTATACTTCCTGATACTTCCTATTCTATACCTTAGAGTTAACTAGAGGGCAATACTTTTTTCACTTTTCCGCTTTTAGCTATGCTTCCTGGCGCAGCCTGCGCAGATTTCTAATCTTTTCCAGCCATGCCTTATCCAATAGTCTTGGAAAAAGCCGGTTAATACGCCAGGCCCATCTGACGTTGGCCGGAAAAATAATGATATCCTTATTCTTTACCACTCCGTGTAATATAACGCGGGCAGCTTCTTTCGTATCCATAGCTTTTACCGGCAAGCTGGCAACCACTTTTTCATTTGCTATATTTGCCACTTCCATATTTTTGTATATATCGGTTTGTACATGTCCGGGGCAGATTGTGCTGACCTTTATTCCTAAATCTTCTCCCTCATAGCGCATTGATAAGGAAAGGCCCACTACCGCATGTTTACTGGCACAGTACGGTGTATTTCCCGGCTGGGGCAGTAATCCCGTTCCGGATGAAGTATTGATAATATGGCCGAAACCCTGCCTGGCCATAATTCTATAAGCATGAAGGGAACCATACAAAACACCGTAAAAATTAACGTCAAATACTTTATTCCATTGGTCCATGCCGATATCCCGTAAATCTCCTCCCTTTGCTATCCCGGCATTATTAAATACATAATCCAGCCTGCCGTATTTGGAAGCGGTATCTTGAATAAGCCGCGCCACCTCCTGCTCCCTGGTCACATCCACGCGTGCATAATAAGCCTTGCCGCCGTTTTGCTGAATTGTGTCCGCCACTGTCCCGGCACTGGCCTCATGAATATCGGCTACAATTACGATTGCTCCTCTGCCGGCAACTTCCTCTGCAATCGCCTTGCCTATACCCGCTCCGCCGCCTGTAATGACAGCGGTTTTTCCCTGAAATCCATTCATAATATCACTCCTTTTATATTTGCCTGACCGTTCAGTCAATTCTATTCATAAAAAAATTATGGTTCCATTAATTTTTTTATGTTATCAACTAAAAGTTCCCGCTGCGGCTCAAAAAATTCTTTCGTTACTCCCGTAATATCATTTGAAAATGATGCAATTGCCATTGTAATGAATTGTTCCGTAAAAATCGTTTCATCCAGCTGGTTGTTCGAAGTCCAGGCTTGCCCAAACATCATATATGCAATAACCGGTGCCAGCCCAAAGAAAAAAATGTATGCCGCCAGTTCGGCAGAATGACCGTTTTTTTCTCCCGGGGATTTCAAATCCGTCATGGAACCGGGTATGACAGATTCTACCACACTGCATAAGGCTTCTTTTTTTACATTGCCTTTCAGCATTTCGGATAATAAAATCCGGATTATTTTTTTGTTATGAAATAACAGAGAAAATCCTTTTAACATAGACTGCCTGATCATCTCCGTTTCCGGTAAATCACCGGATAAAATCTTTTCCTTTTCTTCCTTAACCGTAATCAGATAATTCGTAAATAATTCCTGGAGAATTTGCTCTTTGCTGTCAAAATAATAATAAAGCAAAGACTTTGTTATTTCAGATTTATCCGCTATTTGAGCTATGCCGGTCCCATCATATCCTTTTAACGCAAATAATTCTTCCGCCGCACTCAAAATCCTGTTTTTTACATCCATACTTTTTTTGTTCTTATTCATCTTTATCCCCTTTGCATGCCTCAATTGCAAACTGCGATTATATACCGCAAACCGGCTGCAATACTGCCGCAACCTTAACTCCCGTAACATTATACTGACCGTTCGGTCTATAATCAGGATAATACAAAACACTGCTTCTGTCAAGCCGGAAAATTATTTTCTTTTTCCTGCAAAATACGTAACAATTATTTTCCAGTCTGGAGTGTGCTTAAAAAATGCTTGCGCCGGGCTGGATACTCCAATTTGCGGGAGACAAGGAGTGATTTTTATTCTCCTTAACCGGAACGGAGCCCGGTACTACTTTTCACCTGTCACATAGGGATTCGGATATCCTATTACAGATGCAATTTCCCTCGTATCTTTCCCCATACGTATAATTGAAAGTAAGTATATGCCCTGTCATAAATAAACAAGGCAATCTGTCCTACCATAAAAAAAGCAGCTAAGAGTCCGCTGTTTAACTGTCCAGGGTAAAACAGCTTCGGTAAAAAAAGCAAAATGGGAATATACATGATATTAAAAGTGATAAACTTCGTTAGCCGGAATACATTTTTCCGTCTGCCGGTATTCCATTTTACAAAGCTTAATTTATGAAACGTATATTCGGTAATAACCAAGTAAAACCCCATAGCCGCAAATGTAATGCAATAAAGCTTATTCGGAGCCAGCAACAGGCTTAACAGTATACTGGCAATATAAAAGCCGAAACCGAACCGAAGCCCGCTCTCCCGTATGGCAATTCCTACGCAAAAAGAGGCTCCCGCCAAAAGAAAAAGCGTGTTAAACTCCAATACGCCGCCCAATATCACCAATAATACGGTGCATGCAAGTAAAAGACTTAAAAACGAAAGTTTTTTTGCATTTAAAAGCATGAGCACAAATCGCCTCCCATACATTCGCATAATGTGTCCGCGCACCACAAATCACAACAGAAATTCCCCATACCGTATCCGCTTCCCGCATTGCCGCGGGCAGTTTCATAACGCTGGTTCTGCCACTGGAACTGGTTTAAGAAATTATTGTATTCTACGTTATTCGGCTCCATATTCACCGCCTGTCTGGCATGCTCCAAAGCCATAACATTGTTTCCGATTCCGGCATTGGCAACCGCACTGTAATAATACCATCTTCCCGTACGGCCTGGAATTCCCGAAAGTACATTAAGCGCCTCCCGGTAACGTCTTGCGGCCAGATAATTATAAACCGCCGTCATACGGACATTTTCCTCTTCCGTACCGTCGGAATAGGCAGCCTGCCCGTAAGAAGTGTTTCCTCCGCCGTAACCGTTTTCCCTCTCCCTCATAATCTGGTCATAGGCTTCCTGCACCTCCTTGAATTTCTCTTCAGCCAGACCGGAAAGAGGATTATTCACATAAGAGTCAGGATGATATTTTCTGCTCAATTCCCTGTATGCCTTTTTAATTTCATCGCTGCTTGCATTTGGCGATACTTCAAGTACCTTATACGGATCCGCTATCATGATTTATGTTCCTTCCTTCTTCATCTCTTTTTTTAGCTTCTAATTTTGTCCAGACACCCTCATACAGGATGTTGCGGAGTATATCAATATCCAGCAGACACGGCAGTTTCTCAAATTCCCTGGCAGTCTCCGCCATCATCATTGTCAGCATAGTTTTACAGTTTTCTTCAAAAGCTTCTTCTGTCCGAAGTTCTGCCAGCGGATTATAGCAGCCTTTTTTTATATCTTTTTCCAGATCATCGTAAGCGTCCAGGATATAGATAAATTTACCGAGATAAAACCCTGCCTTTCTTAAGCTTTCCTCCCACATATCCTGCCGATATACAAATAATTCCGCCATAAGCTCCCCGAAACATCGGGAAACCATATCAATGTCCGTCTCCTGGTTCTTCTCACATTCCCTGAGCCGGTTAAGGCATTCCCCCATTGTATTGCACTGCCTGGGGTAACGCTTGCTGATTTTTTTGTAAGCCCCTTTTAATGCCCGGGCTCCTGCAAGGCCGGCAATACTTTTTTCGTCCTGCCAGTCATCCAGTAAATGATAGTAAGATAAGGCAATATTCATATCTGCCACATATTCCGTGATTTCATTATACAGGGTTTCATGTTTTTTTAAGGGATGTATGATACACCGGTTCTGCCGCCTTACGGTTTCGCTTTCATAAAGGGAGGTAAGCAAAATAATAAGAAATGTCATATCATAGGACAGGGTCAGCTGTCCCAGACGCCCGTATCTGTCCTTTAAAGTCTTGCACAAACCGCAGTAATAGGCTCTGTATTTATAAAAATCCTTCACTTTCAGTTCAGGCTTATAAATATTTACATAACCGAACATAAATCCTCCCGATATATATAAGAATTTATATAGTATAACATAATTTTATCAAAAATAAAATGGTAAATGAATAAAGCAATCCTTAAGAAATCATTATAACTTTATAAAATTGTTTTCCGTTTTTTATGTTTTTTTATAATGCCGGAGCCTGTTATAGCAGGTTCTACTCCAATTCCGGCAGTTTTCCCATCTGGCTGATTACCATATTGTAGTACTGTCCTCTTTTATCCATAAGGCTTCTGTGATTGCCTCTCTCCAGTATTTTTCCGTCGCCGATTACCATAATGTGATCCGCATCCCGTATAGTGGATAAACGGTGTGCGATTAAAAAGCTGGTGCGGTTTTTCATCAAATTTAAAAAGGCATGCTGGATATCCTTTTCTGTTTTTGTATCCACACTGCTGGTTGCCTCGTCCAGTATTAAAATCGGGCTGTCGCACAGTATTGCCCGGGCAATGGCGATAAGCTGGCGCTGGCCCTGGCTTAAATTGTCCGCAGAACCGGATACCATGGTATGATACCCCTTTGGCAGCTTATCTATAAAATCGTGGGCACGGGCTATTTTGGCCGCCCGTATTACTTCTTCATCGGTTGCCGACCTATGGGAATAGCGGATGTTATCCAGAATGGTGCCCGTAAAAAGGCAGGTATCCTGCAGTACGACGGAGAAGCATTTCCTTAAGCTGTCCCGTTTCAGATTGGTAACCGGCTCATTATCAATCAGTATCCTGCCGCTGTCCGCATCATAAAACCTGGTGAGAAGATTGACTATGGTAGTCTTTCCCGCACCGGTTTCACCTACCAGGGCAATTACTTCCCCCGCCTTTACATGGAAGCTTACGTTCTTTAAAACCGGAGTGGATTTATCGTAGGAAAAACATACGTTTTCAAAAGTAACCTCCCCCCTGGGAGCCGTAACTAAGACCGCCGCTTTATCATCTGCCGGTTCTTCTTCGCTGTCCAGTATTTCAAAAACACGTTCTGCACCGGCAAGGGCGGACTGTATGGTATTAAACATACCGGCAACCGCATTAAGGGGCTGGGCAAATTGCTTGGAATAATTCAGGAAACTGACAACCGTACCTACGGACAGGCCGTACCCTACGGATAAGATACCTCCCGCAATGGCAACCACCGCAAAGATAAAATTATTAATTACATTCATAAGGGGCATCATATAGCCGGACCAAATCTGGGCTTTGGTACTGCTTTCATACAGCTTTTCGTTGATTTCTCCGAATTGTTCCAGGATATCCTGCTGTTTGCCGAATGCTTTCACCATTTTAAGCCCCATTATATTCTCTTCAATAACACCGTTCAGGGAACCCAGGCTCTGCTGCTGGGCCTTAAAATAAGTCCGGCTTTGGGATGCGATGGTTCTGGTTAAAAGTATTACAAGGGGAACACATAACAATACCACAAAGGTAAGGAGTGTATTAAGTCCCAGCATTACGGCAAAAGAGCCGGCCAGGGTTAAAATACTTGCTATTAGCTGGGTGGTTGTCTGGGCTATGGTGATACTGATATTGTCCACATCATTGGTAATTCTGCTCATGGTATCGCCATGAGAACGCGTATCATAAAATTTTAACGGAAGCTTCTGCATTTTCCTGAAAAATTCCGAGCGCAGGGTAAATACAAGCTTCTGGGAAACCTTCAGCATAATGACTCCGTTGGCCCAGGAAATGAGCCAATTGGCTGTATAAAGGGCCGCAATTACCTTTAGCAGGGATAACAGTACCTTTAAGTTCACAGTTCTGTCCGCAATTTGAAAGGTATCAATGGTTTTTCCGATAAAATAAGGAATTGTTATGGATATAGCCGAAGAAATGACAGTAAGTATCATTGCTAAAAATATGGTCTTTCCCCAGCGCATATAGATTTTAACAATACGTAACAGAGTGCCTTTGGCATTTTGGGGTTTTGCAGCCGGTGCAAAACGGTTTCCGCCGCCAAATCTTCCCCCGATGAAAGGACCTTTCGATTCCTGTCTTACATTTTGCTGTGCCACTTCTTACGCCTCCCTGCTGCTTTCAATCTGAGTTTTATAAATATCCCGGTATACCTCACAACTTTGCATAAGCTCCCTGTGGGTTCCGTATCCGGCCTTAACTCCATTGTCCATTACTAATATCCGGTCTGCAAACATAGCCGTGCCGCAGCGCTGGGTAATGGTAATTACGGTCTGGTTTTTGCTCCGGGAATTTAAACTGTCCCTTACCTTTGCTTCCGTTACGGCATCCAGGGCGCTGGTGGCGTCGTCCAGTATAAGGATCGGAGAATTTTTCAGCAGTCCTCTGGCAATGGAAATACGCTGTTTCTGCCCTCCGGATATATTCACCCCGGCACTTCCCAACAGGCTTTCAAAGCAGTCCGGCATCCGGTCAATGAATCCGGCCTGGGCCCTGGACGCCGCTTCATGAAGCAATTCTTCGGAAGCATTTTTATCTCCCCACCGGATATTCTGGGCGACGGTACCGGAAAACAGCATCGGTTTTTGGGGAACCATGGCAATATTATTCCTCAGCACATTGATATTTAAAGTTTTAACATCATAGCCGTTTAAGGAAATCTTACCGCTGTTCACATCGTAAAAACGTAACAGCAGCCAGGCTATGGTGGATTTACCACTGCCCGTGGGTCCGATAATTGCAAGACTTTCTCCGTTTTTAACATGGAAGGACAAATCTTTTATGGCAGGTACACCGCTGCCGCCCGGATAGGCAAAGGTGACATTCCGGAATTCTATTTCTCCGTTCAGCTCTTTTGTGTCATCAATACCTGCAAAATCCCCTTCACATTCAAATACCTCCTTAATACGTGCGGTAGAAGCCTTGGTTCGTACAAAGGAATTGAATATATTGGTTATCATAATTAATGATGTCAGTATTTGCGCCATATATATGGTAAAGGCCGTAATATCCCCCGGTGATGCAAGATTTAAGGTAAAAAGCCGGCTGCCGGTAAATATTACGATTACCGTACCGATTCCGACTGCCAGAGTCAGTAAGGGCGCTATTAAGGTAATCACCATCTGGGAAGCCACTCCCTTTTGCATTAAACCGGTATTGGCTTCTTCAAACCGTCCGGTTTCCTTGTCATAGGTGCCAAAGGCTTTGACCAGGCGCACTCCGATCAGGTATTCCTGTACAATTAAGTTCACCTTATCCATAGCCTTTTGCAATTGGTAGAACCGGGGATAGCTTAACTTCATGCTAATGATTATCAGGACCGCCACCAGGGCGACAATACCGTAAATAATAAGGCTTAACCTGAAATTAAGAAGGCCGGCAAGTACGATGCTGCCGACACAGGTAATGGGTGCCTTGAGAAAAATACGCATAATGCCGTTGACAAACTGGGTGATTTGAGCCGTATCATTGGTCATACGTGTAATCAGGGAGCCGCTTTCGATTTTATCCGCGTTCACTTCGGAAAAATGTACAATCTTTTCAAACAGGTCATACCGCAGATCCGCTCCCATACGCTGGGATACCTTACTTGCCAGAATATTGCGGGTTACCGCGAAGCCGGCACCAATCAAAGTAACCAGCAGCATAAGAATTCCCCAGTAATAAATACGGTGAACAAAACCCTGTTCAATTCCGGTATTAATGATATTTGCCATTAAGGTAGGTCCCAGCAAATCGCAGATTCCCTCTGCCGTAACGCAGAAAACTGCCACCAAGAATGGGAATTTATACTTTTTAAAATATTTTCCATATAATTTCATAATCCGATATACCTTCTTTCCCTCTATGATTAATCCTAGTACAACGTTCTTAAAT
>DBEP01000017.1:12406-15414 GCA_002294045.1 Lachnoclostridium sp. UBA903 | reverse complement strand
CCTTGTATGAGCATTCGAATTTCGTAGATAAAAGGATAGTTCTGGCGTGCTGTCTGGTATTGATTCTCATACTCGGTGGTCCATCCGAATGCATTGGATGCAAGTGACTTTAAATCTGTTCCTGCCGCACCGCTCATAAAGTGGACAAACTCACCCATATTCATACTCTTAGTATAGTAACCATCTGAGTTTTTCGGATAATATTGGGACAAAAGCCGGAAATATTTTGCCAAAACCTGAGATTTACCATAGTTATTGTAAATCGGATAAAACCAATCTTTGAACCAGGCTGTCCCGGATTTCGGAAAATTGTCCGTAACGCTCATATAATTGTTATACAGCCTGTTGGCCTCACCGGCCATACCAATGCCGTTATAAACATCATACTGGTATATTTCGCACCATTTGCTGTCTTTCCAGATTCCGAAGGCCGGTGAGCCTTTGGCACCGTTTGTAGTACTTTCCACGATATGTCCGATTTCATGAACGAGCACATCAATATTCCAGCCTGACTGGCTGCTGAAATCACTTCCTCCCACATCAATTACATTGCGGTAATCGTGGCCGGAGTCATAATAGTAGGCCGGATGTCCGCCGGGATATTTGTTATGGATGATAACATACAGCCTTTCGTCACCGCCCATAGGCCCATATACCTGTTTTGTATACTGCCATACCTTTGTGACAAAGGAATAAATCCAGTTAGCCTTTGTTCTATTGATATCGTCATCAAAATAAACTGCCACATCATCGTTGTAATAAGCAAGTTTTACGAGCTGGTTATGTTCGAACCAGTGCTCCTGCCAGGTTGCAGGCGGAGCCGCCAGGCTTGCCTTGGCATAAGTACCTGGAAATACACCGGTAAGCATCAGCACAGCCAATGTTATTACAGCAAACACTTTTTTCATTATCAGAACCCCCATTCTTTTATTTTTTAATTTATTTGGTATGTAACACAAAAAATTATTTACTCCCTTTTTTATCCTTAAAACTAATAAATCCTTGTGAACCGGAATGCTTCCCAGGCTCCGGCCACGGTATCATTGGTTGCCTCCAGCCTGGCATTATTATTCAGGTTGGCTTTTACATATTTACCGTTGGCAAGGGCTTTAATGGCATATTCTCCATTCTCCAGGCTGACTAACTGGAATTTTTCCCAGGTATTAATAGAAGAGCTTCTGGCCAGGAGCTGGTTCTCTTCATCTATAACCGCGCAGATATATTTATTGTTTGCCGCCGATATAAAGGAAACTGTCCCGTCACTGTTGTTCTTCAACTCAAAAGCTTCCCAGGCTCCCCCGCAGGAATCCCGGTTGGCAATAAGAGGAGCTGCGCCCCCATTCTCCGCACACACTACTTTTCCGTTTGCAATGGCGGTGATATAATACTGGCCGTCGCTTAGTTCTCCCGGTGTTACCGTCTCCGACAGATATGCTTTTATTACATTATGGATTTTTGAATTAACCCATCCGTTCTGTGTACCGACAGCAGACCATTTCTGACGGATTGTCTCCCGGGAATCATTGTAAATATCAACCTTTTGAGGGCTATGATTGTAAATCCCCCAGGAACTGTTACCTGTTACCTTATATGTCCAGCTTGTCCAGTGCCATCCCTGACGGTTAAAGGTTGACAAGGTATTTTTCCAGGCATCTTCTAAGTCAAAGCAGGTAAATTCACCCACAAAGGTTGGCACGCCGTAATTATGGCTGTTAATATCCGTTACCTTGCCTGCAATATAGGAAGCCTGTCCGGAGACGCTGTCTACATGACTCCACGGATAATAATGATATTGATAGACCACATTGGTCCAGCCGTATGTATTCGGATGAGGCAGATTCCCTGCATCCCAGCAGGATTCCATCATAATGATATGGTCCGGGTCCACCGTACGTATACGATTATAGATTTCATTATAAAAATCCCATTGCAGGCTGTAGGTAGCCCCCGCTTTTATACCGGGTTCATTTAAGAGATCATATGCCGCAACCGCCGGGTTTCCCTTAAAATGCTCCGCAATTTTTTCCCAGAGCCATATGGTTTTCTCACGGTTGGCACTATTCCAGTATAACTGATAACCGTCATTTACTTCACCGGAATGGTCCTGGCCGTTTTGTGAGCCAAAAGCTCCGTGCATATCAAGAATTACATAAATTCCTCTCCTGCTGCAATTCTCTACAAACCAGTCCAGCCTTTTAAAGGCATCGGCTTTCAAATTCCTGTTGTCATCCACCAGGTTCATGTAAGTAAAGGGCAGCCGGATTACACTCATTCCCATGGCTGCACAATTATCAAAATCCTGTGTCGTCCAATAATTATCTTCATAGACGGCAATTAATTCGTCCCTTACAGATTCACCAAACCGGTTCTTAAAAGTTTCCATCATTGTTTTCTGGTCGCCGGCATTGGTCGGATTCATCCAGGATTCCTGTACCAGCCATCCCCCTGCATTGGTTCCCCTTAAATAAACCGTATCTCCGCTGCCGTTTGCCTTGCGGATGGATGTTCCATTCGTCTTCAGAAAATCAGCGGCGGTAATTCCGGCAGCCGCTTTTGCAGTAATTCCATTTTCAGAAACCACACCTGCAGCCATAACGCCAAGTAAGAGAACAAAGCTTAATAACCCACTCAGGTTTCTTTGAATTCTCTTTCTTTTTTTCATTCTTATACTCTCCCTTCATAAGATTAAAAATTACTTAGATGTTAACTTCTTCTATCGGCATCCCCCCCTTTGATTCATACCAATTTTGTTTTCACTTATAGTTCCGGCTGTATGAAATAAACTTGCTAAAGCAGTCTGGTTTGCTTTCAAAGTAAAACAGTAAAATCGGTTATCATCTCAAATCCGATACAAAAGAACTGAAAATCCTTAATATTTATTTAGTAAAAATTTATAATATCCTCTTCTCATATTTTAGAATATATGTTAATAAAAACAGATAGCTGAAATTGGCATATTTTGTATAATCTTGTCATTCATAAAAATGACTAGAGTGTGTTTGAAAAAT
>DBEP01000017.1:8133-12362 GCA_002294045.1 Lachnoclostridium sp. UBA903 | reverse complement strand
AGTGGTGCTACTCTCCCCAAATTGCGACGCAGTATACCGCAAAGTAGGGCGTTCAGAACGGCGCAATGATTTTTCAAACACACACTAGTATGGAGGCCAATCAGAACGCAAAAAATAAGCGTCACACCATCCGAAAATGAAATAGTGCAACGCTTTATTTATATATAGGAAAAGTTCGTTACAGGCGGATCCCGCAAGCGGGATACATTCTTATTTAACCCGAAATAAAAATCAGATTGTACCGCCTGAAAAAATTATTACGGCGGATACCGCAGCGGTAAATCCGTATATTATTTTATTCCAATTAAATACCCGGCTGCCTCCAAAACCGGAAAAAGGATAGACGGCCAATATCCGGTAAAACAGCAATACAGAGCTTATCGTGTATAAGTATCTGAAAAAAGGATAATCCAGACCCGGGGCAAATGAAACAGCTGCTGACAAAATTACGCCTAACCATGCTGCCCAGGCACTGACACCCAGGTCTTTTTTAAACTCTTCGGTTTTTTCATATTCTTCCGGATACCAGCTGCCAATCATGGGAAATACACCGCCAATCAACAGTATGACGACGGATGTAAAAAAGCCGCTTTTTATAAACCGGAATTTCCACTTCCGCCTGTTAAAAAGTGTACCGATATAACCTGCAAATACACTAACAGCCAGCACCGTGAGAAAAGCACCGGCAAAAACCGCTGTGTCCGTAATTTCCATATAAAGGGCCATTAAAAGAGAAAGCAAAAGATTAACCAATAAATACTCCATTATATGGGAAAGAGTGCTTTTGTCCCTCTGTCCGGCGGTCTGCCTCTGCTCCGCCATATAAAAATCCATGCCATGTGCCCATCCCAAAGCCGTGTGAATCAGCTGGTTCAGAAATCCTTTTAATCCAAGATGCGTTAATACATGGTACAAACCCACCCTGGCAAACCCGTTTTTCAGGAATAAACTCCAGGAGCCTGCATTGTCATCCTTCACCAAAGTCGTGACAAAACTGCATCCCTGTTCCCATAGGTAAGCAATTGCCTCTTTATAGATTTGCCCTCCAATTCCCTGATTATGGTAAGCTCTGTCAACAAAGGCAAAATCGACATATCCGACCTTCTGATTATTTTTGTCAGTCATAAACTTTACTATGACAGCCGCTACGATTTCGGAATTATTTACGGCAACAATTGCTTCTTTCGGCTTAGGGACGAAGAGGCTTTCCAGCCCCCTGAATGATTTTATTCCAAGTTTTTTAACTTTTCCGGCTTCTTCCGGCTCCATTTTACGAATCAGAATTTCCAACTGGTAAATCCTCCAAAATTTAGAATCCATTACATATTCCAGATTATACCATATAGTAACATCTATTTCAAATAGAATCAGTTTAATATGAGCTTATATATTATATTCAATGGTATAGACGGAATCCTCATTGAATTTGATATGCTTATACTGGTCCAGGGAAAACCACTGGTTGGAGAATTCCACATCCTTTTTTATATTGTCCGTTTTACCGTCGCGTTCCTCAATTAACCGGTCAAATTCTTCCTGGTTATTTACGCGTATGCCGAATCCCCTTGCATTAATTAAGGGCAGATTGCTATAAGTATACTCCTGTAAAGGCAGGATATCTTCTACGGTTTTATTCCGTATTTTAACCGCCACTCCGTCCTTAATACCGATAATGTCAAAGGAATCGGGATAGGCATAGGTATCGCCGCCGGTAGTAATTTCGTCGCCAACATAATATAACTTATTATCCGTTTGTACGTTTTTAATACTGTTATCCTGGACGCTGTAATAATATTCTTCAAAAATCCTGCTGTTCAGGTAATAATCACCTTTCACAAATCCGCCTTTTAGATTAACGGCCTCTTCTGCTCTGGAAATAATCCCTCCCCCGGCCACATCATATCCATCTACAATAACAAACCGTCCTGTAGCCTTACTGTGCCTGAATTCATCAAAAGCAACCCTGTCCTTGGTTTCCACGATAATTTCGGCAACATCATTGATCTTTACCCTTAAGGCTTTCTCTTTGCCGGATAAGGTGCTGGCATCTATTACCCTTAATATGGACTTGACTTCCGCTTCCACTTCGGTAGTTGCCAGCTTGATTTTATATTTTTTATTGGTTAACAGATCATTTTTGCCCATCCAGAATATGTTGGCACGGAAACGGTTGGAAACTAGGGGTACGGCCTTCTTGTGGCTGATAATCTCGCCTCGTTTGTTAAAGAATTCATCTTCCACCGTAATTCCCACAGACTGCCCGGCGGTTACCACATCGGCCTGATCTTTGGGAGACCATGCCTCAATGGTTTTCACCCGGGTGGTTTTATTGCCGGGCGTTATGCGGATTTCATCACCGGCTTTTAAGGTACCGGCTTCTATTCTTCCAACAATAATTCTCCTGCTGTCGAATTTGTATACATCCTGGATAGGGAACCGCAGAGGATTATGGGATATATCTTTATCCTTTGGTATTTCATCAATGGCCTCCAGTATGGGTCTGCCTTTATACCAGGGCATTTTGTCTGAATAACTTGCAATATTTTCCCCGTAAAATGCGGATATGGGAATATAATCCAGCGGAGTAACCTGCAAAGTATTCAAAAATACGTTAAACTCTTCTTTTATGGCGTGGTATTTCTCTTCGGAATAATCAATCAAATCCATTTTATTGACAATTACATAAACCTTCTGGATACCTAACAGGGATAAGATATAACCGTGCCTTTTGGACTGCTCCTTGATTCCTTCCCTGGCATCGATGACTAAAAGGGCTGCTTCCGCACTGGCCGCACCGGAAATCATATTTTTAAGGAATTCTTTGTGTCCGGGGGCATCGATTATCACATAGTCCCTTTTCGGGGTAAAAAACTGCAGCTGAGTGGTATCTATGGTAATACCCTGTTTTTGTTCTTCTTCAAAGGCATCTAAAAGATAGGCATACTCAAAGGGTTTCCCCTTTTCCTTTGAGATACGCTTTACCCTTTCCACGGCACCCTCCGGCAAAGAATTGGTATCATATAACAAACGTCCAATTACCGTAGATTTACCATGATCTACATGGCCTACTACTACTATCTTTAATGTCTCTCTATTCTCGCTCATCAAATGGCCTCCTTACATGTATCCGTCTTTACGAAGTTTCTGCATTGCATAAGCATCCTCCTGGTCCTGCGCACGGCCTGCACGTTCACTGGTTTTCGTATGCTTTAACTCTTCAATGATTTCTTCAATTGTACCGGCAGTTGAGTCGATGGTTCCGGTACACGGGGCACAGCCAAGACTGCGGTAGCGCTTTCCGTTTCTGGCCAGATATAAATCTATCAGCGGAATATCCTCCCTTAAAATATATTCCCATACATCAATCTCATTCCAATGGAGAATAGGATGAACCCTGATGTGGTTGCCTTTTGGGAAATCCGTTTTAAACTGGTCCCAAAGCTCCGGGGGCTGGTTGGTATAATCCCATTCATAATCCTTATTTCTTTCACTGAATACCCTTTCCTTGGAACGGGAGCCTTCTTCGTCCCTTCTTACTCCTAAAATCAAGCCTTCAAATTCGTATTTTTCCACTACCTGCTGCAAACCGTCTGTTTTTAAAGCCTTGCAACAGACAAGTCTTCCCTTATCCGGTCCCATGCCGGCCTTTATAGCCTCTTCATTGGTATGTACTATCAGGTCAATGTTCAGCTCTTTTGCAATTTTATCACGGTATTCAATCATCTGGGGTATTTTATAAGTCGTATCCACATGGATGAACGGAAAAGGACAATATCCGTAAAAAGCCTTTTTAGCCAGCCACATAAGTACGGTTGAATCCTTTCCTATGGACCAGAGCATACCTAGTTTTCCAAACTTTTTATATGCTTCTCTCAGAATATAGATACTTTCTGCTTCTAACTCATCTAAATGATTCATATTACATCCTCCTGCTTTACTGATTATTTAATAAGAGTTGGCCTTTGTCGTATCAATGGCAATCATCTGCTTTTGGCCGTCCGGCCCGGTAATATGCCAATAAAGCTTTTTATCCTCAACCGTTACATACATGGTCGTACCGTTGCCTCCGATATCGGCTCCCAGATAATAAGAGATTGCCGCAAATTTACATTCCTTAAGGCAGGAGGTACAGCCCCAGCATTCCGCCGGATATTTGATATAAGTTTTATTGCTTTCCTTTTCCTTAAATAATAAAGAACCCGGACATACTTCCCTGCATTTACCGCATC
>DBEP01000017.1:7639-8061 GCA_002294045.1 Lachnoclostridium sp. UBA903 | reverse complement strand
GCTCATAGGTCTGCCTCCGTTCTACAAAGTTTCTTTTTATAATCCGTATTTCTCCTTCCGCCCTGACTGAATTAATATATAAAAAGTAATCCTTATCATTCTGCTCGGGATAATCCAGATTCTCCTGGAAAGAATGCCATCTGGTTTCTTTTCTTGCTTCCAGATGGGCTATCACCGTTTCGGCCACTGCCAGCCGGTCAATTAATTCATGGATTTTCATTAAACCATAAAAATCTCCGGCATGGAGTTTATCCGTTAATTTAAGAATTTCCCGGATACGGCCTTTTGCAACGTTAAGCTTAACCTCATTATAGCCGTAATTACAGGATATTCCTCCGGCATATTCATCCATTACCTTCTGCATGGCTTCTTCCAGATGATTTACCGTATATATCCCCGACGGATTACTTAAATATCCCGTT
>DBEP01000017.1:0-7581 GCA_002294045.1 Lachnoclostridium sp. UBA903 | reverse complement strand
CCGTTATCTCCATACATTTTTTTTCTTCTTCTATCCCATCCAAGACTTCCTGCCGCAATACGTTGTCTACATATTTGATTGCCGCTTCGGCAGCAATCTCCCCTTCTGCCAGGCTGCCGGTTACATATTTCTGGGGACATCCGCCGGCCACGTCACCGGCCGCATATAATCCGCCGATTGTAGTCTGCCGGTCGGTGGATACCCAGTAGCCGCTGCCGGTATGTCCCCCCACAATATACGGTTCCGTTCCTTCTATTTCCACATTCTCCTCCGATGGTCCTAAGCCCTGTTCTATCCACTTTAAAGTCTGGGCCGGTGCCATATTCAGATACGCTTTCAGCAAGTCCTCTTCCGCTCTGCTTCCGATACCTTTGGTTTTCAGAAAGCAGGGGCCCCTGCCCCGTTTATGTTCCTCTACGGTGGAATATACCCGGTTGGCTGTGGTTGGAGCACCATAGTTCCGGTCATAGGCTTCACCCGCACTATTTACCTGGGGTGCCGATACCCCCTGGGCTATGGTGCCGGTCGGAGCTATGGTATCCTTACACCGCAATGCGATAAAGCGCATTTCAAAGGTTGTCATTTCTGCCCCGCCTCTTATTCCCATTGCGTATCCCGCACCGGTATTAAAGGGCGGATACCACATTTTATGCCTGGAAAATCCCGGATTATTGGGTCTGTAAATCCCCGCCGCACCGCCGGTTGCGCAGATAACTCCTTTTGCATAAATGGTATAAAAGACCTGCTCTTCCATTCCAAAGCCGAAAGCTCCCAAAATCCGGTTATCTTTAATTATATAGTCCACAATATTAACCTTATTTAATACCCGTATATTTTTCTGTCCATATACCGCGTCTGCTAAAATAGGCTTGATATTTTCACCGTTAATTTTTATATTCCGGTTGCCTCTTGTAACATATTCCCCGTTTTCATCCTTTAAAATGACAAGTCCCAGCTCTTCCAGACGGCGGGTCACCTGGTTAAGCCGTTTGGACATGGTTAATACCAGGTCTTCCCTTATGAGGCCGTTGGCGTCATTTTTAACATACTTAAGATAGTCCTCCGGGGTTTTTCCTTTTACAATATAGGCATTCAGGGCATTTACTCCCGCAGCCAGGCAGCCGCTGCGTTTAATATTGGCTTTTTCCGCAATAATGACCTTCTTATCGCTCTGTTCTGCAATGGTAACGGCGGCATAACACCCTGCAGTTCCGCCGCCGATAATCAGAATGTCCGTATACAGTTTTTCTTTTTTAATGCTCACTTGTGTTCCCTCCTTGTTATTGACTTTCACAGTTGCGTATCCCCGGAGGAATCAGATATATACCGGCATAGGGTCCGTTTTCAGTTTATTTTCCACAATTTTGGTTTCCTGGTCATCAAATAAATAAAGCCTGTGAATCAGTACCGCTACCTCTTCCCCAGTTTTCAGAGGGGGCTTTTCCAGGGAACGGTAGCCTGTAACAGTACAACCATTCACATCCACCCCAATCTCCCAGGCCGAACCATGGAAATTAATCTGTCTGATAATTCCTTTATCCGTTGCCAGGGGAATAGCAAACTCTTCCTTCCTGCCGATTTCAATAAATTCAGGCCGGATAATTGACTTTTTACCCTCATGTAAGTCCTGGAAGCCTTTAAATATGCCTGCACTCTCAATTACGCTGGATTCTCCGATAAAGTGAGCTACAAAAGGTGTTGCGGGATTTTTATATATCTCAACGGGAGAGCCTTTCTGTTCCACTTTTCCCTGATTTGTTACGATAATCTCATCGGCTATGTCAATAGCCTCTTCCTGATCGTGAGTTACGAATATACTGGTGACTCCAAGTTTGTGAATCATATCCTTTAACCAGTTTCGGAGCTCTTTTCTGACCTTGGCATCAATTGCAGCAAAGGGTTCATCCAATAACAAAACGGAAGGATTCGGCGCTATGGCCCTTGCAAAGGCAACCCTTTGCCGCTGTCCCCCTGACAGCTGGTGGGGATATCTTTTATCCATCCCTTTAAGGCCTACTAATTCAATGAGCTCCTCCACCCTACGTCTGGTTTCTGCTTTATTTACCTTTTTTACCTGCAGGCCAAAGGCAATATTGCCATAAACGGTCATATGCCGGAATAAGGCATAATTCTGAAATACAAAACCAATCCCCCTCTCTCCGGGTGATATGTCATTTACCCTTATACCGTTAATAAAAATATCTCCGGAATCAGGAATTTCGAGCCCTGCAAGCATTCTGAGTATTGTGGTTTTACCGCTGCCGCTTGGTCCCAGCAAAGCTACCAGACTGCCTTGCCCGATGGTAAAACCGACCTCATTGGAGGCCTTAAAATCTCCATATGTTTTATTTAAATTTTTTACCTCGATATACATATGCATCCCTTCCTATCTGTTTTTTTTGGCTTTCCACTCTACAATGTTACGCAATATCAGAATTATGACGGCAATCATTACCAGGCATGAAGAAACTGCAAATGCCGCTGAAAATTGGTATTCATTATATAATATCTCAATATGCAGGGGCAGCGTGTTGGTTTTGCCCCGGATATGGCCGGATACAACGGATACGGCGCCAAACTCTCCCATAGCTCTTGCGGTGCATAATATAATGCCGTATAATAAACCCCATTTTATATTGGGAAGGGTAATTCTCCTGAAAATTGTGAAACCTTTGGCTCCCATACTTGCAGCAGCAACTTCTTCGTCATTTCCCTGGGATTCCATTAAAGGGATCAGTTCCCTTACCACAAAAGGAAAGGTAACGAAAACCGTGGCTAATATAATACCGGGCAGGGCAAAAACAATTTTAACCTCAAACCTTTCCAGCAGCTCATAGAATAAACCGTTCCTGCCATAGGTAAGAACAAAGATTAGACCTGCAATTACAGGGGAAATGGAAAAAGGAAGGTCAATTAAAGTAATCAGAAACTGCTTTCCCCTAAACTTAAATTTTGTAATACACCAGGCTGCCGTAATTCCGAACAGGGTATTGGCTGTTACGGCCGTCAGGGTGGCAAATAAGGTTAATTGCAGTGCTTTTATGGTGTATTCATCGGTAATTGCTTTTATGTAAGCGTGAACTCCCTTCTTCAGGGCTTCTGTTATGATTAGGGACAAAGGAAGAATCAGCATCGTAACTAAAAAAAGTACACTGATTCCCAATAAGATAATTTTAGTTCCCTTTGATTCCACCGGATGACTTTTATGTTCCTTCATATTGGACTCCCATCTGTTTTATATTCTCAGTATAGGCCGCATGCGCATCTTAAAGGTTTTATACCTTTAAAAATTTATTGGCCCTAATCCGCAGCAGGTTCATAATCAACAACATGATAAATGATACAAAAAGCATTACGATTGCTATTGCAGTTGCTCCTTCATAATCAAACTGCTCCAGCTTCGTCATAATAAGCAGCGGAGCTATCTCCGTTTTCATGGGCATATTGCCCGATATAAACACAACGGAACCATATTCTCCCACCCCCCTGGCAAAAGCCAGGGAAAATCCGGTTAATATGGGAGATAGCAATTCCGGCAAAATAACTTTTCTAAAAACCTGGTAACGGGTGGCACCAAGCATTAAGGAGGCTTCTTCAATGCCTTTATCCATATCCTCCAATACAGGCTGTACATTTCTGGTAACAAAAGGTATTCCGATAAAAATCAGGGCAATGGTTATACCCAGCATGGTATAGGACCCCTTAATCCCCGCCTTTAATAACTGTCTCCCAATCCATCCGTTTTCAGAATACAAAGATGTCAGGGCAATGCCGGCAACGGAAGTGGGCAATGCAAAGGGAAGATCAATCATACCGTCCATAATTCTTTTGAAGGGAAAGTCATACCGGACAATCACCCATGCAAGCAAAACTCCAAATACCACATTTACCAAAGCAGCCAGAAATGCGGTTATAAAGCTCACTCCATACGCATGTAACACCCTTTTGTTAAAGGCGGCATCTATAAATTCCCATATTCCCATATCTGCGGCCCTTAAAAATATAGAAGATAGCGGTATTAAAATCACAATCGACAAATATGCCAGTGTAATTCCCATAGTAAGTTTAAAACCTGGAACAACGCTGTTTTTACGGGTCATATTCTTTCCCCTTTTCATTCATTATTTACTCCATTCCTGCGTACGCTTTAGGTGCAAGTCCTCAACAGCCTGGGTTACTGTTTAGTTTCGCTGATTATGAACCGGTATTATTGGATTCCTTCATAAAGCTGATCAAATATACCGCCGTCCGCAAAATGGGTCTGCTGTACATCCCTCCAGGTTCCAAATTTTTCGGCTAAGGTAAATAGCTCAACCTCTTTAAACTGATCCTTATATTTTTCGGCTACGGATTGTGCTCTTGGCCGGTAATAATTTTTTGCTGCAATTTCCTGGCCCTCCTCCGAATATAAAAATTCAATATACTCTTTTGCCGCCTCTTGCGTATTGTGCTTCTCCGTATTCTCCGTAACCACCGCAACAGAAGGTTCGGCCAGGATGCTGACGGAAGGAACAACAATCTCAAATTTCTCCGGCCCTAATTCCTCCACCGCAAGGTAAGCTTCATTCTCCCAGGCAATCAGCACATCACCGATTCCGTTTTCTACAAAGGTAGTAGTAGAGCCTCTGGCTCCTGAGTCCAGTACTTCTACGTTGGAATACAGCTGCTGTACAAAGTCCTTGGTCCGGCTTTCGTCACCGCCAAACTTATCCAGCGCATATCCCCAGGCCGCCAGGTAATTCCACCTTGCCCCTCCGGAGGTTTTCGGATTCGGCGTTATAACCGATACGTCCTCCTTTATCAAATCCTCCCAATCCTTTATCTCTTTGGGATTGTCTTTCCTGACTAAAAATACGATGGTAGAAGTATATGGCGCACTATTGTCTTCGAAGTTTGACTCCCAGTCTTCTTCCAATAATCCGGCATCCGCAATTTCATCAATATCATATGCCAGAGCCAAAGTGACGACATCCGCCTCCAGTCCTTCTATTACCGCTCTTGCCTGTTTGCCCGAACCGCCATGGCTTTGTTCCACGTCAACCTTTATTCCGGTCTTTTCCTCATAATAATTTGCAAAGGCTTCATTGTATTCAACATATAATTCCCTTGTCGGGTCGTAAGAAACATTCAACAAGGTTATTTCTTTTGTATTCTGCAACGTATCCGCCGAACTGCCGTTATTGCTACAACCGGTTATGCCTGCAATTAATAAACCGCTTAGAAAGACACCGGTTAAAAAGGATTTTTTTCTCACTAATAATTCCTCCATTTCACATTATTTTAGTATGAATTAGATGATTTTTCCTATTATATTATGTACTTTCCACTTTGTCAACACGACAAATCTTAGTAATTACTATGACAAAATTTATTTAATCCGCCTCAGTGCGATAAAAAGCGGATTTGAAATTTTACAATCGGTCGGGAATGACCGATAACCTAAAAATTTCAAATCCGTATTAAGTAGAATGAAATAAACCCGGATAACATGGCTTAAAACCGGGATATTTTCAGTATTAAGTTTTCATAGTAATAAAAGGAATATCTTGTATTAACTTGAATAATTTTCCAAAAGGGCATACAACTCGTCCAAGTCTTTTACGTAAATTCCGTTTTTTAATTGCTGCTGTTCATACTCTGAAAGATTTTCTACCGATACTCCGGTATAATCAAAAACCGTTTTCTGGTCACCGTAATATGCAACGATATAGCCGTTCTGCTCTTTAAGAAAATACTGATATACTACCTTATCTTCATTATATGTTTTTTTAAGAACAATATTATCCTCTGAAAACAGCATGACTTCAAAGGATACCAAACCTTTTTGGAATTCATTTAAAGGTAAATCCTGCATATAATCGTTGAGGTATTGTATTACTTCCTCACGGTTTAGACCTATTAAATAACTTGGGGTAGGTAATTCCTCTTCATTGGTAACACCGGTTATTATATCATATGTCTGCAAAGTATACTGGGTTGTAGGCAGTATAATATCCTCTTTAACCGTATCAACGGCAACATCGGCATCTGCCGTATCCTGTACCGTTTCTTTCACTGAGGTTTCCGCATCCCCGGTATTTGTTTCCTGTCTGCCGTCCAATTGCAAAAGACCGTTGTTCTCCAATGATAAAATAAGCTCTTTATTACGTTCAACCGCATTTTCATTAAAATCTCTTAAAGCATTTTTATAACTTAAATAATAACATGCGGAAAACATCACCGATAATGAAAAAAAACTAATGAAATATACTAACGCCTTCTTGATTTTCACCAAAATCACTCCTTTGGCATTGAGTATTCACTAGTTTTTCCCATTTTATTCATAAAATTTTTATTCGTAATATTTTATTTAAAAAAATTAATAAACAGAAATCAAAGCCAGAATCCGGCTGCGGGCCAGAATGTGTTTAAAAATGCTTGTGCCGGGCCGGACACTAAAGCAGATGTAACTTTCCTGCCACCCTGGCCAAGGTTCTTCCCATAGGCATTTCATATAATTCATCTTCCGTAACCCCTTTTAAGAGCAGCAGCAAACAAAAGTAGACCACAACGGCTACGGCTAAGGACACCAGAGTACTGACCGAATTTATTCTTATTAAATGGTAAACGCCGTAATAGGTCAAATAAGCCAGTATACCCATAATAGCAGAGCATGCTGCGGGTATGAGAAAAGTTTTCTTCACTTCCTGTTTATAATTTAAATTCTTGCCCACTGAAATCCAGTTTAATATGCAGACCACAAGGGAAAAGGTTATATTGCCGATAACCAGCGCATAGGTACCTAAATTAAAGAATTGCAATAATATGTATAATAGTACCACATGAATACCTAAGGAGATTGCCGAATGAATCACAGGAGTACGCATTTTATTGATTCCCTGAAGGACGGCGTTGGTAATGGTAGACAAGGAAAACAATACTATGGCTACGGAACCGTAACGCAAGAGATTTGCCGGCAATTCCCTTGCATCGCTAAATAACAGCCTAAGGATCGGAGAAGCCAGAACTCCCATGCCCACTGCCGCCGGTATTGCAATTATCATATTGAATTTTACTGCCAGATGTACTTTGTTTTTGACCTCATAATTGCTTCCGCTGGTTTTTGATGCCACCAGGCTGGGTATAATGGCAACTCCCATGGCGGATGCTATGGAAACAGGCACATTGATAAGCAAGTTATATTTGTTGGAATAAATGCCCCATAATGCATTTCTTGTATCCTCATCCAGTCCTTTTCCTGCCTGGATATGGCCGAACAGGGAGCCGTCCAGAACCCCGCTGATCTGATATACGGTCTGACTTAAGATAACCGGTATAATCGTTACAAGTAACGCTTTTAATACTTGGGAGTAGGATTCCCGTAAACTGCCCGTGTCCTTACGCAGCTGCTTGTCTATAATCGGTTTATATAAAGCAAAAACAAATGCTAAAAAGATGAGGGCTATGCATGCTCCGACGAAAGTTCCAAGGGTTCCGCCTGCCGCACCAAATGCGGCAATATCCGGGGAAGCACTGTGGTATTTCATTAAAAAGTATGCGGCGATGATACTTACCACTGCATTTACAACCTGCTCCAGTATC
>DBEP01000092.1 GCA_002294045.1 Lachnoclostridium sp. UBA903 | reverse complement strand
TGCGGATATAACCGACCGGGATACGAGGATAAGAATAAAAGCAGAGGCCAATATATTGGTGAACGGAGTAGGGCTGTCCGTAAAAAAAATAGACTCGGGGCAGGAATATCAGGAGGCTGCAAAATTACTGGAGGATATTGGAGACCATATGCTTCTTTACGATATCACCCTGGTATCACCGGAAGGGTCCAAGGTACAGCCTAATGGGATGGTACAGGTCCATATCCCTCTTACGGATAATTTAAATGCGGATAATGCCGTTGTTTACCGGATAGAAAACGGGGCCAAGACACTTATGGCCGGTAAAACAGATTCCGGTTATTATGTGTTTTCCACCAACCGTTTCAGCCGGTTTGCTTTGCTGGGTAAAGAAAATAATGACCATACGGAGACAGACAGTATTACCGCTGCCGGCAGCAATCTTAGCGGCATTAATATTAATACCGGAGCAGGTACGGAGGATACACAGGAGAACGATTATACGGGTGAGACAGAGAAAGCCGCAGAAACAGCGGCTTGGGACGGAAATAACAGCGTGACGGGGCAGATGATAGCAGTACTGCTGCTGGGGATTTCTATCCTATGTTCTTTTGCGGTTACCTCAATAATTATCTTTGCTTTATTAAAGGCAGCAGGAAGGAAAAGATATTACCATGAAGAAACAGGAATCTAAGTTAATAAAAGCAGAATTAAAAATATTTGGATTTTTATTAATTCTGGGTTTACTTGCTTTTGGGACAGATAGTAAAATAGTTATGGCGGAGGCCGGAAGCGCGTATATGGCCGCAGCGACTCCCTATTACAAACACCCGGTTACCGGAGAAATTGAAGATCCGGGAAATAACGAAGGAATCGGTCAGGGCATGACGGAAAGCGTGTTGAATCCCACTGCTCTGATTGAAAAAACGGCGGAGGGAAAGCTTTATGCGACGGTCCGGTTTTACCTGGCGGAACATATTTCCGACGTGGAATTCTGGACACAGGACAGGGGAAGTGCGGATTGGAACAGTGTATCCTATGCCATTATGCAGGAGAATCTCGGAGGAGATTATTGTACGGATTACCGGCTGGAAATTCCGGCAGAGGATGCTGTAGTCAAATCAAGCTTTTTTGTTACTCCAATGGGGAGGAAAGTTATTTTTTATATGGATTTTTCTGAGCTGGAGAAGGGAAGCGCGGATTTTGTGGTGAGTGTGGATGACCGCGGCAGCAGTAATGAAGAGGGGAATGCCAGCGCAAACCTCAGTGCAAAAAGTACCGATATTCCAAGTACCGATATCCCGGAAGAAGATACGACAGGCACGGCGGAGATTTTACAGACCGCAAAGGGGGAAAGAGCCGGTGCCAGGGAGCTTATTGACGCAGCCGGCGGGCTGGTGCTCTCAGACAGCAGACTGCTTAAAACCGTGCAGGCAGGAACGATAAAGTCCGAAGGAACAGCAAAAGAAACAGAAGAAGCAAATGCGGCAGAGACAGAAGGAAGTACGGAAACGGCAGATTTGTCAGTGACAGAGAAAACGGCAGGAACAGACGGAATAAAAATTACGGAAACAGCTGCTGCGGCAAAAGGGGAAAAGGAAGCTGCAGTGATTCCGGCTGTTTCCTGGAAACTTGTTTTCCAGTGTATTCTGATTATTACCATACCGGGACTTCTTGTGGGCGGTACTTTGATGGGTGTGCTTATCTTCCTGAGAAGAAGGGAGGAAAGAAAGTGAATAAAAAGGTAATAGCAGGAAAGAAACAGATGATAGCAGGTATTCTTATTCTGGCTGTTTTTATGCTTACCGGGTGCGTTGACCAGCAACAGGGAAACGCGAAGGAAAGTTTGGGAGAAAGTGCAGATACCAATACCCTTGATAATGGGGAAAAAGTGATACTTGCAACTTCGATGGCAACGGTTGCAATATGTGATAAGCTTGAAATTCCCCTGGCCGGCATACCGGACAGTAATTTGTCCGAACCGCCGGAACGCTATAAGGATCTGCCGCGGATCGGTATGGCAATGTCACCGGACATGGAGATCGTATCTGCCATGAAGCCGGACTGGATTCTGTCACCGGTCAGCCTGATTTCGGATTTGCAGCCCAAATATGACGCCATCCATACGGATTATGCGTTTCTTAATTTAAACAGCGTAGCCGGCATGTACAAGTCCATTGAAGAGCTGGGGATTTTATTTGGCCGGGAAGAAAAGGCGGAGGAACTTATTCAGGAGTTTGAGACCTTTTATGAAGAGTACCGGAATAAACAGAAGGATAAGGAATCCCCCGCCGTATTGGTACTTATGGGACTTCCCGGTTCTTATGTGGTTGCTACCGAAAATTCCTATGTGGGCAGCCTGGTGAAGATGGCGGGAGGAATCAATGTTTATCCGGAGGAAACCAAGGATTTTATTAATGTGAATACGGAGGACATGTTAAAGAGGGACCCTGACATTATCGTGAGGACGGCTCATGCCTTACCGGAAGAGGTAATGGAAATGTTTGCGGAGGAATTTAAAACCAATGATATCTGGAAGCTTTTTCGGGCGGTGAAAGACGAGAGGGTGTATGACCTTTCTTATGATAAATTTGGAATGAGTGCCACTTTCGGATATCCGGAGGCACTGGAGGAACTGGATGAAATATTTTACGGAGAGGAATCCTGAGGATAGGTTGAAAGAAAATTTAGATTTAGAAAGGTCTGCCAGATATGGATTCTTTCAACCTTTTTATTTTTGGCAGTATCACATCTGCAAGCAGATGTGATATGCAACGGGTGTTAATATGAAAAAGAAACGAATCAAATCCGCACTTGCATTTATATTTACCGCATTTATACTTCTTATCGTGTTTTTCTGGTCGGTGAATACCGGAAGCCTGAAAGTTTCGGGTACGCAGCTTTTCCGGGGCTTGTTCATAGAGTATGACGAAATGGTGGCAGCCGTTTATAATCTGCGGTTTCCGAGAATTATCATATCCATGCTGGTGGGCGCGGCCCTTGCCGTTTCCGGGGTACTTTTCCAGGCAGTGCTGAAAAATCCGCTGACCGATCCCGGCATTATAGGAATTTCAGGGGGAGCAGGCTTTGCAGCCGTGCTTATTACCGCTTTTTTTCCGGGCCTCTTCTATTTTATACCCCTGGCGGCATTTGCCGGAGGAATGGCTTCGTTTTTGCTGGTATACTCCCTGTCCTGGAAGGAGGGACTCAGCCCCCTTAGAATCATATTAGTCGGAGTGGCAGTCAGTACCATGTTTTCCGGGTTATCCAATTTATTTAAAAGCATGAACGGAGGTAACCTGTCGGGGGTTGCAGCCATAGTTAACGGCAATATTACCATGAAGACCTGGGAGGATGTGAAAACCGTTTTGTATTACATACCGCTGTGCCTGGCGATTTCCTTCGTTCTGGCAGGACGCTGCAATCTTCTTGCTCTGGATGATAAAACGGCCAAGAGCATCGGCGTGAATGTCAACCGGGCAAGGATGCTCATATCCTTAGTGGCGGTGCTGCTTGCCTCCGTTTCTACGGCGGCAGCGGGCATTATCAGCTTTGTCGGACTGATTGTGCCTCACATTGCAAGAATATTTGTAGGCAGCAACCATAAGCTTTTGCTGCCCTATTCCATGATACTTGGAGCGCTGACCTTTCTTTTGGCAGATACCGCAGGCCGGACCATTGCAAAGCCCTATGAAGTCAGTGCTGCCATCATTATGGCGGTGGCAGGAGGACCTTTCTTTATTTTATTACTAAGGAGGAGCAGCCGGTATGGAGGTTAAAAATCTTACTTTTGCTTATGATAAGAAGTCCCGTGGCGATAAAGGAGAGTTGGAAAATAAAATACTGGATAACATATCTTTTACAATAAAAAACGGAAAAATTACAACTTTTTTAGGAGCAAATGGATGCGGAAAATCCACCCTGTTTCATCTGATGACAAAAGGTCTTGCGCCGGACGGAGGAGAAATCTGCCTGGACGGGAAAAATATTAACGCCATGAAGCAGAAGGAATTTGCAAAACGGGTGGCTATCGTACATCAGAACAATCAGGCCGCAGCGGATATCACCGTAGAAAAGTTAGTTTCCTACGGAAGAACGCCGTATCTTTCCCTTTTCGGCACGGCAGAGAAAGAGGATAAGGATATTATAGATTGGGCTATGGAAGTTACCAATGTTACAAAATATCAAAACAGGGAGCTTAATAGTCTTTCCGGCGGACAAAAACAACGTGTCTGGCTTGCCATGGCTCTTGCCCAAAAAACAGATATCTTGTTTCTGGATGAGCCCACCACTTATCTGGATATCCGTTACCAGATTGAAATATTGGAAATGGTGAGGAAGCTGAACCGGGAATATGGTATCACGATTATTATGATACTTCACGATATGAATCATGCCGTTTATTACAGTGATGAACTGATAGGCTTAAAAGGGGGTAAAATATTAGTGAGAGGAAATCCCGGTGAAGTAGTGACTCCGGATTGTATAGAGAAGGTCTATGGAATCCGGCTGGAGGTGGCAAAGTGGAAGGAAAGAAAAATTGTCCTGACGGTTCGTTAGGAACAATAAAAATAAATACAAAAACCACAGAAAGCAAACGGAAGGAAGAAAAAGCCCTGCTTGCCTGCATGATTAAAATATATTGCAAAGGAAACAGACATAAAGCACCTCTTTGCCCCGGATGCCAGGCCTTGTTATCCTATGCATACCAAAGAATTGACAAATGTCCCTTTATGGAAACCAAGTCTTTTTGCAGCAGCTGTACCGTACATTGTTATCAGGCCGAAATGCGGGAACAGATCCGCAGGGTAATGAAATATGCAGGACCGAGGATGCTGTTTGTTCATCCGGTTCCGGCCGTAAAGCATATGGTAAACACTATTACTGCCACACTGAAAAAAAAGAAAGGAAACAAAAAAAGAATGAAATACAATCCTGTAAAATTGCTATTTATCATAGCCGCATTTTTATCCCTGGGTATCGGTATAGTCGGAATTGTACTTCCCGTACTGCCTACCGCTCCTTTTTTCCTGCTGGCTTCTTTTTGCTTTGCAAAAGGCTCGAAGCGGTTTCATACATGGTTTTGTTCTACCAATCTTTACAAAAATCATTTGGATAGTTTTGTAAAATCCCATTCCATGACCTTAAAGACGAAAATCCGCATATTGATACCGGCTTCCGCCATGCTGCTGCTGGCCTTTTATTTTACGCCCGTATTCTGGGGAAGAATAGTAATCGTATGTGTTTTTCTGTTTAAATACTATTACTTCATTTTCCGGATACGGACAATAAAAACGGAGGAAGGGGAGTTAGCAAACATATATAACCGGGAAGGAGACAAAGAGGGATGATTAATAAAAGATTAATCCGTTTATTGTCAGGTGCAAAAAAATATGTGGGATTCACCGTAGTTTTTCAGTGGATTGCACTGATAGCCAATGTAATTATGATATTTTCCGTTGCCTTCTTATTGAACCGGATTCTGGAAGATAAAATAAGTACGGCTTCTGTCCTGACGGCAGCAGCGGGAGTATTAGCCGCAGTAACCGTGCGGAATATCTGTCACATGCTGTCGGTCCGGTTCTCCGCCCATGCTTCCTTCTATGTAAAGAAAGTATTGCGTGATAAAATTTATGAAAAGCTTCTTAAAATCGGTATAGGCTACCAGGAAAAGCTCTCTACGTCAGAAGCGGTCCAGGCCGCAGTAGAAGGGGTGGAGCAGCTGGAGATATATTTCGGGAAATATCTTCCCCAATTTTTTTACAGCATACTTGCTCCGGTTACATTATTTGGTATTCTCTCCTTTATAAACGGAAAGGTAGCCTTGGTTTTACTTGTATGTGTACCGTTGATTCCTGTTACGATTATGGTAATTCAGAAGACGGCAAAGAATATATCCGGAAAGTATTGGGGGAATTATACCGATTTAGGGGAACGCTTTTTAGAAAACCTGCAGGGACTGACTACACTTAAAATCTACCAGGCGGATGACCGGAAAGCGGAAGAAATGGATAGGGAAGCGGAAAGATTCAGAAAAACAACAATGCAGGTACTGTATATGCAGCTGAACTCCATAGCCGTTATGGATTTGATTGCCTATGGAGGTGCTGTTGCAGGAGTAATTCTGTCTGCCCTGGAATATGGGAAGGGAAAACTCTTCTTTACCGGTGTGTTTGTTATTATTATGTTATCCGCAGAATTTTTTCTGCCCCTGCGGTTATTGGGCTCCTTCTTTCATGTTGCCATGAACGGGATGGCGGCAAGTGAGAAGATTTTTTTTATTCTGGACCTTAAGGTGCCGGAACAAAATCCTTCCGGTTCCCAAAAAGAAATAAGAAGGATACAATGTTCTAATCTCAATTTTTCCTATGACGGAAAACGGGAGATTCTTAAAAATATTAATTTGGAAATAAATAAAAAACAGTTAGTATCCATTGTGGGCCCGTCAGGGTGCGGTAAAAGCACCATAGCTTCCTTGCTTACAGGAAAAATCAATGGATATACGGGCAGTATTCAAATAGGTGACATGGAATTGTCATGTTTATCAGGGGAGGAGCTGCTGCGGTTAATTACTTTAGTCAGCCATAACAGCTACCTGTTCCGGGGAACGGTTGAAGAAAACCTGCGTATGGGCAAACCGGATGCAGCGAAGGAAGAGATGGATGAAGTATTAAAAAAAGTAGGATTGTATGAATTTATTTATGACAGTGGAGGACTGGCTTTTAATATTACGGAAAAGTCTTCTAACCTGTCGGGAGGACAGTCCCAGAGACTTGCATTGGCAAGGGCGCTGCTTCATGATTCGCCGGTATATATTTTTGATGAGGTAACCTCAAATATAGATACCCAAAGTGAAAAACAAATTATGGATGTCATTTATGAACTTGCAAAAGAAAAAATAGTTGTACTGATATCCCACAGATTAATGAACGTAATGAATTCGGACCGTATTTATGTGATAGAGCGGGGGGAAATAGTTCAAAGCGGGACACATGAAGAAATTGTAAAACAAGAGGGTATTTATAAAACGCTCTATGAAAACCAGAAAAACCTGGAATCTTATGCAAAAGGTGAGAAAGCAGCAGAAGGAAAAAATCTTTCTGCCGGCAGCCTTTCAGAAGGAGAAGACGGGAAAAAGAAAGGAGGGGAACACTGTGCATAGAAACGGAATTTCGGTGATGGGAAAATTAATAAGGCTGATGAAACCTTTGGTACATATAATGGTATTGGCCGTCCTGCTTGGGGCAGCCGGGAACTTATGCGCAATTGCAATCACCTCCCTCGGAGGGTATGCAATACTTGCGGTATTGGACATAAATTCGGTTTTTTCTATGAATACTATTTTTATACTATTAATTATTTGTGCGGTATCCCGGGGCATTTTGCGCTATGGGGAACAGATTTGCAACCACTACATTGCATTTAGGGTATTGGCGCTGATAAGACAGCGGGTTTTCCTTGCGCTTCAGAATTTAGCCCCTGCAAAACTGGAAGGCAGGGAGAAGGGAAATCTGATTTCTATTATAACAAGCGATGTCGAATTGCTGGAGGTATTTTATGCACATACGATTTCTCCTGTTATAATAGCCGTTATTACGTCTGTGACGGTAAGTACCTTTCTGAGCGGTTTTCATCCGATATATGGAGTTATTGCAGTAACGGCATATATTATTATAGGAGCGGTGTTTCCCCTCCTGCTCTCAAAAGCGGGTAAGGAACAGGGCCTCATCTGCCGGAATTCCATCGGTGAAATGAATAGTTTTCTGCTTGACAGTTTAAGAGGCTTGACAGAGATTCTGCAATATCATTCGGGGAAAAGAAGACAGGAAGAAATGAAACAAAAAACTCTGGATTTGGAAAATGAACAGAAGAAGATAAAAAGACTGGAGGGAAGAACTAAAATAATGAATGACAGCGCAGTCATATTATTTTCCATGATGGTGCTGGCAGCAGGGGTTATTCTCTATCAAAGAGGGGAAATTGCCTTTGACGGTGTCCTGCTTCCCTTCATTACGATTATGGGTTCCTTCGGTCCGGTGATAGCACTGAGTAATTTATCCAATAACCTGGTGCATACTCTGGCAAGCGGCAACCGTGTGCTGGATCTGCTGGAAGAGAGTCCGGAAGTTACGCAAGTGGCAGGAGAAGAGGCGGTAGAATTTAACGGTGCGGCCTGCGAAGCGGTTTCTTTTGATTATGGGGCAGGAGAGATATTGAAAGAACTGTACGCTTCCTTTGAATGTAGTAAGATTACAGGGATTCACGGCAGAAGCGGCTGCGGCAAATCAACCCTGTTAAAGCTGCTGATGCGTTTTTTTGATGCAAAAAAAGGTAAGGTTATGGTTTCCGGCAAGGATATCAGGCAGATTAATACAAAAAACCTGCGTGAGATGGAAAGCTATGTAACCCAGGAAACACACCTGTTTCATGCTTCCATTGCAGAAAATATAGGTATAGCGAAGGAAGGAGCCACACGGGAAGAAATAGTAGCCGCCGCCAAAAAAGCATCTCTTCATACCTTTATTGAGACTCTGCCGGACGGCTATGATACCAATGTGGGAGAATTGGGCGACAAGCTGTCAGGCGGAGAGCGGCAGAGAATTGGAATTGCCAGGGCATTTCTCCATGATGCACCGTTTCTTTTGCTGGACGAGCCCACAAGCAATTTAGACAGCCTGAATGAAGGAATCATATTAAAAGCACTGCTGGAGGAAAGCAGTAAAAAGACGGTAGTGCTGGTATCGCATAAAGCGTCTACCATGAATATTGCGGATGCGGTCTTCAGAATGTAGGAACCGGGCTGCTCCGGCTTTCCGATTGCGGCAATATTAACGTTACTGCGTATTACATGTTTCATAAAAAATTGGGAATGATAGTAGGGTAACATATTGTAAAAACAACCGTAAAGGAAGGGTTACTATGAAGCAGAAGAAGGCAAAAGACCCCGATATTAAAATAACATCTGCCGAAACCGGTTCGATAAAGGAACAAATAAAAACGGAGGACACCTTAACCCAAGCAAATCATAACTCCTCCATAGTTCCCCAAGCAGGTTATTATCCGCAGACGGAATGCAATCCGGATAACGGGGCTTTTTTTGAGGAAAGAAGCAATCCTTTAAGCAGCAAAGGAAACTGAATAGTGGATGGGCAAAGGGGCTGTTGCAAAGCCCCTTTTCAATATTCTATGCCGAGGCTTTTGGACCAGTACTATCGGAGATTTAGACCAGCATAATGGACCGGTTGATTTAAGAACGTTGTACCAGTTGCTCTATAAAATACTTTGCGGCGTTAGAAAGAGGAATATTGCCGCTATAGGCGGCCACCAGCTTCCTGGCCGGCAGTGTCTCATGGATTTTAATGGTAATCAGTTTAGACGGAGTCTCTTTCAGGCAAAAGTCGGGTATAAAGGCAATGCCAAGTCCGATTTTAGCCAAATCAATGAGTAAATCATTGCTGCTTAGCTCAATAGCCGGAACTAAATCCAGAGAATGCTGCAAAAAAAAGTTATGAAGAAATTCACTGGTGGTGGAGTATTTCGTCAGCATCAGGATAGGAAAATCCAATAATTTCTCCAAAGAATAAGGTTCGTCCTTAATTGGAAAAAAGTCCGGATTGCCTATAAATACATCCTGGAATTCCAGTATGGGTTCTATATCCATACTGTTAACCAATGCCGAATTGGGAGAGTTGGTTACAACGATATCAACTTCGTTGGACTCCAGCATTTTCGCACACTGGAAGGAGGTGCCGTTGGTTACTTTAATATGGATTTCAGGATATTGACGGTGAAAATCATCTAAGAAAGGAACCAGATAATATCTGCATATGGTATCGCTGGCACCCAGCCGCAGCTGGCTTTCACCCAATGCGGCCGCTTCCAGAAGCTGATTCTCACCGCGGCTGATTAAATTAATGGCAGGTTCAATATGTTTATATAAGAGTTCGCCTTCTTTGGTTAAAGCTACTTTTTTCGTACTGCGGATAAATAAAGTCTGGCTTAAATTCGTCTCCAATACTTTAATTGACTGACTCACGGCGGACTGAGATATAAAAAGTGATGCTGCAGCCTCTGAAAAACTCAGGGTTTTGGCTACATAATAAAACACTTTATATAATTCATAATTGATATCCATGGGGAGTCTCCTTTCTTAAGTTATCTGGCCGGGATAATCTCTAACCAGTAACCGTCCGGATCGTTTATAAAATAAATGCCCATCGCCGTATTTTCATAACAGATGCAGTTCATCTCCTTGTGTTTATTATGGGCTGCTTCATAATCATCGGTAACAAAGGCCAGGTGGAATTCATTGTCTCCCAGGTCATATGGATGGTCCCAGTCACTGAGCCAGGTTAACTCCAAAAGATGAGAGGTTTCATTATCACCTAAATAAACAATTATAAAGCTTCCGTCTTCCGGTTCTATTTTTTTGGTTACCTTAAGCCCTAAAGCTTCTTCATAAAATTTGATGGATTTTTCCAGGTTTAATACATTCAGGTTATTGTGTGCAAATTTAAATTTCATATTAATACCCATTGCATAACACATCTGCAAGCAGATGTGTTACTGCCACATACAATAGAATGCGGATAATAATGCTTCTATTGTCAAAAATAAAAAGAGTGAAAGAATCAATATGTGGCATTCCTTTCTTTTATTATATTTTCTTTCACACTCTAACGCCTATCTGCATGTTTTACAGCATGCTCTTAAATCAGCGGGTAAAAAATTTGTCCCTCTTCTTTTATATCCACAACTTTATCAAAATATTCCTTTGTTCTTTCCATATTTTTTAATTTGGAAATAATGGAATAATCTTTCCAAAAATGCATGGGAAAAGCTATTTTTGTTTGTGTTGCCCTCATGAAATAATCAAAACCCCACCAGAAACGGTCTTCCTGCCTTGGGTCTAAGGGAACAAAAGCTATGTCAAATTCCCGGCCCTTTATCTTGGCAATTTCTCTCTGGAAACGGTTGGTCATATCCGTATATTCCTCCTGTGTTTCCCCGTTCCAGGACCACCAGTTTAAATCGCCCGCATGATAGATGACTTTGTTATCACAGGTAATGATAAATGCAACGCCTTCATCCGTAGACGCCAGGGTTTCAACTAAAAGACCGGAATCTTTTGCATCCGCGGAATCCTCTTTTTTAGCGGAGCCTTTTCCGACAGGCAGGGTTACGGATTCATTTTTCCCGATGGATAGAATATGCGGCCTGCTTATTTCCGGAATACGCTTCCGATCCATATAGGCTTCGTTCATACGTATATCGTCGGATAAAAGGAAGGTAATATGAGGGTACGTCTTAGCCAGGTCAAAAATGACCGTATCAAAGTGATCCTGATGCTTATGACTTACAAATACAAAAATATGTTTCCTGCTGTCAAACGACGGTAAATTTCCTTTAAAATAATCAAACAGCATAACTGCATTTTCCATTTCCACGCTGAAGCAGCTGTGATGAATATAAGTTATTTTCATGGAATACCTCCTAACCAGTATTACTTATTATTTATTCTACCTCAAACACAGGAATTTGTATAGATGGTTAATGGCAAACGGCAGGAAAAACCCAGTTCGGTAATAATTCCAGGCACAAGGCGGCAGAACATTAAAAATAATCGCATCCACATTAGCACTGCTTATTAAAGCCTTTATATATATTAATTTCTTTTATAAAACGTATTATGTTATAATAAGCATGTTTGAAAACTTAAGATACCAATCTTTAAGATAGAGCCGGATATTTGAATCAGGGACGATAAATGGAAAGGATAACGAGTATGAGCAGCGTCAGGAGAATCTATGTAGAAAAGAAAACTCCTTATGCCGTAAGGGCAAAGGAATTATGGAACGAGATAAAAGACTATCTTGGAATAAGTAATTTAAAGCAGGTAAGGGTTTTAATCCGTTATGATATGGAACATGTCGGCGGTGAAACGTATGAGAAGGCTTTGGGAACCGTATTTTCGGAACCGCCTGTGGATGTTGTCCATGAGGAAACTTTTCTGAAAGAAAAGGGGGACAGAATCTTCACGGTCCGGTATCTGCCCGGACAGTTTGACCAAAGAGCGGATTCCGCCGAGCAATGTGTAAAATTACTGAATGAAAATGAAAATCCGGTTATCCGTTCCGCTGTTACTTATGTATTGTCCGGAGATATCAGCGACGAAGATTTTGACAGAATAAAGGCGTATTGCATTAATCCCGTAGACTCCAGGGAAACGGATGAAGAAAAGCCGGAAACACTGGAAACCGTATTTGAGGAGCCTGCGGAGGTTATTATATTTGAAAGATTTATTTCCATGCCGGAGGAAGAACTAAAGGAGCTGTATTTATCCCTTAATCTGGCCATGACTTTTAAAGATTTTCTTCACATCCGGAATTATTTTAAAACGGAAGAGAAAAGGAATCCTTCCATGACGGAAATCCGTGTACTGGATACCTATTGGTCCGATCATTGCCGGCATACCACATTTTTAACGGAATTAAAAAACATCAGGTTTGAAGAAGGGTATTATAAAACCCCTATATGGAATGCATATCAAAAATATCTTTCTGACAGAGCAACACTCTATAAGGACAGGGATGACAAGTATATATCCTTAATGGATATTGCCTTAATGGCAATGAAAAAATTAAAGGCAGAAGGCAAGCTGGAGGATATGGAGGTTTCTGATGAAATCAATGCCTGTTCTATTGTGGTGCCGGTTGTTATAGACGGCAAATCCGAGGAATGGCTGGTATTATTTAAAAATGAAACCCACAATCATCCCACGGAAATCGAGCCTTTCGGAGGAGCCGCAACCTGCCTTGGAGGGGCAATCAGAGATCCTTTATCCGGCAGAGGCTACGTATATCAGGCCATGCGTGTAACCGGTGCGGCAGACCCCACGGTTTCCTTAAAAGAAACGCTGAAGGGCAAATTGCCCCAGAGGAAAATAGTAACCGGTGCGGCAAGCGGTTACAGTTCCTATGGTAATCAGATCGGACTTGCCACCGGGCTGGTGGATGAGATTTATCATCCCGATTATATTGCCAAAAGAATGGAAATCGGTGCGGTTATGGGAGCCGCTCCCCGTAAAAACGTAATCCGCAAGAGTTCGGAGCCGGGTGATATTGTTATTCTATTAGGCGGAAGGACCGGACGTGACGGCTGCGGCGGTGCCACAGGCTCCTCCAAAGTCCATACAACCGAATCCATTGAAACCTGCGGGGCTGAAGTTCAGAAGGGAAACGCCCCTACAGAAAGGAAGCTGCAGCGTTTATTCCGCAGGGAAGAAGTAAGCAGATTAATCAAGAAATGCAATGACTTTGGTGCGGGCGGTGTATCGGTAGCCATCGGTGAATTGGCGGACGGTCTTCGTATATACCTGGATAAAGTTCCGAAAAAATATGCCGGCCTTGACGGGACGGAACTGGCGATTTCCGAATCCCAGGAGAGAATGGCAGTGGTTGTGGCTCCGGAGGATGTTAACCGTATGCTTGCCTTTGCCGGCGAAGAGAACCTGGAAGCAGTCCAGGTGGCGGAAGTCACCGGAGAACCAAGACTGGTAATGGTATGGAGGGAGAAAGAAATCGTCAATATTTCCAGAGCCTTCCTGAACACCAACGGCGCCCATCAGGAGGCAGAGGCATTCATTACGCTTCCTGAGGCAGAGGCAAACTATTTTACAAAGGACAATTACAGTACGGATATCAAAGAAAAATGGCTGCAGGTTTTAAGTAATTTGAACGTATGCTCTAAAAAGGGTTTGGCAGAGATGTTTGACAGTTCCATCGGAGCATCTACCGTTACCATGCCCTACGGAGGAAAATACCAGCTGACCCCAATACAGACCATGGTTGCTAAGCTGCCGGTATTAAGGGGAAAATGTGATACCGTTACCATGATGAGTTACGGCTTTGACCCTTATCTTTCAAGCTGGAGTCCATATCACGGAGCAGTTTATGCGGTCATTTCCTCCGTTGCTAAAATTGTGGCAGCCGGCGGTGTTTATACGAATATCCGCTTTACTTTCCAGGAATATTTTAAAAGACTTGGAACGGATGCCAGGCGCTGGGGTGAACCATTGACGGCGCTGTTAGGCGCCTATGACGTTCAAATGAGATTAGGACTGCCGTCCATCGGCGGTAAGGACAGTATGTCCGGTACCTTTAACGACATAGATGTGCCTCCGACTTTGGTTTCCTTTGCGGTGAATGTGGCAGGCGTTAAGGACGTAATAACACCGGAACTGAAAAAACCCGGCAATGTGCTTGTTAAATTTGAGATGGATAAAGATGCATATGATCTTCCGGTTTATGACCAGCTTATGGCCCAATACGGAAAGATACAAAAGCTGAACAAGGATAAAGTACTGGCGTCCGCTTATGCCTTAGGTGCCTATGGTATTGCGGAAGCCGTAAGCAAGATGGCCTTCGGCAATCAGCTGGGAGTTGAGATAAACAGGGAAATCGGCTGCCGGGAATTATTTGCGCCGGCTTACGGGTGTATTCTTGCTGAAATCAGGGAAGAGGATTTAAAACTGCTTGACAGGCTTAAGGTATCCTATAAATGGATTGGCAAGGTGACATCCGAAGCCGGGTTTTCCTGTCATAATGCGGAAATCTCCATGGAAGAAGCCTTATCCGCATGGACCGACACCCTGGAAAAAGTATTTCCCACCTGTTCCGGTTCAGAGACTGAGCGGGAAGATGAGAAATTAAAAGCTAATGTTTTTGATGCAAAGACAGTTTATATTGCCAGGAACAAAATAGCAAAACCCAAGGTATTTATCCCTGTATTTCCGGGAACGAACTGTGAGTATGACAGTATAAGGGCCTTTGAACTGGCAGGAGCCGAGGTAAGTACGGCCGTATTTAAAAATCTGAATGCGGAGCATATCAGGGAATCCGTTAAAGCCTTTGAAAAGGGGATTGAAAAAGCACAGATACTTATGTTCCCGGGCGGCTTTTCGGCAGGGGATGAACCGGATGGTTCCGGTAAATTTATTGCAACCGCATTCCGTAATGAACGGATTAAGGAAGCGGTTAATAATCTGCTTAAGAACAGGGACGGCTTGGTCCTTGGTATCTGCAACGGATTCCAGGCCTTGATTAAATTAGGGCTGGTGCCTTACGGCGAAATCACACCCCAAAAGGAAGACTCCCCCACCCTGACTACCAACAGCATCGGGCGGCATGTTTCCAAATCGGTTTATACCCGGGTGGTATCCAATAAGTCCCCCTGGCTTATCAAAGCGGAATTAGGAGGCGTATATACCATACCTGCTTCCCATGGAGAGGGGCGTTTTGTCGCAAATGAGGAATGGATAAAGAAATTATTTGCAAACGGACAGGTTGCAACCCGGTATGTGGACTTAAACGGAAATCCAACCATGGATGAAGACTTCAATCTCAATGGTTCTTATTATGCCATTGAAGGAATCACCAGTCCTGACGGAAGGGTACTTGGCAAAATGACCCATTCCGAAAGAAGAGGAGACGGAGTGGCGGTTAATTTGTACGGTAACCAGAATCAATATATCTTCGAATCCGGTGTCAGTTATTATCAGTAGGATGATTAAAATTTCAATATAAATTATGAGGGCTGCTGCTTTTGGGAAAAAGGCGGCGGCCTGTTTTAATTGATAAACAATTTCTGGAGTTTAAGTGTCATAGGGGACCTTCCCAATGCAAAAGTCTACCAACTACATCCGGAAGCTGCCTGCCTCCTGGGATTCCCTGCGTTTTCCTTGCCTTCCCGGCAGGATACGCATGATGCTGTCCAAAAAGCCGGAAAATACATATAAAATGAAAAATAAGATTGATTACTGATATTATTTCTGATATAGTATAATAGCAAAAAAGCAGACAATATACGGTTATTTTTAGCCAAGCCCGAGGACGGAATACTACTATGATGAATTTATTATCTTTTCTATCGACATTAGCATCTGTGATATATTTATTTGTAGGAGTCAATACGTATAGGTTAAATAAAAAGTCAAAAGGGGGTATTTTGTTCCTGCTCCTGAATATTGTAATGTCAATTTGGGCTTTTACCTATTCTTTTGCATATACCGCAAAGGATAATTATACATTTTACCTATGGAATAAATTGTCTGCGGTCGGCTGGTGCCTTTTTCCCGCCCTTGCCTTGATGCTGGTTTTAACCATAACAAATCATACTGTTCTGGAAAAATTATTTGTGAAAATAATAATCCCTCTTCCGGGGCTTCTGTTTTTATACATAAGTGTTTTTTTATTCGGACCGGACTTAACAACTCCGGATTTTATAGCTGATTTTTTTTACATAGGGAATTCCCTTTATAGTTACAGTTACGTTATTCTAAGCCTGGTAATTATTTTTTTATGGGGCAGGGAGCCGAATAAAATAAACCAAAAGAAACAGGCTGAAATTATTATGGTTGCAGGTATCATACCTTTACTGGCAGACTTATTAAATCAATTTTTTTTACCGGTATTTGCTCATATATACCTGCCTAATTTTACACAGATTTTAATGCTAATCACATTATGGGGGATAAATTACGCAATTGTTAATTACAATTTTATGCTCGTTTCCAATTCCCTAATTATTGATGAATTATTCCATGAAATTCTGGATTTAACCTTTCTGGTAGATTTAAACGGCAAGATAATCAGAACGAATAAGCAGGTACTGAACTTACTGCGCTATGACTTAATTGATCTTATCGATACTTCTATTACGGACATAATACAGGAAAAAGAGCTGGAAAACCTCATAACTGATTTTATGAATATTACCGATACAATAAAACTGAGTCATGTTATAATACATACAAAAACCGGGGAACCTATTCCATTAAATATATCGGTTGCTCCCATACGGAGATCCGGCAATCAGATACTGCTGGGATTTCTCATTGTAGGACAGGATATCCGGATAATCGAAGATTTAAAGTATGAAATTAGCAGCCATAAAATAACTGCCAAGAAGCTGAAAAAAAGTGAGGAGCTTTTCCGGACCGTAGCAGAAACCATACCTTTTGGTATTACGTTAACCAACACAAGCGATGATACTATTATATATATCAATAAAAATTCGGAGGAGTTATTTGATATCAGCCATGACGATATGCTGGGTAAAAATGCTTTTATATTTTATCAGAATCCCCGGGACAGACTGCAATTATTGGATGATTTATCAAAGGGAAGGCAGATTAAAGAAAGGGAAATACTGTTTAAGAGAAGGGATGGTACGGTATTTTCAGGATTGATTACCATGGTTAAGGCTGTCTACAATGAAAAAGAAGTATTGCTGGTTTGTATTGCCGATATAACGGAACAGAAAATGCTGCAGAAAAATATTGTCAAATCGGAAGAAATGCTGCGAAAGTTGATGGATTCTATCCCGGATTTAGTTTTGGTCTGTAATATGGAAGGAAATTTAACCTATGTTAATAAAAGAATAGAGACAATTTTAGGATATAATCCGGATACCGACGTAATTCCGGATGATGTTTTCAGCTTCCTGGATGAAAAGGATGCAAAGCTTGCTAAAGAAAATATGAAGAAACTGTTAAAGGAGGACTTCGGTACCGGTCCCGTTGAATATAGGCATATTAAGAAGGACGGCACTTATATTGACGCTGAAGTAAACGGCACCGTGCTTCGGGAGAAGTCGTCGGAGCCTTTTGGATTTGTTTTTGTTACCAGGGATATTACGGAAAGAAAAAAGATTCAGGATGCATTAAAGAGAAGCAAAGAAGAGACTGAAAAAATAAATAACGAATTATTGGAAAATAATACACTCCTTCAGGAGCAATCCATAAGAGACGGACTGACGAATTTATATAACCACAGATTTATGATGGAATTACTGGAACAGGAAATTAAAAAATCGGATAAGAATAAAACTGAGTTGTGCCTTATGATGTTAGACATCGACTATTTTAAGAGGGTGAACGATAACTACGGTCATCAGACCGGTGACAGGGTTTTAAATATGGTAGCGAAATTAATTAAGCTGAACGTAAGGGATTACGATTATGTCGGAAGATACGGCGGCGAAGAATTCCTTGTCCTCCTTCCCGGCATAAGCCTTAAAGAAGCCTGTCAGATTGCTGAAAATATCAGGGAAAGCATACAGAATTATAATTTCACAACAAGAGAGCTGAAGGTCAGTAATCTCAATATTACTATCAGCATAGGGCTCACAAAATATCAATCGGAGGATATAAAAGCTTTCATTAACCGTGCAGATACACTTTTGTACCAGGCCAAAGAAAAGGGTAGAAATCGGACGGAAGTTTCATAAAATAAAGATAGAAAGGTAATGGTGGGGATGATGACTATCAACCGAAGTAAAGTAGTAATTGTCGGAGCCGGTTTAGTCGGTTCTTCGACGGCATTCAGCCTTATTACACAGGGCGTATGCGATGAGGTTATGATAATTGACATTAATAAGAATAAAGCACGGGGAGAAGTGATGGATTTATGTCATTGCGTGGAATACTTAAACCGGAATGTGAAAGTGAGCGAAGGGGAATATAAAGATTGCGGCGATGCGGATATTGTGGTCATAACTGCCGGTGCTCCGCCTAAACTCGGTCAGACAAGACTGGATACCCTGGAATTATCGGCCGGTATAGTCAGAACCATTGTAGGACCCGTAATGGAAAGCGGTTTTCACGGACATTTTATCGTAGTATCCAATCCCGTGGATATGATTGCCCATTATGTTTATAAATTGTCCGGTTTACCCAAAAACCAGGTTATCGGAACCGGAACTGCCATGGATTCCGCACGGCTGAAATATTTTATCGGAGAGCTGTTTCACGTGGACCCAAGGAGTGTCCAGGGCTATACCATGGGAGAACACGGCGACAGCCAGATGTGCCCCTGGTCCCATGTAACGGTAGGAGGCAAAAGAATTTATGATATTCTGGAAGACAACAGGGAATTTGAACAAGTGAATCTGGATGATATCGTAAAGAGAATCACAAGGGTAGGCTTTGATATCCTGGAAGTAAAAGGAACTACCTGCTATGGCATTGCAACCACGGCGGCGGGAATTATTAAAGCTATTTTAAACGATGAGAATAAAATTATCCCGGTATCCACTCTTTTGGAAGGAGAATTCGGGGAACATGGCGTATTCTGCGGCGTACCGGTGATTTTAAACCGAAGCGGCGTAAAAGACGTGGTGGAAGTTCATTTGAATGAGGAAGAGATGACAAAATTCAGAAGGTCCATTGAGGTAATAAGGGAATATACGGGAAAAATACTGGATTGAATGATATTGCCGGACTCTTTTTCATCTCATAGGGCAGGCAGGTCTAACGAAACTTTGCAGCCAGACATGTAAATGTCTGTGCTGAATCGTCGGCGAAGGCCTGCTTTTTTATGCGCCTTGTTAATTATGTGACAAAATTCTTGACCCTGTAGTAGCTACAGGGTATAAACTCTTCTTATCATAAAGTGGAGGATAAAGCATAATGAAAAGAATATGTATAGTATTGTTGTCTTTTATTTTAGCATTTACTTTAGCAGGATGCTCGGATAAAAAGAAAGAGAAAAATTCTGACAATACCACTGCCGAGGGAGTGGAAAGTACCGGAAAAAACAGCTTTAAAGCCGGAACCTACACAGCAGAAGCCGAAGGCAAAAACGGAACCGTTAAAGTGCAGGTAGTTGTCAGTGAAAGCGATATTGAAAGCATTACGGTATTGGAAACCTCGGAAACAGAGGGCATTGGCGATACTGCCATAGAAAGCCTGACTAAGGATATTATCTCCAGACAGTCCATCGGTTTGGATGCGGTCAGCGGTGCAACCGTAACCTCCGACGCATTTTTAAATGCCGTGGAAGATGCTCTTACCCAGGCAGGAGGCGATATTAATAGCCTGAAATCCGCAGTTGCCAAAGAAAATGACGGTAAGATAGTGGAACTGGAAGCAGATGTAGTTGTAATCGGTGCCGGTGGTGCCGGAGTTGCCGCTGCCGTAACAAGCGCCGAACATGGTGCCAAAGTTATAGTCCTTGAAAAAACAGCTATTCCGGGAGGAACGACGGCTAACGGCGGCGGCTTTTTTGCTGCTGACAGTGCAAAGGCAAGGGAATTGGGACATGAAGCGGTAGATACGGATTATATATTTAAAGAATGGATGGCAGAAATGGATTGGCTGGCAGATGCCAGTCTGGTAAAGCAATTTCTGGAACTATCCCATACCACCGCTGACTGGCTGGAAGCCCGCGGAGTGGTATTCCATAAAACAGAAGAAGCCGTACAGCAAAGCCATAAGGAAGGTACCAACGGATACCACAAATATGATGATTACACCAAGACTTCCTCACAGTTTAGCGCAATGCTTGATAAAATTGTTGCCGATTACGGTGCCCAGGTTTATTATGAAACTCCGGCAGGCAGTTTAATAACAGAGGGCGATAAAGTAACCGGAGTTACGGCAAATTCCAAAGACGGCTCCATACTCCAAATCAAAGCCAAATCCGTAATTATTGCAACCGGAGGCTTTGTAGGAAATTCAGAAATGATAAAGGAAGCTTTAAATGGTGTCAGTGTAAATGCCGCCGGATATAATTCCAATACAGGCGACGGAATTAATATGGCCTGGGATATCGGTGCCGCTTCCAGAGGATTAGCTGCCATGGTTGCCCATACTTTCAGTGTGGAAGGCAATGGCAAGGTAGAAGGTGACTATGAGTTTATGGAATTATACCAGGCAACCAATTCCGTGGCCTATATGCCTATTATTCCATGGGTAAATGCAAGCGGCGTACGTTTTGCCAACGAAGATATTGTATATGACAGGGCTTTATCCAGCAATTCCGTAATCGCCCAGGGTAATTTTGCATACTTTTTATACAACGAAAAATTATTGGAGACGCTGGAAACAAAAGGAGCAAGAGCAGCAGGCATGAAGGACAAGATAGCCATGGGACCCATGCCGGAAATCACTCCCATGGATTCCGGCTGGAGCAGACTTACTGAAATTGTAGATAAAATGGTTGAGGGAGGATATGTAGTAAAGGCAGATACCGTTGAAGCATTAGCTGAAAAATTAGGAATAGATAAATCAGCCCTGAAAGAAACCATGGATAAATATAATGAAGATGCCAAAAAGGGTGTTGACACCTTATACGGCAAGGATGGAAAGCATATGTACCAGATGAGTGAAGGACCTTACTATGCTTTTAAAGTAAGTGTGAATAATCTGTGTACGGTGGGAGGCATCCGTATCAATTCTAATTTTGAAGTGGTGCAGGATGATCCGGAAAACGGTTATACACCAATTGAAAACCTGTATGCCGCAGGGGCAGATGCCGGAGGGATATACTCGGACCACTATGCCCATACCATTGAGGGAGCGGCCCAGGGCTGGGCGTATAATTCAGGAAGGCTTGCCGGTGCCAGTGCCACGGAAAATGCATTGGGAAGCCAGATAGATTTATTGAAAGAATAAGATTATAAGGCTGTACCAGTGTACAGGTAATAGGTAACGACAAATTAATTTTGGCGTTACCTACCTATCTATCTGCCGGCTCAAAAGCAGCAGATGCAGCTTTACAGTATGTACAGAACATAAAAACCGGTTAATTTAAGTAATAGGAATATAAGCATCAAACAGCCGGATGGTACGGCCGTTTTCCTCCATTTCATGTATGATGCTTCCGTACAGGATACCTTCCAAGGCATGGCCGTTTGTTCTGCAGTAAGTATCTGCTTTCAGTAGAAGCTCCGGAAGATACTGTGCCAGGTCGCCTTCCATGGTAAACATCGTATACAGGCATTTGGCGGAAGGAAGATGCAGAAGGCCCTGTATTGGTACGGCCTGTTTTGTGTAAAAGCCATAACCAAAGCTGAAACCGGAAACGGACCGGCATTGGGACGGGGCATAACAAAAACATGGCCATATATCAGGAAGATAATTCAGGCATTGATAGGTATTTTCAAATACGTCGTCATCCCTGATAAAGCTGGAGGCTGTCTGATTGCGGTGGTAATAAAAACCGGGGGATTTTGTAACCTCAAATCCGCCTTTGAACTGTTTCCATTTATTGATTTTTTCGGTTAATAAAGTAATATGTTTTTTTGCCCTGATTAAATATTCTTCTTCTTTACCAATGACTTCAAGCTGTTCTATCAGTTTGGATTCCAGCATGTCAACGGGTCTTCCGGAGATTAACTGGTCTGCGTCATTCATGGTAAAAAGCAGGGACCGATACATTTTATAAGCGAAGATTTTATTAATATCTTCTGCTTTAAAATAGCGGTAATTGTTGTTTTTATCACGGATTGTTTTAATAATTTTTTTGTTGTCAAAATAGCGCAAAGTATCCTCGCTGATATTTAAAATACGTTTGACATCACTAATTTTATACTTCATATACTCACCCTTTTTTTTATAACTTGTAAATACTACCAATATACAAGGAAAAAAGAATGGTTGTCAAGACTTGGGAATGACATTTCCAAAGACCGGACCAGAGGGGAATTCCATGAGGCCATGATTTAACAGCATTTGTCGAGTCAGAAAGATAAATTGGGAAATTTGTCCTAAAACGTCAAATCAGCATACTGAATTTTCCGGAATATTACAGTTAATATATATTATTTTACATAAGGATGAGGGAAATATGAAAAAGAAAATAAACGATTTTTTTAAGAGTTTAAAAATCTCTGTTAAAATTTTACTGGCAGTTATGTTAATATTTGCGGCAGCAATTATTTCACAGGTTATCAGCCTGATTCACCTGCAAAAAGCTCAAAACACGGCGGATATAGTTGCCCAGGGTAATATGGGGGATTTGATTGCCTTCAGTGACGCTTATACGTTTATCCTGTCCATGGACGGTCTTGCGGCGAAGCATTATTTGGCTGAGGACCCGGAGGTTAAGGAGCAGTATAAGGTAATAATCGATTCCTGCCAGTCACAGGCCAGAGACTCTATTTTACTCCTTCAGGAAAGCATGAAGGATACGGAAAATGAAGAACCTATAGCGGTTTTACTGGAAGAATACGATGAATATTACGGCAAGCTGGTAAAGGGGCTTACAATGTCGGACGAAGGCAAGGGCAAGGAGGCGTACGCCATGTTCCTGTCGGAGATGGAACCTATTACCATAAAGATATATGAAAAATTACGCAATTTAAATACCTATAACAAAACTTTGTCCGAAGAATTAATAGACAGTCTGAAGGTTAATAAAAGTTCCGCCTTGACGGTAACTGCCATAAGCTTTTTTGTAACTATCTTAATTACGGTAACGGTATGGATTTTTATAGATGCCAGCCTGGTAAAACCTGCTATTCGTGCCAAGAAATCGCTTCTGGCAATTACCCAGGATATAGAAGACGGAGAAGGGGATCTTACAAAACGGATTGCTGTTGAAGCCAATGATGAAATCGGGGAACTGGTTCAAGGTATTAACAGCTTTATTGACAAGCTGCAGAAAAACATATCGGACATTCATTATGTTTCCCAGGAATTAAAGGGGAATTTCAATGTATTTGAAGCGGGAATCAACAAGGTTATAGACAGCCTGGCCGACAATTCGGCGGCTATGGAGGAAATGTCTGCCGGAATGGAAGAGACGGCGGCAAACATTGAGGAAGTGAATGTTTCAACTACCGATATAAATAAATTACTGCAGGCAATCTCAACCAAGGTAAACAGAGGAGTCGGTCTGGCAGGGGAAATCAGTACCCGCGCGGGTGACTTAAAGAAAACGTCTGTCGCAGCCCAGGAATCTACAAAAAATATTCTAACGGATATCGGACAGAATGTTAAGGTTACCATTGAAAAATCAAGAGAAGTAGAACAGATAAACATTCTGACCAATACTATTTTAGATATTACCTCCCAGACAAACATGCTTGCCCTGAATGCATCAATAGAAGCCGCCAGGGCAGGAGAACAGGGAAAAGGATTTGCTGTTGTGGCTGTCGAAATCGGTCATCTTGCGGCCCGTTCAAGGGAAACAGCAAACCAGATACAGGAAATCAGCAATTCCGTAATAGAGGCTGTAAGGGATCTGGCCGCCGATTCCAACCGTATGCTGGAGTTCGTTGAATCCAGAGTGATAAACGATTATTCGGTAATGGTTGAAACCGGTGAAAAATATGACAGTGATGCGAAAACCGTTAACCAGATTATGGCCGAATTCAGAGATACGGCAAAACAGCTGGAAATATCCATGAACGGTATCGTAAATGCCATTGACAGCGTGGCAACCATTATCAGTGAAAGTTCCAATAACGCCCAGACTGTTGCAGAAAACAGCGAAAACCTGTATAAAGACGTGGAACTATTCCAGGATGCATTAACAGAAAGCTCAAATTCCGTCGAAAACCTGAATAATGCGGTGGTAATATTTAAAAACATTTAATTTAAAATTGGGCGGGACCCAGAGTGTGTTTGAGGGACTGTTGCAGACAGCTTAATTCACCATACGAAAAAAATAGGTATGCTGAAGCTGTATTGCAGCGGTCCCAATTTACCATATTCCAGCGCCTGAGTCCGGCGAACCGGATATAATATGATTTAAAAACTGCATTGCTGTGGCCGAGCGGTAAGTATCCGGATTATACACAACGGAAATGGCAGAGGAAAGGGTACTGTCCGAAATGTTTCTGATAACTGTTTTTGACGGGTCGGCAAAGCCTTTTGCCGATGCGGGGACAATACCTATGCCCAATTCTTCATTGGCCCAGAGAATCGTAGTCCTGGCGTCGTCATTTTTACAGAAAATATCCCAGTTTATTTTCTTCTGTTCCAGCATATCCAGTATAATCGATTCCCATCTCCGGTACAGCAGGATGGGTTTTTTGGAAAGCTCGGATAAAGTAACACTGTCCGTACTGTTACATTCCATGAAAAACTTTTTATTTCCAATGGCTATAATGGGTTCTTCCAGCAGGTTGATGCGTTTATAGGAGGAGGAAGGAAAGGGAGTCCTGACAATTACCAGGTCCAGACTGTTTGCTTTCAGGTGTTCTAACAGCTGATAGGTATTTGCTTCAAAAATCTCATAGCGTATATCGGGATTTTCTTTGTGAAAAGGCAGTATCCAGTTCTTAAGGAAAATATTGCCCACAGAAGATACAACCCCCACCCTTAAAGTACCCGAAATGCCTTTTTTATAGGATTCCAGTTCCCGGAGGGTGGACTTGGATAAATCCAGCAATATAACAGCCTTGTTATACAGAATTCTTCCGGCTTCGGTCAGTTTGATATGCCTGGAGCCCCGTTCAAATAAAACACATCCGATTTCATTTTCCAACAATTTCATATGATTGCTCAGAGGCGGCTGTGACATGTGAAGTCTTTTTGCTGCGGCGGAAATATTGCCTTCATTTATAACGGCTACAAAATATTCTAATTGTTTTAAATCCATGCAGATACACCTTTCATAAATCCAACTATAATATAAAACTATAGTAAGTATATAATTATAATATTATTTGTATAGAATAAAATATGATACTATAATAATATAACAATATGAAAAAATCAATCGGGAAGGATTTAAGGTACCGCAAAGCGGCATCATGTTTGAAGGCTGCTCAGAATGGAGGTTAATATTTGAGACGGTTGCTGGTTTATTTAAAAGATTATAAAAAAGAGACTGTACTGGCTCCTTTGTTTAAACTGCTGGAGGCTTTATTTGAATTGTTTGTACCTATAATAATGAAACTTATTATTGATACGGGCATTGAAAACCGGGATACGGTTTATATTATAAAGATGTGTCAGGTTCTGGTATTATTTGGTATTATCGGATTGGTATGTTCCATTACCGCACAATACTTTGCGGCAAAAGCGGCGGTGGGCTTTGCCTCCGGAATACGGTATCATTTATTTCAGCACATACAGTCACTTTCCTTTACGAAGATGGACCATCTGGGGACTTCCACAATGATTACGAGAATGACCAACGATATTAACCAGATACAGTCAGGAGTTAATCTGGTACTGAGATTATTTATGCGTTCGCCCTTTATTGTATTTGGTGCAATGATTATGGCTTTTACCATAGATGTAAAAGCGGCGTTAATTTTTGTTGTGGCAATCCCGCTGCTTTCCGTTGTGGTATTCGGAATTATGCTGGTCAGTATTCCCCTTTATAAAAAGGTACAGGAAGGACTGGATAAAATTCTGGGAATAACCAGGGATAATCTGACGGGAGTACGTATTATACGTGCATTCCATAAAGAGGAAGATGAGATAAAAGCTTTTCATGAGGGGAATTCGGATTTGACAAAACTGCAGCTGCATGTAGGCCGTATTCTTGCCGTAATGAATCCTCTTACTTACGTGATTGTAAACGGTGCCATAATAATTCTGCTTTGGACAGGCGCCGTAAAAGTTTCAAGAGGCGTACTGACTACGGGTGCGGTCGTTGCATTAGTTAATTATATGTCACAGATATTGGTGGAACTTATAAAATTAGCCAATCTTATTATTTCGGTAACAAAGGCGGCAGCCTGCGGAAACCGGGTGCAAAGCGTATTTGAAATGGAAACCGGTATTCCTGTGAGGGAAGAGGAAAGCGATACCGATTCTAGAGAGGAAAAAACCGATAAGGAAACCTTCCTGGAGATGAAAGAGGTATCTTTAAGATATGACGGAGCAGCCGGAGAAGCTTTGTCCGATATAAGCTTTAAGGTAAAACGGGGACAAACCGTCGGTATCATCGGCGGAACAGGTTCGGGCAAGTCCTCCTTGGTACATTTAATACCCCGGTTTTATGATGCTGCCAAAGGGGAAATCTTAATTGACGGGAAAAATGTGAAAGCATATGATATGAATGAACTTCGGGGAAAAGTCGGAATTGTCTTGCAGAAGGCGGTTTTATTTAAAGGAACGATCCGGGAAAACCTGTACTGGGGCAAAAAAAATGCAACGGAAGATGAATTGGAGGAAGCTCTGAAGATTTCCCAATCGAAGGAATTTGTTGATAAAAAAGATAAGGGACTGGACAGTATGGTAGAACAAGGCGGCAAGAACCTGTCCGGCGGCCAAAGGCAGCGTCTGACAATAGCAAGGGCTTTGGTGCGTAATCCGGCGATACTCATACTGGATGACAGTTCGTCAGCCCTTGATTATGCAACGGATGTCAAACTAAGGACGGCAATACGGAATATGAAAAGCAGGCCCACGGTATTTATTGTGTCACAGAGAACTTCGGCAATCCAATATGCGGACCAGATTATCGTACTGGATGACGGCAGGGTGGCAGGCATGGGAACACACGATGAATTATTGGAAAAGTGCAGTGTTTATCAGGAAATATATTATTCCCAGTATTCTTATAAACAGGCAGAGAACAGCTGAAATGTAAATACAAACTTCAGATGTGCAAAAAGCATGCGCAGGAATGGAGGTAAAGATGGACCGTAAAAAAATAAATGTTCAGAGAGCTACGGTTAAAAAAATATTTCATTATGTCGGAAAATACCGGGTATATGTGGTGTGTTCCATTCTTTTTGCAGGGATAACGGTAATCTTTACCTTGTATCTTCTGCTTCTGATTGGAAAAGCCATTGATTGTCTGATTGGTGCCGGCGGAGTGGATTTTGAAAAACTCATCCATATACTTATAATCATGGCGGTATTAACGGGACTGACAGGGATTTTGCAGTGGGGCATGAATGTCTGCAATAATAAAATTGTTTATCATGTAATTCAGGATATCCGAAAGGATGCCTTTGAAAAAATTGAAATCCTGCCGTTAAAATATATTGACGGTAATTCCTACGGAGAAATTGTAAGCCGGATTATAGCGGATGTGGATCAGTTTGCAGACGGGCTCCTCATGGGATTTACCCAATTATTTACCAGTATTATTACTATTTTTGGAACGCTGATTTTTATGTTCCGTGAAAGTGTAATGATAACATTCGTAGTCATATGTATTACGCCGGTTTCCATACTGGTAGCCGGTTTCATTTCCCAAAGGACCTATTCCATGTTCATGCGCCAGTCGGAAACCAGGGGAGAACAGACTGCCTTTATTGAAGAGATGATCGGCAACCAGAAGGTGGTGCAGGCATTCGGACATGAAAAGGAGGCATTGGAGCATTTTGAAGAAATTAATAACAGGCTGGCAAAATACTCGCTGCGGGCGATTTTCTTTTCATCCATAACGAATCCGGCTACCAGATTTGTTAACGGGCTTGTATATACGGGAGTGGGTGTTACCGGTGCAATATCCGTAATTAACGGGGGGCTTACGGTGGGGATTCTGACTGCTTTCCTGAATTATGCCAATCAGTATACGAAACCCTTTAATGAAATTTCGGGAGTGGTTACGGAGCTTCAGAATGCCCTGAGCTGTGCGAAACGTATTTTTGAACTGATTGATGAAGAACCGCAGGTACCGGACCCTGCGGATGCAATAGAATTATCCGGTGTAAAAGGTGAGATAAAGTTAAATCATGTGGATTTTTCTTATTCTCCGGAGAGAAGATTAATTGAGAATTTAAATCTTTCGGTAAAACCGGGACAGAGGATTGCAATCGTCGGGCCTACCGGTTGCGGGAAAACAACGATTATCAACCTTCTCATGCGGTTTTATGAGGTAAACCGCGGGGATATAAAAGTAGACGGCAGCGATATCCGAAAAATAACAAGGAAAAGCCTCAGGACCAACTATGGTATGGTGCTGCAGGAGACCTGGCTGAAATCAGGAACGATCCGTGAGAACATATGCTTGGGGAAGCCGGACGCTGCGGAAGAAGAAATGATTGAGGCGGCCAAGGCAGCTCATATCCACAGTTTTATTACACGTATGCCGGATGGTTATGATACCGCAATAACGGAAAACGGAGAAGATTTATCGCAGGGGCAGAGGCAATTGCTTTGTATAGCCAGAGTTATGCTGTGCCTGCCGCCGATGCTTATTCTGGATGAAGCCACTTCTTCCATAGATACCAGAACAGAGCTTAAAATACAGGAAGCCTTTAGGATAATGATGAAAGGGAGAACCAGCTTTATTATTGCACACCGCTTATCTACCGTCAAAGATGCGGATCGTATTCTCGTTATGAGAGAAGGGCAGATTATTGAGCAGGGGACTCATAATGAATTGCTGGAAAAGAAGGGATTTTATTCTGAGCTTTATAACAGCCAGTTTGTCCGGGAGGCAGTATAGGCGGCGAGTTTTAATTAATGAAAGCAGAGGAGGAAGCAGAGGAAATGGCTCAGCTTCCCGTACTCTTATAATGCTTTACGCCAAAGTTCCAGACGAAGGAAGAGAGCAGAAAGAAAGCCAGCCCTGCGGGCAATGCAAGCAGCCCCTTCCAGTAACTTTCTCCCCATCCGCATATTGCGGATGCCGGATAATAGCTGATAACCAGCATAGGCATAAAGAAGGTAAACAGGTATTTTAGCACATCCGGCATATAATCCATGGGGCACCTTGTAACCTGGTAACTGGCGTTGGTAAATATATAAATCCAGTCAAGCCCCTGTATCGTAAAGAAAGCAATGCCGGAGGTAAATAAAAACACTCCCGCATAAGTAAAAAAACCGCCGATTAAGGCTGCTGCCAGGACGATAATATCCATAAGGCTTAACTTTATTTCCAGTGCCTTAAGACAGTAAATAACGGCACAGATGCCGCCGAATACCCTTGCAATGCGGTGAATGTGAAAATAACTGCCGGCTACCTGAATAAAAAGGGAACCAGGCCTTAATAATACACGGTCAAAATCGCCTGAACGGATCATGCGCCATGGAAAATAATCAAAACCACGGCAAAAGGTTTCCGCAAGTCCAAAGCTGGTTACCGCAACAGCATAAATCAGGAGAATCCGATGGAAGGACCAGGCTCCGATGCTTCCGAACCTTGAAAACATGAAAATAAGTCCGATTGGGTCCGTAATTACCACAATCATAACCTGAAGCATCATAATCGGCCAGCCCTTATACTGCAACCCCGTCAAAAAGTTCATCCGGATTAACTTAAAATAAAGTGAAAGCGCCTTCATGATTATACCCTAATGCAAATTATGCATTCCTTCCTCAATAATTTTTGAATCGTTGCATTACGCATTTAACCTCCCTGCACAATGATTTTGCTTAAACGCAGGGTCATCAGTATTTTGCCCGCTGCAATAAAAATAACGGACCATAAGATTTGCAAACCGACTGCCCATGCGGCATTATCGGGTGGCAATACGCCCAGATATAGTCTGAGGGGAATATCAAGATATCCTGCAAAGGGCTGTAAAAGCAAAAACTTTTGCATAAATTCCGGCCATAGCTGCAGCGGAAGATAGCTCCCTGACAAAACACCGCCTATCAGCATGATAATATAAGTCGGTCCGTCGCCCCAGGTAATATTAATCCTTATGGTACATACCAGCATTCCGAAGGAAGCACATAATAAAAATGCAGCGGCAAATGATACCAGCATACATAAAAAACCGGGAAGAGAAGCTGGTGCAGATAGCCGGCAGGAAGGGGGCATGATTGTTCCGGCCAGCAGGATAACGGAGCCGCGCCAGAATAACGGCGTTAATCTGGCAGCTGCAATTTTCGCAAACCAGTGAGAATACAGGTCTAATGGACGGCACATTTCGATTCCCACATCACCGCTTGTTATTTTGTTCAGGATCTCTCCGTCAATACTCATTGGCTGCATTAGAAAAAGTGTTTGTGCCAGCCAGCAGTAGCTTATTATCTGTTTTAAGTCAAGTCCGGCCATAAACCCGGCCGTTTTGTTATTTGAATAATGATAGAAGATGGTGTATACCGTAATTTCTATTAATGCCCAGAATATGCCGGTTGACGCGCCGGCGATACCCGACAGCCGGTATTGAAAGCCTTCGGCTGTTTTTATACGAAACAATGAAAGACAAGCTTTGAATGTGTTTAAATGATTCCTAGGGCTATTTATCATAAATGCATTACCTCGTACATGGAAGCAATAATTTCGTCGATATCCTTTTCCATAATGGAGATATCTTTAAGCGGTAATTTTTTTGAGAGTCTCTCTACCATGGCAGGGGCAGGAATTTTTTGCGGATCAAACAATACGGTACATACATGCCCGTCAACGATAATATTTTCAACATTTTCCATATGGAATTTATCAATACTTTCATATAAGGTTGCCCGGATTCTGCGTAAAGGAGCGTAGCGGTTTTTTAAAGTATCCAATTTTCCGTCATATAATAGTTCCCCCCGGCCAATTACCATAACCCGGCTGCATAAAGATTCTATATCATCCATGTCATGGGTGGTTAATATCATGGTAACCCCATTCTTCTTATTTTCTTTTTTCAGGAAATCCCTTAAGGCTAACTTAGATACGGCATCCAGCCCGATCGTGGGTTCATCCAGGAATAAGATATCCGGTTTATGTAAAAGCGAGGCGGCTATTTCGCAACGCATGCGCTGGCCCAGAGATAATTGGCGGACCGGAGTGTCCAGAAAACCGGTTATTTTTAATATTTCAGCCAGTTCCGTCAAACGATTCCTGTAATCCGTTTGATTTATGCGGTAAATATCCTTTAATAAAGAAAAGGTATCATTAACCGGAAGGTCCCACCAAAGCTGGCTTCGCTGTCCGAACACCACACCAATCCGGGATACATGTGCAACTCTGTTTTTCCAGGGAATCTGATTTAAGATAGTGCAGGTACCTTCGTCCGGTGTTAAGATACCGCTCATAATTTTAATGGTGGTAGATTTGCCGGCGCCGTTGGGGCCGATATAACCTACAAGTTCTCCCTCCATGATATTGAAATTAATGTTATTCAGGGCTTTTACTATTTTGGTTTCCCGTATCAAAGCACCCTTTAATACGCCCCAATGCCCTTTCGGACGCTGTGAAATTCTGAAAGTTTTGCTAATACCGGTAAGACTTATCTGTGGCATGACTGCTGCCTCCTTAATTTCTCAATTATATAGCCTTCTTATTTTAGCCGTACCGTATGATAATGTCAAAACTAAGAGATATACCTGGCATGCTACAGTCATTCCCGTATTATCGTAAACTTGCTTTATCACATTATTACTAATTTTTTCTTGACTGATTGCCGTTTGTGTAGTATGATATAAATACAATTTGAACTGGAAGCAGCAGGGCTTTTCTACACTGTTGTCAAAATACAATTAATATATGTTACCGTTAAGCAATGGAATTATCCATTGTTATTTTTTATATTACGTTTCAGATTTTGGGAGCGTAGCCCCTCTACGCTCCCAAAACCGTTCCTTGCCTCACGCAAAATGGAACATCCAGTCCGCCACAAGCATTTTTCAGATACGCTCTAGTACTTTTCTGACCTTTGTTTTTTTATGACATTCTTATTTCGTTCCGTTTTTGCTCTCAGATATGCCGCTTTCCGGGAACTGTACCCGGCTTCCTTTTTTAATCTTACATAGGATTTCCAACGGCCTTGGCTCAGGGTGCCGTCATCTAAAGCTGCCTTAACAGCGCATCCCGGCTCCTTGGTATGGCTGCAGTCGTGAAAACGGCAGGAAGCAGCCAATTCTTCAATATCAAAAAAGGTTTCGCCCAACCCTTCTTCTACTGCCCATACGCCAAGTTCACGCATACCCGGTGTATCAATAATCAGAACCCCGTTATCTAATTTAAACAGCTGGCGGTAGGTAGTGGTATGATGCCCCTTGCTGTCATTTTCACGGATTTCGTTTACTTTCATCAGTTCTTTATTAGCCAGTGCATTCACCAGGGAGGACTTGCCGATTCCGGAAGAACCCAGGAATACCAAGGTAGTAGCCGGTTTCAGGTATTTATCCAGAGTATCCATGCCAAAACCTGTTAAGGTACTGATTACATGTATATCCATACCCGGGGCTATTGCTTCAATTTCAGCAGCTTTAGAACTGTAATTATCACATAAGTCTGCCTTTGTCAGTACTACAATAGGAATGCCTCCGCTCTGCCAGGCTGTAGTAAGGTAACGTTCGATTCTCCTGACATTAAAATCATGATTCAGAGAAGCCATTATAAAGATATAGTCAAAGTTGGCAGCTACAATCTGTTCGCTGGCACTTGAAACCGTAGTCCGCAGCGTAGGATTTAAGCGTGAGAAGCAGGTGCGTCTTTCCAATACCCGGTAAATTACATCATCCCCCATAGTGTTGGCTTTTATTAAGCAGAAATCACCTACTGCCGGATAGTTCCGGTACCTGGCATCCTGGTAAAAGACGGAGCCTTTCAGTTTTGCATTCTTTTCCCCATAAGTTGTGATTAGCCGGTAGGTTTCTTTCTGAACGGATATAATCCTCGCAGGTATTAATCCTATTTCTTTTTCTTCTTCCGTAATTTGCATTTCATAGATGTCGTTATAGCCATATTCCGTTAAATTTATCATTGCTTTGATTCCTCCAAAAATTGTAATTGTTTTATTGAACATACCTTAAGATTTAAAAATAAGCACAAAAAAACACGCCGTTCGCGTGTCAGCCATATTAATTTTATAAAGAATAAATATAATAATGTTATTTATTCATTTTCTAATAATGTTACACGAAAGGTATTGGTGCAGAGCAACCGTTATGCTCCGCTCATATTCAGTTTAAAAACAAACCACCATATAAGCTAAAGTCATAATAAACCACATCTCCTTTCGGGAAATCGTAAATACAATCTCCGATACATAATTTAATAGATATTCTTAAGTAGACCTATTAAAGCCATTGTAAATTCTTTCGTTTTTATTGTCAAGTAATTAATTTTAATTATATTGATTTTTATAATGATGCCTGTGTCTTCATTATTCCTTGTAAGGGATTTTTTCAGCAGCCTTAAATATACAGTCCGTTTTTTTGAAATAAATTAATTATTCGTGTTTTTTATGTTAAGAATCAACCCCAAAACTATAATAACAAAACCTATGTAAAAAGTATAAATAAGTATCTCCGGACCACCCATCAAATATAAAAAGCCGCTGAAATTCATAAGTGCAAATCCGGAAATGATTATGTTAATAAAATTTTTCATTAAGGTGATTCCTTTCTATTCCATGATAATAAGATATGTTTTTCATTCTGAAGTGAAATGCAAAAATAATACTTTTATAAAATAAATTTATATAATTAAAGAATGAACCTAATCATACAATTTGTAATTATACTAAATATATATTACCGGATATTAGTACGATATAAGTAAAAATTATTCGGTAAAGCGGGCCTATTCCCCCACTTATTATAACTTTTATTTTATATTATTCAATAAACTTTGCGTATTCTACATGTTTTTTGCATATTCTACATATTTATTGGTGTATCCTGCCGGGAAGACGTTGTTCTTCAATAGGAAATTGCGTCCTATTGAAGAACAATGCTCCGCGGGATGTACATGACGCTTGAGAGGAATTATGCCGCCAAGCGGCCAAACGTCAGCGCAGAGTTTGCTTTGCAAACTCTTTTTCTTTTAAAATAAATTTGAAAAATTTCCATAAAAAATAAAGGAATTGCCGCTAAACAGCCCATTGAATCTATAAATAAGATGGGTTTAAATCAGGCTATTTTGCGGCAACCCTTTGAAATATATATTATGCAGTATTTTTCAAAAACACTCTAGCACAGCATTTCTTTGTTCTCGTTTAAAAATTCATATTGTGAGATAAACAGGCTGTAATAGCTGCCTTTCAGTTTCATTAATTCTTCGTGGTTTCCCATTTCCTGAATATTTCCGCCGTCAACATACAGAATGCAGGTGGAATTTTTTATGGTAGAAAGTCTGTGGGCTATAATGAAGGAGGTTCTGCCTGTCAGGAGTTTGGCAAGACCTTTCTGTAACAGTATTTCTGTTTCCGTATCAATACTGGAGGTGGCCTCATCCAGTATTAATATCTTAGGATCGGCTAACAGTGCGCGTGCAAAGGAGATTAACTGCCGCTGTCCTGCCGACAGGCGGCTGCCCCGTTCATTTACTTCCGTGTAGTAGCCGTTTTCCAGGCCCATGATGAAATTGTGGGCACATACGGTTTTTGCTGCGGCCATTACCTGCTCATCCGTTGCCTCCATATTGCCGTAACGGATATTATCCATAATGGTACCGGAAAAAATAAAACTGTCCTGCAGCATGACACCCATCTGTTTACGGAGGGATTTAATGGTTACCCCGCTGATATCAATCCCGTCAATTAAAATTTTACCGGATTCCAAGTTATAGAAACGGCTGATCAGGTTGATAATGGTAGTTTTGCCGGCACCGGTAGGGCCTACTATGGCAAAGGATTCACCCTGGCTGGCTTTAAAACTAACATTATTTAATATACGGATGCCGTCTTCATAGCAAAAGCAGACGTCTTTAAACTCCACGGCACCCTTAATAGGCGGCATCTCCACGGCTCCATCTATATCTTTAACCAGAACCGGTTCATCGATGGTCTCCATAATTCTTTCCAGATAGGAGATAGCAGTTAAAAGTGAGTTATAAAAGCTGGCCAGAGTATTAATCGGTGCCCAGAATCTTCCGATATAACCGGTAAAAGCAATCAAAACACCAACCGTGATGCCGGGTATCTGGTTGTCTATCCAGGCAACTCCTAAGATATATATGGCTGCGGTGGTAAGGGTGGATATATTATCAATTGCCGGCCATAAAAGGAAATTTAATTTTACCGCATCCATCCAGGCCTTACTGTAATTATCACTTAAGCTGTTAAAAATTTTAATATTTTCCTGTTCCCGGACAAAGCTTTGTGTAACCCGGATGCCGTTAATGCTTTCCGCTATGTAGGCATTTAAATTGGAAGATTTATTGCTGGAAATCTGCCAGGCAACCCTCTGTTTCTTCTTGATAGCAAATATTAAGGCCATAAGCAACGGAAGTCCCAGCAAACAGATAAGGGACAGACGTACGTTAATGGAAAGCATAAAAGCAACGATAAAGAAAAGGCTGAATAAATCGGTAATGGTGTTGACAATACCATTGGACAGCAGATCACTTAAGCTGTTTACATAATTTACGACACGGACCTGGATTTTACCGTGGGGCCTTTCATCATAATAGGTAAAGGGCAGCTCCTGCAAATGGTTAAAGATATCACTGCGGATCTGATGAATAATATTTTGCCCCAGTCTGGTAGTAATATGGATTTTGAGACGGAGGAAGAGTACAATAATTAAGCTGAACAATAATAACAGTAAACTGATTGCGATGATTCCCTTAACATTTTTATTTGGGATATAATCATCCATAATGATCATTAAAATTCTTGGCGTAAACATTCCCAAAGCACTGGATATCATCATCAATATAATAGTGAAGGTCATATCTTTCCTATGGGGCTTGATGTATGCATAAAGCCTTTTTAGCTGTTCTAAGCTGAATTCGGACTGGAGAGTTTCATCAATATCATATTTATTTCTAGCCATTGTATTTACCTCCCTTTTGCTTTGCTCCTATGTATTTGTCGAACTCACCGTACTGGTGGTTAAATACGGTATAGTAATAGCCTCTTTTTGCAATTAAGCTTTCATGGTTTCCGGATTCCAATATTTTACCGTTATCTATTACTAATATTACATCCGCATTTTTAATGGAAGAAATACGATGGGCAATGATAAAAACAGTACGGTTGGCAAGGGCGTTTAACTCGCTCTGGATATGTGCTTCCGTTTCCATATCCACGGCGGAAGTAGTATCATCCAGTATAACAATGGAAGGATTTTTAAGCAATGCCCTGGCAAGAGAAATTCTCTGTTTTTGTCCTCCCGATAAGCCCATACCCCGTTCACCGACGATGGTATCATAGCCATCGGGCATATTTTGAATAAATTCATCGGCATCGGCGATTCTGGCGGCCTCCTCTACCTCTTCAAAGGTGCAGTCAGGGCTGCCGTAAGCAATATTGCCTTCTATAGTATCGGAGAATAAAAATACGTCCTGCATAGCCATACCGATATTATCGCGGAGACAATACAAATCCATATCCTTTACATTGATTCCGTCAATTGTAATCTCACCGTCCGTAACATCATAAAACCGGCATAAAAGGTTCATAAGTGTGGATTTGCCGGAGCCGGTAGCTCCTATGATACCTACTGTCTGACCCGGCAGTATTTTAAAATCAATATCCGTTAAGATGACATCGTCTTCCGCGCGGTAATTTACATGCTTAAATTCGATTTCACCTTTAAAACGCCTGTGTCTCACCGCATTCCCCGGTGTTTTGATAACGGGTTCCTCTTTAATGGTAGTATGGATTTTTTCAACGGATGTAACAAATCGCTGGTAATCGTTAGCCAGCCATCCGGCCATTCTTAAAGGGTTGTTCAACATCCACAGATAACCGCTTACCGTAACCAGTTTTCCTAGGGATATGGAACCCCTTACCACCATGATTCCGCCTACCAGAAATAGAATAAAGGTTAAAGTACTGGATAAAAATTCAAATACCGGAACATATTTGCGCCAGATGGCAGCAGCTTTTAGTTCCGCTTCCCTGAATCCGTCGTTTTCCTTATTGAACTTTTCTATTTCATAATCTTCTTTGGCAAAAGCCTTCACAACACGGTTGCCGCTGACGTTTTCCTGAACGGCGGTATTCAGGCTGGAAAAACGCTTTCTGATATTATGAAAGGCCGGTTTAATAGCCTTTAATTGTTTGTAGGTAGTAAAAACGGTCAGAGGCATGACTGCAATCATACAGAGTGCCAGGCGGTAATCAACCGTAAAAATCATAACCAGTGCAATAGAAAACAGCAGGCAATTTTCGTATATGGAACAGATAACAAATGCCACAAAGTGCCTTATGGCATCCATATCACCTGTCTGCCTCGACATTAAATCACCGGTGCGGTTTTTATTGTAAAAAGTAAAATCTTCTTCCAGAAAACGCCGGTATACATAATCACGCATGGTGTAGAGCATTTTCTGGGATGTAGTTTCAAATATAAATAAATAGATATACCTTATTACGGATCTTACCAATGTGGTGGTGATAAGAAGCAGTACCAAATCCAGCAGCAGCTCCTTATGTCCTCCTTTAATTACATCATCCACGATAATACCGGAAATATATGGGTTAATGACGGTAAGAGCGGATGAGAAAGTAACTAAAATGAGTGCTGTTATTAAGTTAGGCCGGTATTTTTTCAGAAATGAAAAAAACCATTGTAATGCTGTCATAAATAAATTGTCCTCCCCTTTTTCTTTGGTTACGTTTTAGATTCTGTTCCATTATATTATTAAAAATAAAAAAAGAAATGTAGATTGTTATTTAAAACATGTCAATTATTATAATAGCGAAAGTTTTCGAAAAATAAAAAAAGATAAATACAAAGAATTTACGAATTTGAAATGACAGAAAATGTCATATACAAAAAAAGATAAAATAATGGAAAAAATGTTTTTCATTTATCAAAAAGATGATATAATGAAAGCGGAGTGAGTTTATGCAAGCTTGCTTGCAATAAGCGAGCGGAGCAACAAGATCATGAACATGCCTTTTGTTCATGATATAATAAAAGCGGAACGAGGAAACTGCAAGCTGGCTTGTAATTTCCGACTGAAGCAACAAACTCATGAACACGCGCCGAACAAAATGAGTGCGCATCACCCGGCACGAAGTGTCGCATACCATGGGAACTTGCGAACATGGTATAATGTC
>DBEP01000095.1 GCA_002294045.1 Lachnoclostridium sp. UBA903 | reverse complement strand
ATTATTCCGTTAACGGGTGCACAGGCAGTTGATGGAAACCAGTCCACATACTGGTTATCGGATACTACGGGAGATCCCAATACCCAGTGGATGTATGTGGATCTTGGACAAAGCTGCACAATTGGTGAAGTGGATATCACCTGGGATGCCGAGTTTGGAAGGGTTTATGATATACAGGTATCCGATGATGCACAAACCTGGACTACCGTTTACAGGCAGATGCACGGAACCGGAGAGGCGGAAAATATTCCGTTATATGCGGCCGGACGGTATGTAAAAATGCAAGGTATCGCAATGGGAAGAGGTTCGGGTTACTCGATACATGAATTTAAAGTGTTAGAGTATGTACAGGGAGAGCCTCAGACTACCTATACCATTGAACCATTACCTGCTCCTCAGACAATAGCCGACGGACAGGGGAGCTATTTAAGGGATGACCTGACTTTGGCTCATCCAAGGGAACCGGGATATATTACAGACAATATACAAGGGCCCGTTCCGTCAAATGACTGGTGGACTTCCGTTATCTATAAACGGCTAAGTGACGGTATCGCCGGATTGCCGTTAATGTATCAGTATTATGATACGGGTCTTGGGTTCTATTACGCAAGCAAGCTGTTTACGGCACCCAATAACGGCGGTATGGATACGAAATGCAATAATATGGACTTGTACATTAGTACAAGCAGTATTGTAAATACGCCAGTCGCTAAGCTTGACGGCTATGGAGATTATTCGGTTGACATTGTATTCAGTGATGATGATACGCCAAAGATGAAGTCAACATTGGTAAAAGGTTCACCTTATATCTATAATACTTTTACCGACCCTGATTCCGTAGAAGTATCAGGCACCTCAATTGTCGGTTTGTTCGATGATAACAATAATCCTATCCTTACCGAGGATGGTGATAGGATAACAACGGATCATATTGGTATTGAAGTAACCAATACCAATACGGCTCCTGTATCCGATACTCTAACTCACGCTTACGGCATTTTTGCGCCCGAAGGAACCGTGTTTACAAGAGTGGGAAGTAAGATAAAAATAAGCCTTGGAAGCGGACAAAACTATATGACGGTAGGTGTTCTTACCGGCAGAGCCGATTTGAACTATGTGTATCAGCATGCCTATGCCTTTGTTACAAATACATCGGTTTCCTATTATTATGAGGAGGCCGCTTCAGATGTTACCACAACTTATACCGATACCATAGATTTAAAACGTACCGGCTTTTCATCAAGCCCTTTAATGGCCCTTTTCCCTACACAATGGAAATACACGGATGCCGAACTGACTAATTTAAGCTATACATCGGCACGCGGCACAATGAAAGTTTTTGAAGGAAATTCATTCACAATGGCGGTTAAGTTCTATGGTATTACGCCATCCTTCGGTGAACCGGCAGAATCCGATTCCTACAGCCGGGAGCAGATGATGAACTACCTGAATACATTCAAAGCAAGCGTTACGAGGGATTACTGGGTGGCAGATCCCTATTGGCAAGGCAAAAAACTGCACCCGTTGTCAATGGCTATTCTTATCTCTCAACAGCTTGGTGAATATGAAATGAGGGATGAATTCATAAGTATTTTAAGAAAGATATTAGTGAACTGGTTAACCTATGACGGTGAAGATGATTATCCCTATTATATGTACTATTCGTCCGACTGGGGAACCTTAATCGGACAGGGCGGAGATCACGGCATGGGTATTAATCTTTCCGACCATCATTTTCTGTGGGGATATTTTACCTTTGCGGCAGGAGTGCTTGCTACGTATGATAAGGAATTTGTAGATGATTATGGCGGTATGGTGGAGCATTTGTTAAGAGATGCGCAAAACCCTTATCGGGATGACCCAATGTATCCATGGATGAGGAATTTTGATCCATATGAAGGGCATTCATGGGCAGGCGGATACGGTGATAATCAAAGCGGGAACAACCAGGAATCCTCCTCCGAAGCAACTTTTGCCTGGGCAGGAGAATATTTGTGGGGATTGGCTACCGGAAATGATACTTACAGGGATGCAGGAATCTGGGGCTTTACCTCGGAAGTGAATGCCATCGAGCAGTATTGGTTTGATTATGACCAGGATAATTGGGCCGGCGACTATGAGCCGGGTGTTACCGGAATGGTATGGGGAAATGCATACACCTACGGAACCTATTTTTCAGGGAATCCAAGCTGTATCTACGGAATCCAATGGCTGCCCGTTTCGCCGGCATTAACTTATTTAGGATATGATGCTTCCATTGCTTCCAGGATTAACAGTGACTATAGAAGAGACCAAGATGCGTATCAGGCAAAACTTGCCGGACAGGGAACACCGGATGCTGATCCGGAAGGGTGGTTTCATATCACCTGGCCTTTTGAAGCACTGTCAGACCCACAGGCGGTTATCAGCAAATGGGATGACAGCAAGCTTCCTGATGATGAACGGTTTAACTCTTATTGGTTTGTTCAGAATATGGCCGCAAAGGGAAACCGTACAACCGATGTCTGGTCGAGTAACTGGACCAGCTATCAGGTATTTAAGAAAGGCTCACAATATAGTGCGGTCATCTGGAATCCGACAGATACCACTCAGTTTGTCCGGTTCTGCAATCAAGACGGCGATATAGGCTCGGCATATGTACTTGCAAAATCTACTCTGACAGTAGACCCTTTTATAAACAATGAGGCACCTGCAACACCGGTACCGGAGCCAATACGGGACCCGGAACCGCATACTGTTCCAGGCTTGATAGAGGCAGAAGATTATTATACAAGCTTTGGCTGTACCACGGAAGTATGCTCTGAGGGAGGAATGAGCCTTGCCTATATTGATTCGGGAGATTCGGCAATTTATAATGTAAATGTGTTATCCGAAGAGGACTATACCGTGTCGTTCCGAGTCAGCAACAGCGGTAATAGGCCGGGAGAAATCCAATTAAAATCAAACCTTAGCGGAAGTACCGTTCTTTCCGCCGTAAGTGTTCCGGTTACGGGGAATTGGACAACGGTTACTGCCACCGTTCATTTGGAGGCCGGTGTCCAAAAACTGAAGACTTATTTTAGTGAAGGCGGTTTTAATTTTAACTGGTTTTCCATTACTCCCGTTAATGCGGCCAAGGTTCAAACTCCGGAAATCACTCCTAAGTCAGGAAGTTATATGACGGCACAAAACGTAACTATAACAGATGCAACGGAAGGAGCATCCATATACTATACGGCGGATGGAACGGAGCCGTCGGCTTCGAACGGAATACGATACACAGGAACCTTTACGGTATCCGCAACGACAATAGTGAAAGCAATTGCCTTAAAACCTGGAATGACGGATTCGGATGTGGCTGCTTCTGTAATTATAATATCATCGGTACCCGGGTCACTTAAAATAGAAGCGGAAAACTATATTGATATGAGCGGTGTGGCAACCGAACCATGCGGTGATGCCGGGGGCGGAGAAAATGTAGGATATATCGATACCGGTGACTGGATGGATTTCGTTGTTAATATACCAAATGCAGGAACCTATACGGTTGACTACAGGGTAAAGGGCTGGAATACGGAAGCGCAGATACAGTTGAAACAAGGAAGTGCTACCTTGGCTGTTACCGGAACCAATACGGGCGATGTATGGGCTACAGTAACTTCGACTTCTTTTACGCTGTCTGAGGGGCCCCAAATAGTGAGAGTATATGCAGGCGGAGGCGGATTTAATCTTAACTGGATGGAATTCAAACCGGAGGCGGCAGCTGAAAAAGCAGCAACCCCGGTAATCACTCCTCAAACAGGAACTTATGAGGCGGCACAGGAGGTAACAATTGTGGATGCAACAGAAGGGGCAACGATATACTATACAACAGACGGGACAGAACCATCGGAGACAAACGGGACCGTATATACGGGAACCTTTACGGTATCCTCTTCAACAACAGTAAAGGCAAAAGCCTGCAAGCCAGGATTGGCAGACTCCGACGTAGCTGTTTCCGTAATTACCATATTATCAGAGCCACAGTCACTTAAAATAGAAGCAGAAAATTATATCGATATGAGCGGTGTGGCAACCGAACCATGTGGTGATGCGGGAGGCGGCGAGAATGTAGGATATATCGACACCGGTGATTGGATGGATTATACTGTCGCCATTGCCGCAGCAGGAACCTATACGGTTGATTTCAGAGTAAACGGATGGAACGGCGGAGCCCAGATTGAATTAATGAAAGACGGTAACGTACTAACGGCAACAGAAACCAATACCGGCAATGTATGGGCAACCGTAACTTCAGAACCTTTTGATTTAACAGCAGGAACCTATACGATCCGAGTTAATATCAGCGGAGGCGGATTTAATTTTAACTGGATGGAATTTAAACCGTTAACGACCGCTGAAAAAGCAGCAGCCCTGTAAATAAGCCTATGGAAGAACAGTGGGCAAAATGAAACCGGTTCAGGAGACTGCAAAAGAGGTATGGAAATAAAGCTTGAAGCCGGATAAAGAATAATTAGTAAATAGCAGTTCGTCCGGATAAATTTAAAATGCCATTGTAAAGCCAGCCGCTTTACAGTGGCATTTTTCATTTATTATAACTAAGATTATAATTGACAGAATATACCAATGTATTGTAAAATAGAATTAATTCATAGTAAACCTATATAAATTATAATAATTAAGGGAGGGAAATCCAAATGATGATAATAAAAGGGTTTAAGAAAGCATGCTTTAGAGAGGTTAATACCATATGTTACTGCGGTTGTATCCCCTGAATTAACATTAAGGGAAACTAAATAAAGAGAATAGTAAAGATTAAGCTAAATCATTGAAATGAAATTAATCGGCACATAATAAGATTTTAGATGTATCATGTATCAGAATTTAAGGAGGATAAATATGAGTATAGATTTTTTGGCAATAGGAGCCTTAGCGGCGGCAATCCTGTTAATTGGTGTATTAGCATTTTTAAGGAAAAGAAAGGTGGATTTTGGACTAAGAACGATTATAGCTCTGGTATTTGGAGTGGTATTGGGAATCATTTTTGAAGGCCATACAAATTATGTGAGGCCGATTGGTACGGTATATGCAAATGTAATCTCAGCATTTGTGGTTCCGCTTTTATTGTTTAGTGTTATTTCAAGTGTAACAAATCTGAAAAATATAAATAAACTGAAAACCATAGGTGTAAAAAGTGTGGGATTGCTTACTTCAACAACATTTATTGCATCAACGATTACAATATTTCTTTCATTGGCATTGGGAGTCGGAAAAGGCGCCGATATTACTCTTCCAAGTGATTATGAAGCAAAAGAAGTTCCGGAAATTTCACAGGTAATTATTGATTTGTTTCCTAAAAATTTCTTTAGTCAGGCATCTGCTAATACGATTGTGCCGGTTATCCTGTTTTCATTACTTATCGGTATTGCGGTAGTAGCGCTTTCTGCGAAAGATCCCCAAGGGGTAAAGCCTTTTAAAGATTTTATAGATTCGGCTTCAAAAATAATTAATACTGTTATCACATATATCATAGAATTCACACCATATGCAGTATTAGCATTAGTTGCAAACGCGGTATCCAATAATGGACCGGGCAAATTACTGCCGCTTTTATCCGTATTAATTGTAGCGTATTTATTGTGCGTCATTCAGACTTTCGGTGTAAATAGTTTATTAATTGGTGCAATTGCAAAATTAAATCCCATAAAGTTCTTTAAACACATCTGGCCTGCCCAGGTAGTTGCATTTACTACCCAGAGCAGTATCGGTACTATTCCCGTAACGGATAAATGCTTAAGAAACGCCGGGGTATCTGAAAGCATTTCTTCTTTTGTTGTTCCATTAGGAGCAAATGTCGGTATGCCGGGTTGCGCAGGCATCTGGCCTGCTCTGCTGGCAGTATTTGCAATCCACGGATTAAACATTGATTATTCCGCCGGACAGTATTTCCTTCTCATACTGATTACTACCCTGGTCAGCATTGGAACCGTCGGAGTTCCGGGGACAGCAACCATTACGGCTACCGCAGTATTTGCAGCAGCAGGGCTTCCGATTGAAATTATCGTAATACTGGCACCAATCAGTTCCATTGTGGATATGGCCCGTACCGCAACAAATGTAAGTGCAGCGGCGGCAAGTACTTTAATCATTGCAAAAAATGAAAATGAACTTGATTTAGACAAATACAATAATTTTAATGATGAAAAACAAAAATTGATTGTTGAATAAAAAACAGCTGATTTATAAAAAATCATGAGAGACTTGGTATTAAGCGGGGTGATACCATCTGTTATGATAAGAAGGGACGCATTGCATGCCAACTGTAAAATGTCGGTTTTGCAACGCGTCCCGATGAAAAACTTATGGTTCGGTACCGGAACTTAATATACCGGAGATATAGGTTGTGATTTTAATGCCTCCAGCTTTCATACAGCCTGGCGATAACCTGTTCAATAGGCGCTTTTTTGATTTCAACGTCACAAATGCCGTCAAACTCAGACAAAAGCCTCATGAGCTGCTTTATCGGAGTTTTAGCAAGGTCGATTTCAAATTCATGTACGCCGTTTTCTGATGATAAAAGGTTTGCATTTTCTAATTCCGGCATAAAGCCATTTTCTGTTGTAATAATGATTCTGGTAAGATTACCCGTTATTATGCGCAAACCGTCAAAGCTTCCGTCATAAGCGATTTTACCATCCGTAATCATAAGTATGCGCTGCGCCATTTCCTCAAGGTCGTCCATGTCATGGCTGGTAACGATAATGGTAACACCGTTTTCCCTGTTTATTTTTTTGAGGAAATCAATCATTTGCCGTTTGGCTACAACATCAAGTCCGAGTGTCGGCTCGTCAAGCAGGATTAAGTCGGGGCTGTGTAACAGCATCATGGCAAGGTCTGCCCGCATACGCTGGCCGAGACTTAATTCCCGGGCAAAGGTTCTTAGCAGCCCTTTTATATCTAATAATTCAGTAACCATTTCGAGATTCTGCCGGTATACATTTTCGGGAATATCCCACACAACCTTTTTCCATTCAAAGCTCTGGATAACGGGATGATCCCACCAAAGTTCTGTTCTGTTGCCAAATAACACGCCGAGACGGTTCATCAAAAAACGGCGCTGCTTTTGAGGCGACATGGATAAAACCGAAATATCCCCTGAGGTCGCCAGCAACATGCCGGACAACAGCTTCATGGTCGTGCTTTTTCCCGCGCCGTTTGGTCCGGCATAGGCGGCAAATTCACCTTTCTTAATTTCAAAGGATACGTTATCAAGTGCGGTGATTACACGTTTTTCAGGCTTTAGCAAGTTTTTGAGTATACCTTTACCTGTGTTATCCCGCTGCCATTGAGTAAATGTTTTTGTAACGCCGTTTATACTAACGGCGGAATCCGTAGGGAACATATCTGTTTGAGCCTCTTTTAACATAATAGTTCAGTCCTTTCCTGAAAATATAACCTGCTTCAAGTGAAATAAGCAGGGCAAAAATCATCGGATAGTATCCGGTCAAACCAAGCGGCGGCCTGCCCAAAAGGCATAGCGACGGAAACCAGGCCATCAATCCCTCAGGCAATATTGTTAATAACGGCAGCTGAATAAATTTAGGCATACCTGACAACGGAAAGGTACTCAAAAACCATGTTCCTTCAATGGCCGTACTGGAGATTTCTTCTGCGGCAACGGGAGAATAAAACGCCATGCTTGATACCAAATAGGAGCGGGCTACGATAATTATCATGGTAATCAGCAGATATGCAATGAAAGAAAGAATCCACAAAAATGAAATCTGTAAATCTAATCTGGCTGCTGCAATTATCATTAGAATCAAGCCTGCAACAAAATTACTGCCTCCTGTAAACGGTGAAAAACCGCAAGTGAATAACTGAATATGCAAAGGCAAAGGCTGAATAAACAAATGCTCAAGCTGCCCGCGCCCTATAATCCTGCTGATGTGAATGTTGTTTCCTGAGCCGAACATAATAAAAATACCGGTTATCAGGGTAGAATACGCCATCATAAACAACACTTCGCCGGTGCTCATCCCGCCGATTCCGTCAAAACGCACTGCGATGAGGAACACGCCTGATACGGTGGATAAATTTGAAATTATATCGGCGCTTATTCCTGTAAGAGCGTATTTCGTATCCCGCAAAAGCCATACCAGATCAAGCTTGGCTGATATGGCAAAAAGCCTGAAAATGCGCTTTAGAGTTATTCTATCCCCCATAGCTCACCATTCCTTCCTGTGATTTATGGAATGCAAGCAGTGCCAGCGGCCATAAAATCAGATTCCAAAGTATCTGCAATACGATTACTTCACCGGCAATAGCCGAATCCGTAAAGATGGATAAAGGTGCCCCGCCAAGGCAGGCGAAGGGCTGGTATTTCATAACCTGGGCTATCCCGAGCGGCAACAGTTTAATCGGTATTACCGTACCGGAGAATAACGAAATAATTGCCATACGTATCCGGCTTATAAGCCAATTCATGTTTCGCAGCTTTATTGACAGGCAGACAAACAGGAAATCTACGGCAAAGCCCAAGGATATGCAGAGCAGCAGGCTAAGGAGAACCAGCGGCGATGCCGGAATCAGACTAACACCAATCAAAGGTGAAATCAGGGCCATTGGTACGGAAAATAGCAGCAGCATTGGCATCCAGCTGCCTATTGTCTGCACCACAAGCTGGCCGAGTACGGAAAGCGGCCGTCCATAAAGCTTTAGCAGCACTCCCTCGGAGAGCCAGCCGGAAGCAGAGGTTTTGACAACCAGCATATCAGACAAAAGTGCGCTTACATAAGTATAGGTTAGCATCTGTTCAAGACTCATTCCGACCTGTGCGCCGGAGGACATAACCGCTCTCCACAGAAAGGTAAGCGGAATGAGTGTAAATATCTTTATTAAAATATCAGGCAGCAGATAGATAATGCCTCCATTTATCTTCTCAAGAGCAGACAAATGGGCGGTTTTCATATATTTGTTCATGTTTATTATGCTCCTTACAAATTATATTTGGACATAAAAATACCCGGGTATCCGTTTGAATACCCGGGCAACTCATCACACGAACAGACCGCATCTCGGGAAAGGCGAGATGCTGAAATCAGACCGGACAATTATGAGGCAAGAGGCATTCAATACGGCTAAATTGGGCGCGATTATCCTGTAATATTGTAAAAACAACACAGATAACCGACAAAAGGGCGCACTTCACCCATAAAGCCGCTTTTTTAAATGCAATGCCTTTAATATTCTCGATATTGACGAACACATTGCCATTGCTCGAAATAGACGTAATATTCATGCCTCTCACCACCTTTCCCAAATAATAAAACAATTTTAACATAGCGGAATTACAAAGTCAATGTTAGTTTTTCTTTGCCCGGGAGGAGAAAAAGTGTTCCTATTCCTTGCATTAATATGATTAATTGTGTTATAATAGTTCATAAAATGGAGTAATTTACACCTTTTGGTGTTATTTAGACATCGATTATAGCAAATATTGGTTTAAAGAGGATTTTAAGCTATGTATGCTGAGTAGACCGGTAAACCAATAGCCTTTTTCATGCTTTATAAGGCGTAAAAATGAGAATAGACGGGAGGATTAATAGGTGCTGAAAGGGAGAATGAAGAGGAATACGGCATTATTAATTTCGCTGCTCATGATAGTCCATTTCATTTTTGGTGCATATATGGTAAATGCCTATTCGGACTATGACAGTGATATAGATAGATTTCCTTATATTTTATTGAAAGTTAACCATCCTACAGATAGTGTATTTTTTAATACAGATGATTGTCGGATATTTACATTTTATTCTGCATATACAAATTTATATGACCGTTTAACAGAGCATATGTATTATGCTGATGTTTCTAAAAATAATTATTTCTATCAGAAAGAACTTCCCGATTATCGAAAAGAAGTAAAAAAAGCCATACATCCCCATTTCCATGGGAGCAAGTATAAGGAAGGCAGCCTTATTGTTTAGAAGGCGGTGAAAGATAAGCCTGGTGTTAAGGACTGCACTCATTGTAATTATTGGCATTGGTTTTATAGTTCTCTGGCCGGTTCTTCTATCCGGTTCCAGGGATTTGACTGGTTTAAAATTGAGTAAAATTTTGTGAAGGCACTATCTAATATTCATGTATGTATAAAGGAGAAATGATAATGGAAAACAAAGCTTTTACTGTTTCTTTAACTAAAAACCCGTTGATAACCATGAAGGTAATACCGGGACATTTTACTACCAGCCACTTTCATATTAGTCATTATCTTGATGTAAGCGATTTGAAAACGAATGCGCTGATAGCAAAAGATGTGGCCAGAGAACTGGCTATGCCTTATTTGGCAAGCATACTTGTGGATACCATCGTATGTATGGAAGGAATGGAAGTAATTGGTGCGTATATGGCGGAAGAGCTGCTGCAGGAAGGAATATCGGTAATAAACAGCGGCAGCGAGATACATGTAGTAACGCCGATGAGTAATGTGAATGGAAATTTGATTTTTCAAAGTAATATACAGGAATTGATTTTAAACCGTAATATAATTCTGCTGGTTGCTTCCATATCCAGCGGAAGAACTATCAGCAGTGCATTGGAATGTCTTTCCTATTACGGCGGTGAATTGGCCGGAATATCAGCTTTATTTAACGCCTATCCGGATAAATCCGGAAAGGAAATTTATTCGATGTTCACGAATGAAGACATTCCCGGCTATCAGATTTTTAGTCCGGGTGAATGTTCTATGTGTAAAGAAGGCCGTAAACTGGATGCGATCATTACCAGTGAAGGCTATACAGAGATATAGGATTAAATATTAAGGAGTTGATTTAAGTGATATTTTGGGAAAAATTACTTTCCAGCTTTAGCTTTATGCAAATATCCATACCCCAGATTATTATGATATTGCTTGCTTTACTGCTGGCTTATCTGGCTATTGTTAAAAAATATGAACCGCTGCTGCTGCTTCCTCTGGCCTTTGGCATGCTGATTGCCAATATTCCGCTGGCAGGACTTTCTGCACATGATAAGGGCGGTCTGATATATTATTTATATCAGGGGATTGAATTAGGTATTTATCCGCCGATGATTTTCTTATGTATCGGAGCCATGACTGACTTTGGGCCCCTGATAGCTTCCCCCAGAAGCGCACTTATCGGATTGGGCGGCCAGCTTGGTATTTTTGCCGCCATGGGAGGAGCACTGCTGCTAGGGCAGGGACTCGCTTATGTCATTCCCGGAATCGAGCCGTTTAGCTTGCAGGAGGCCGCTGCTATCGGAATCATCGGCAGTTCGGACGGACCGACTTCTATTTATACCGCAGACATTCTGGCACCGAATTTACTGCCTGTTATTACTATTGCTGCCTATTCGTACATGGCATTGGTTCCTCTCATCCAACCGCCTATTATGCGGGCGCTTACCACAACGAAGGAAAGAGTTGTTGAAATGCCGGAGTCTAAAAGAGTAACACGCCGCCAGAAGATATTTTTTGCATTTGGCATAACGCTTGCCACCTTACTTTTGGTCCCGGCGGCAGGTTCCTTAATAGCTATGCTGATGCTGGGCAATCTGATTCGGGAAAGCGGTGTTACGGAACGGTATGTCCGTTCTCTGCAAAATAATTTATTAAATGTATTAACATTACTTATTGGGATTTCCGTAGGTGCAACGGCCACGGCCGAACGGATTTTAAACCCGAATACAATTCTGGTCATTTGCCTGGGATTGTTTGCTTTTTCTTTTGGTACTGTCGGCGGAGTTCTTATAGCGAAGTTTTTATGCAAAATAACCGGGGGAAAGGTAAATCCGCTGATTGGCAATTCAGGCGTGTCCGCTATGCCTATGGCTGCGCGCGTTTCTCAGAAGCTGGGTCAGGAATACAATCCTCATAATCATCTTTTAATGCATGCTATGGGACCTATTGTATCCAGTACGATTGGTTCTGCTTTAATAGCAGGTATTTTCATTACTTTTTTTGGTTCTTAGCATTATCATTTCGAACTTTTAACAGCCTATGTTTAATATTTTTATGTAAAAAATATGAGGTATTGGAACAACAGAAGGATTAAACGGTAAAAAGCTTTACATAGCTGTTTATTTCCATGTTTCTTTTTTGATTTTTGTAAAACATATTTTGGAAGCCTTCAAATATTAAAAACCAATAAAAAAACGGTTTATTGACACATTTACAAAAATGTGATATAAAATTACAATATAACGAGTAGTGTAAATCACGTAAAGCCAGTTGATTTACATTGCTCGTTTTTTTATCTCTATCTGGAACGACAAAAAATTGATACCCAAGGAGGATTATTATGCCAAAAACGAAATTTCAAGATTTTATTTTTGCCCTTATCATGGTAGTATTGATGGTTTACTGTATGACCTTTTACAACATGGTATTGGAATTCGGTTTAACCTATACTATTTTTCAAAAAGCATTTTTAGGCATGTGGGTTGAGGCAGTTGCAGCATTTTTTGCTCAAAAATTTATAGCTGGTCCCATTGCCAGAAAATTAACATTCCGGTTCTTTAAGCCAGGTACAGATAACCCGATTCTTATCACTATCGTTATGGCTGGTTTCACCGTAAGTATGATGGCTCCGTTAATGACATTGTTTGTATCGTTCCTACATAATGGGTTTGTAAAGGATTTACCGCTGCTTTGGCTTCCGAAACTTGTTCAGAATTTTCCGTTTGCATTATGCATACAACTATTCTATGTCGGCCCTTTTGTTCGGTTAATATTCCGTACGATTTTTAAAAAGCAGCTGCAAAATGATATGGTATCCATACATTCAAATACAGTTAATGAAACATAATCTGTAAAAACATTGTGACAGATAACAAGAACGTTATGATGAATAAAATACGATAATAAGAGCCCAAAATTAATTGAATATAATGAAATAATCTGCCGCCAGGACCTTACCGGTTTTTGGACGGCATTATTTCTCGTTCGCTGAAAGCACATGGAATCCATTATCTAGTTGTAAGCATGCCGGTAAATCCGTGCTCAGAAAATTAATATTACATGGAATTAACACAATTGATAAAGTGGCGCGCTGCAATTGATAATTCCGTATTTTTTTTATAGAATAGGCTAATCCTGGTACTTATACTCGGAATTATATCCACAAGAACTGTATTAGGATTGGATAAAAATACAGCCGGACGTTTCATCAGCAAAGCACAGCCGGCCCCTTTACTGACCATATCAATGAGATTTTCTCCCCTATGGCCAGTGAAAACAATATTTGGTTCAAAGCCTGCTTTACGGCATTCTTTTACGCATAATTCATACATGATGGAATGTTCCGGTAATAAAATGAATTTTTCATTTTTTAATTGTCCTAGTGATACATATTCCAATTTGGCTAAAGGATGGTCGCTTGGGAAAACTGCTACCATGGTGTCAGATGAATATGGTATTCTAACAAACTCATTATCAGAATCATCCGTTTCTCTGACAAAAGCAAGTTCACATTTGTTTTGACGAAGCATATCCTTAAGTTCGTGTGATTCTGCCTCAATAACATTTAATGTAAAGCTGCTATTTTCATTTTTAAATTTTATAAGCAAATCTGTTATATTGTATTGAACCATGGACGGTATGGAACCTATATTAATGAAACTGTGGACATTCTTCAGCTCATTATAGAAGGCAGTTTCATATTCGTATTGAAGTTGGACGATTTGTCTGGCATAGGGCAAAAACATCCGGCCATATTTATTCAAGGCCACTTTTCTGGTCGTACGGTCAAATAATTGAATACCCAAATCTTTTTCTAACTGTTGAATATGTCTTGTAAGTGAGGATTGTGAGATAAATAATTGTTCTGACGCCTCCAGGTAATTTCCGACTTCTGCAAGCACAACAAATTCTTTCATATATTCCATATTCATGTTACTATCCTCCCGGCAAAAAACTCTGCATTGACAGTAATTCATTACTTTATTTGATTTATGCTAAATGTGAATAAATTATAAGAGAACTCGGATTGATTGTCAATAATAAATAAATTAGAATAAAAATATACTCACCTTAGGATACAAAATGACATAAGATTAATTTTTTATTGCTTTATTAAAACTAATCTGGAGGGATTAAGAGGTGGAAAATTATTATCAGTTACGAGCAGGAGCAGGAAAGGTAATTATAGAAATACCGGATGAATTTTTTCCGCAAGAAAATTTTGAAGGAATACATGATAGTCTTCATGTCCGAGTTGTGCTGCTGGAATGTAACAAGAGGATAGCACTTGTCTCGTTGGAATTAACGTCATTGCCGGAACCGGAAGTTACATCACTAAAAAAACTGGTGAATACGGTAACCGGCGTTTTATCGGAGGATATATGGATTTGTGTAACACATACTTTTTCAGCCCCTCATTTTCTTCCGCCTTCCATGCTAAAAGAGGAAGAAACTATACGAAAAGTTAATTTATTCCGCCGGGCAGTTCATGAAGCAGTACATAAAGCAGCGGATTCAGCAATGCAGCAAAGGAAGGATGCCCGGGTTGGAATCGGGAGCGGTGAATGTAATGTCAATGTCAACCGGGATATACTGACGGATAATGGCTGGTGGATTGGCAGTAATTCAGAAGGCTTATCGGACAAAACATTAACTGTTATCAGGATTGACGAAAAAGGAGGTTCTCCGGCAGATAATCCGGTTGCGGTTCTGTTTCACTATAATGTACAGTCTTCCGTTATGGACGGTTCTGTGACGGAAGACTGTAACAAAATGATAACTTCGGATTTGGCGGGAAAGGCTTCAAATTTTGTGGAAACGGCTTATGAAGGAAAAACAGTTGCTATGTTCCTGTTAGGTGCGGCCGGAGATCAGGCACCGATAAAAAAGAAAAATAATTCCAGGCGGAATATGACAGGTTTAAAGGAACAGGGTATGAAAGAGGATGGCTATGCATTTGTAACTGAACTCGGTGAAATTCTGGGTAAAGAAACGGTCAGAACTGCAAGAAACATTAAATGGATAAATCCAATGCCCGTCATAACAGGGAAGAAAGAGTTCATGTGCCCCGGACAGAAGATGGCAGGTGATATTCACAACCTCCGTCCAAACGTTACATATGAATACCTGTCAGAAGAAGACAGAGAAATGTCCGTAGAAGCAATCCGGATTGGTGAAATAGTATTGTTAGGGACACGCCCGGAACTAAATATTATAACTGCTATGGAATTAAAAAAAGAGTCTTTATTCACCCGGACACTTGTTATGACTATGGTGAATGGAGGCTGCAAATATATGGCGGATAAGGAGTCATATGATAGAGTGACCTATGAATCCATGAATTCTCCTTTTGGAAAAGGAGCGGCAGAAATTCTGACCGAAAATGCCATTAGGCTGTTAAATCAGATGAAAGATCAAAAATAGGAGGGTTTATTGGGACATGATTATTGATGCGAATATGTACTGGCTTCCTGAAGTGCTCTTCACGGATGAAAACTTATTTCAGAAGTTTTTGTCAGAGCTGCAGGAAGAATACGGATGGTATGGTTATATAAAAGAAATGGCGGAAAACGGATTAAAACAAATTATCATTGAAAAACCAAAAGGATTTCAAAATCTTAACTATATCCAGGGAGAATATCTCCTGGAAAAACAACTGGAGGATATGGACAAGGCAGGTGTGGATAAAGCGATTCTTAAACTGCCCGGCTGCCATGAATGGATGAGCCTGTCGTTATGCAAGCTGTTTAATGATAGCATGGACGAGCATACAAAGAAAAGCAATAACAGATTAATTCCGTTAGCAGTAATTCCGCCCTATGCAAACGAAGAGAATTTAAAGGAATTAAAACGCTGTAAAAATGAATTGGGTATGAAGGGTGTACAATTGTGTGCCCACTATGGGAACAGTTATCTGGATGATGAAAAATTCACAGGTTTTTTAGAAAGATTAAATGAACTGGAAATGACGGCTTATATCCATCATACGCCGGTTCCCGTACAGTATGATTTTCTTTATGATTACAACAATCTCAGACGCTCTTACGGAAGATGCGTCGATCAGACGACAGCGGTTGGCAGAGAATTATTCAGCGGAATGTTTACGAAATATCCCAAATTGAAATTTGTTCATTCTATGCTTGGAGGCGGCTTTTTTGCAATATCGAATATGCTTTTTCCCTATGAGGGAACAGCCAGGGAAACGGTGAACAGATTTGAAACAGATAACGATCATGTCAGGAAATGCTTCGAAAATAATATCTTTTTTGAAATGTCACATGCACAGCCCTGGGGTAAAAGGCAGCTGGAATGTGCCATAAAGGTTTTAGGTGCAGACCATATTATCTTTGGAACTTCTTATCCGGTAAAAAAAGAATGGCTTATAAAAGGCACGGAGTTTGTTGCAAGCCTGGCCATTACAGAAGAAGAAAGAAATATGATTTTATGCGAAAATGCCAAAAGGCTTTATCAGATATCTTAGAATTGTCTCCCACAAAGTGGAGCATCCAGCCCGGCACAAGCATTTTTCAAACACACTCTAGGATTTGGGCATCCTGTTACAGGGTGAAGACAAGGAACAAATTAGAAATATGAGGATTCATGTCCTGCGTTATTTACAAAACATATATTACTTAGTTTGGAGATTTAATAATGATTATAGAGAGAAAAAAAGTCTGGGGCGGCAAACGGCAAGCAGCTTATACCATGTATTTGTTAGATAACTCCGTAGAAGTAGACGGAGGACGGAAGCATCCGGCAATTATAATCTGCGGAGGAGGCGGTTTCATGCGTATATCGGAACGGGAAAAACAACCGTTGGCCATATATTTTTTAAGTAACGGCTATCAGGTATTCGTATTGGATTATATAACAAAATCAACAGGTATAGCATATTATCCCGGTCCGGTTACGGATCTGGCTAAAATGATTATGATTGTACGGGAAAATGCGGAACAATGGAATATAGATCCAAACAGGATTGCTGTTATCGGTTTCTCCGCAGGCGGACAAATATGTGCATCTCTTGCAACGCAGTGGCATGATGAAACCTTAGTAAGTAAAGTGGATGCCGGGGCCAATCCCGAATTGTTTCGGCCGAATGCCGTTGTCCTTTGCTATCCCTTATTGGATTATTTATATCAGATAAAAAAAGGAGAAAGTGATAACGAAAGGAATGGTTTCTCGCCAAGTATAGGTATGAAGAAAAGCGACTTTATCCAGATGTTTTTAGAAGCAGGTGTTGGTGTCAATGCAACAAAAGAACAGTATATCAAGGCAAGTCCTTATTACCATGTCAGTGAAAAGACACCGCCGACCTTTATTTGGCATACATCCCGGGATGAATTGATTTATGCGGAACAATCATTAAGATTTGCTGAAAAATTAAGTGAAAACCATGTGCCATATGAAATTCATATTTTTGAAGAGGGAGCCCATGGGTTATCCCTGTCGACTGAGAATTCCACCAGCAATCAGGAACTGATTAATAAGGATGCCGCCATATGGCCTGATTTAGCATTAAATTTTTTAAAACGTCATTTATGTTAAATCCTTGAAACTCCTGTTGGTCTTGTCCCATCCGGATGTAAATACTTTGTATTTCTATAGAATTAGTTTGTTTCTTTAATAAGATATCCCATATTTATGTTTTACACTAAGATTACTTATATTTTTCGGATTAGTGCAGGTTTTGCATAAATTACCATAGAAAACGGTTTGATTGTTTAAAATTAATAAAATATAATGAGTTTATGCAAAAAAAACGATTAAAAAGCAAACAAATACAGGGAATTATAATGGATAAATCATTAAATTGACGTAAAAGAGAGGTCGTTTTTATTCCTATTAATAGTAAATGCATAAAGCATTTATTATACATAACTTTTAAGAGAAGGAGAAAAAGGCATGAAAAAGAAAATAGTTTCTATTGCTTTACTAACTTGTATGGTAGTAACACTATTGGCGGGGTGTGGGAACAACGGGGGGACTTCCACGGAAACAGAATCTTCAGCAACGTCTTCACCGGAAGCATCCGCAGCGTCTTATAAAAAAGCAGGCGGTGCAGGAGAAGTAGTGGTAGGTATTGCGGCAGATCCGGAAAATATGGGACCTTGGTCCGGTATGTCCCAGGGGCGTATCGCAGTATTATATTCCGTTTACGAATATATTTTAACACGTGTAGGCGGGGTGGCATACGGGGTTCTGGCAAAAGATTGGAAACAGGTGGATGATAAAACCTATCAGGTTGAATTATATGATTACATCCATGATACGGCAGGTAATGAACTGACTGCCTCTGACATCGTATTTTCCTTTGAGACAGCAATTGCTACAAACAACTACAGCAAACTACAGCCTGTTGAAAGTGTAAAAGAGATTGATGATTACAAGGTAGAGTTTGTATTTAGTAAGAAGCTCGAAATGGGTGAGTTTGAAAATATCATGCTGGAATGTGCTATCGTTACCCAAGCTGCGTATGAGGCCAGTCCGGATCAGATGGCCACAAATCCGGTCGGTACGACTGCATATGCAGTAACAAGCTATGTTCCGGGTTCTTCCTTAGTTCTTGAAGATACGGGAAACTATTGGCAGACAGATGAATATTTGGTACACGGAACAAGCTTACATAACATTCCGAAGATTACCTTCACAGTTATTACGGAAGCATCCCAGATGACGGTAGCCTTGCAGACAAACTCCATTGATGTTTCCAATGGCATTCCTGATACCGACGTACCGAAATTTTCAGAAGGCGGAGAATATGCAGACGGGAATAGTGTATCCAGGGTTTATGACAATCTTACTTATAACATCGAATATAATATGTCTTCCGATTCTGTTTTTGAAAATGATTTAAATCTCCGTCTTGCCATTGCTTACGCAATTGACAAAGAAGGATTAAACCAAGGAGCATTTAATGGCAATGGTAAAGCGGTAAAAGATTTTGCCAATGCAAATTACCCGGATTATGTTAAAGAATGGGACAATCAGGATTACTATGATTATAATTTAGACAAGGCAAAGCAATATATGGAAGCATCTGATTATGACGGAAGCACACTCCGTATTATGTATATTTCTTCTTCCGTAATGGATACTGTTGCACAGATGGTTCAGGCATATTTAGGGCAAATCGGAATTCAGGCTGAACTTTCAGGTTATGATTCCATGATGTTTCAGTCGGCCCAGTATGATTCTGCATCATACGATATTTTGCTGAAAAACAACGGTTCAACGGATTATATTGTAAATCAATGGAAGCTATGCTGGGACGCAAGGGACTTTCAATCGGTAACAGGCGGAACTGCAAACTTCGTTCAGGATGATAAACTACAGACACTGATGGAAACGGCATTAAGCATAAATACCTATGGTGAAGATTCTCTGAAAGCATTCCATGACTATTTGGTAGAAAAATGCTACGGATACGGTTTGGTCCAAGGTACCATTAATATTGTACATTCCAACTACCTGACGGATGTTGCTCTGGATTCCAGAAAACAAATTATTCCGGGAGCCTGCACATTTGCAGAATAAAAACGGACATAAAAGGACTAAGACTTTTAATTAGTATAAAGCTGGATGCGGTGCTACATGGGGTCTCAAAAGGGTAGCGCCGCTTTTTCCAGAAAGGAGAAGTGTGAAAGAATTTGAATCTCTTTCACTCTAAAGTTTGTTCCTGCGTAACCAAAGTATGCAAGGCATACTCGGTACAAACTTAAGATGCGCAAAAACACATGCGCAGGAATGGAGGTAAATATGTGGAAATATATTGTAAAGCGTTTGCTGTGGATGATTCCGGTTTTATTTGGCATCGCAGTCGTGATTTTTACGATTATGTATTTCTGTCCGGGTGATCCTGCCGCTGCAATTTTAGGCAATGGAGCGACGCCGGAAGCAATAGCGGTAAAACGTGCTGATATGGGACTGGATGATCCGTATATGGTCCGGTTGTTAAGGTACTTAAATCAGGTATTCCTGCATTTTGACTTGGGAGATTCATATTTTTACAACCAATCTGTCATGTCCGGTATTTTATACCGTATGCCATATACAATTACTATCGCATTTATCTGTATGCTGTTACAGGTGATTATCGGGACCCCTCTTGGAATTACATCAGCGGTTCATCAAAATGGTTTTGCTGACCGTTTTTGTATGTTGGTTGCACTTCTGGGTGTTTCCATTCCCGGATTCTGGCTTGCGATGATGCTTGTTTTATTGTTTGCGGTTAAGCTTGGCTGGCTTCCTGCATACGGTGTGGGAGGACTCCAGTATTATATCCTTCCGTGTCTTGCCAATGCTTTTGCCGGTATCGCCTCACAGGCAAGGCAGACACGTTCCAGCATGCTGGAGGTTATCCGCTCGGATTATATCGTAACTGCCCGTGCAAAAGGCTTGTCTGAACGGGATATTTTATATAAGCACGCACTTCCTAATGCTTTGATTCCTATCATCACGGTAGTAGGCAACGGCATGGGAATGATGTTAGGCGGAACCGTAGTGATAGAATCCGTATTCTCTATTCCGGGTATCGGCTCCTTTACTACCTCTGCTATTAATAATCGTGACTATCCGATTGTTATGGGCGGTGTATTATTCCTGGGTGCACTGTTTAGTTTGATTATGCTGTTGGTTGATATAATTTATGCTTATGTAGATCCCCGCATTAAGGCCCAGTACGAAGGACAGCAGAAGAAGTGGGGAAGGAGGCAAAAATTAAATGGTTAGAACAGATACAAAAACCGTTCCACAGAGAAAGCGGAAAGAAGGCCAGTTCAGCCTCGCGATGAAAAGGTTAAGCCATAATAAAATTGCAATGGCAGGTCTGGTTGTTACATTATTGTTGTTTGCACTCGCATTCTTTTCAGAATGGATTATTCCGTATGATTATACCGCGATGAACATGGCGGAAAGATTCCAGACCATTTCTCTCAAACATTGGTGCGGTACGGATGAAATGGGACGTGATATATTCAGCCGTTTGCTTTACGGTGCAAGGGCATCCTTACTTTTGGGATTTATTTCCACCATTATTTCTACCGTAATTGGCATGATAATTGGCTCCATTGTAGGTTACTTTGGCGGTATGGTTGATACGGTAATTATGCGGTTGATTGATATTCTTCAGGCAATACCCGGTATCCTGCTTGCAATTGCAATTTCTGCCGCGCTTGGCAGCGGATTTTGGAATACAATTATCGCTCTTTCCATTGGGGGAATCCCAATGACCGTTCGTTTGTTGCGGGGTTCCATTATGCGCGTACGTAAAATGGAATATCTGGAAGCCGCCCAGACAATTAACTGTTCTGTTCCCAGAACAATTATCAGGCATATTCTGCCAAACAGTATTTCACCGATTATTGTTTCCGTTACCATGGGTATCGGCAACACAATCCTGATGGCTGCATCCTTAAGTTACATCGGACTTGGTGTCCAGCCGCCAACGCCGGAATGGGGAGCCATGTTATCTGCCGGAAGGACTTATATGCGTGACTATCCTCACATGGTTCTGTTTCCGGGTATTGCAATTGCAATTGTTGTACTTTCATTAAATATGCTTGGTGACGGCCTGCGTGATGCACTGGACCCGAAACTGAAGAAATAGGAGGAAGAAGGATGTCTGAGAATAAGAATAATACTCCTTTTGTGGAAGTAAAAAACCTGGTTGTTCATTACACCTCCGAAGGCAAGGAAATTCATGCGGTAAATGATGTTTCCTTTAAAATAGAAAAAGGTGAAACTCTAGGTCTTGTAGGTGAGACCGGTGCAGGTAAGACAACAATTGCAAAATCCATTTTGAGAATTCTGCCGGAACCCCCTGCCCATGTTGATAATGGGGAAATCCTTCTGGAAGGTAAAAATCTTCTGACTTTGTACAATGAGGATATGAGAAAAATTCGAGGCAAACGAATCTCCGTAATTTTCCAGGACCCTATGACAGCGCTAAACCCTGTTATGAGAATAGGAGAACAAATTTCGGAAGGAATTGTTCTTCATGAAAAAATCTCCCAGAAAAAAGCAGAAGAAAAAACAAAGAAAATGCTAGAAATGGTAGGAATACCAGCATCCCGCTACCATGAGTATCCGCATCAGTTTTCAGGCGGCATGAAACAAAGGGTTGTCATTGCCATGGCACTGGCCTGCAGTCCGGACCTGCTTCTGGCAGATGAGCCGACAACCGCATTGGATGTAACAATTCAGGCACAGGTACTTGATATTGTTAAAAATCTCCAGAAGGAACTAAATACGGCAATGATTATGATAACTCATGATTTGGGCATTGTAGCCGAGGTTTGTGACAATGTGGCAGTTGTTTATGCCGGAGAAATCGTAGAATATGGCAGTAAAGAGGAAATATTTGATTATCCTGCCCATCCATATACAATTGGTCTGTTTGGGTCTTTACCGGATATTCATTCGGAGGTGGAAAGACTTTCACCAATTGCCGGTATGCCGCCGGACCCCAGTAATCTGCCGGCGGGCTGTGCATTTTCACCGCGCTGTCCCCGGGTAACGGAAGAATGTAAGAAAAGCCATATAAAGCTTACCAATATCGGAGGTATGCATACCTGCCGCTGTATTAACACAGGAAAGGAGAACCAGCATGTCCGCACCGTTAATTGAAGTAAAACATTTAAAGAAGTATTTTGATACTCCAAAAGGTACCTTACATGCGGTAGATGATGTGACCTTTTCCATAGATACAGGAAAAACGATGGGTATTGTTGGTGAGTCAGGATGCGGAAAATCCACGTTGGGCCGTACCTTGATTCATTTGCATGAAAGTACGGAAGGACAGATTTTTTTTGACGGAGAAAACATCACCCGTGTAAATAAGAAAAAAATGCATAAATTGCGTGAAAAAATGCAGGTGATCTTTCAGGACCCTTTCTCCTCATTAAACCCCAGAATGACGGTAGAAGAGACCATTCGTGAACCACTGGAATTATCCCGACGTTTCAAAAGGGGTGCATTACAAGAGGAAACGGAACGTATCATGGATATGGTCGGCATTGATGAGAGATTACGCCATTCTTATCCCCACGAGCTGGATGGCGGACGCCGTCAGCGCGTAGGTATCGGACGTGCCCTTGCATTAAACCCCAAATTTATCGTATGTGATGAACCGGTATCCGCATTGGATGTATCCATTCAGGCACAAGTACTGAACCTATTACAGGATTTACAGCAGGAATACGGTATTACGTACATGTTTGTGACACATGACCTGTCTGTAGTGAAACATATTTCGGATGATATCTGTGTTATGTATTTGGGACAGCTGGTCGAAACCGCTTCATCCAGGGAATTATTTGCAAACCCGATGCATCCGTATACAAAAGCATTGCTTACCGCAATTCCTTCCATAGATATACATCATAAGAAAGAACGTATCATCTTAAAAGGTGAGATTGTATCGCCGGTAGAACCAAAGCCGGGCTGCCGTTTCGCTGCAAGATGCCCTTATACATGTGACATATGTTATAAACCCCAGGAGCTGAGGGAAGTTTCTCCCAGCCATTATGTATCCTGCTGCCGGGTTGATGAAATTAATTGAATTATTATTTTGTTTTATAAATGGAAATATACCGCTTATCTTAAAAAATAGGGTGCCTGTTTCTTTTATGAAACAGAAAGGAAATAAAAATGGATAAAAACCTTATCAGGAACGTAATTGCTATTACGGATATTTTTGGTGAAGGGCAGAAGTGTACCGCTGCCGCAATTGAATATAATACGGTAATTGATGGGACGTCTTTAAATATAAATGATTTTGAGGTAGAAGGGAGAACAATTACCTCCGTATATACCAATGATGTTCCGGTACATGAGAATTACGGAAAAAACGGAAAGTTTGTAATACTTGAACTTGATTCCGAGGGAACTGCGGGAGCCGTCAGAGAAATGTCCGGGCATGGACCCCATGGCAGGAGTGTATTCCATGAGGCTGTTGTGAGAGTCACACAGAAAAGGGATATTAGAACAGCGACAGGTGAAATCTGTACCGGTTTTAATGAAGCAATGGAGAATAATAAAACCATGGATGCCCAGGCTGATAAATTCGGGGAATTTTCTTTTCATGTGCCCGGAACGGACAGGAAGATGAATTACCGGCTTTACGTTCCGGAAGATTATAACCCCTTGGAGAAATACCCGCTGGTACTCTTTATTCATGATGCCGGAGCATGTGCAGATGAAACAATTGCTCCGCTGGCACAGGGAATGGGAGCAGTTATATGGTCTGCCCAGGAAGAGCAGAAGAAGCATAAGTGTTTTGTACTGGCACCATGCTATCCTTTTGTATGTGCAAATGACGATTTTGAAGTTACACCTGAGGCAGAATATACAGTGAAACTTATAAAGGAGATTACATATAAGTATTCCATTGATAAAAACAGGATTTATGGCACCGGCCAGTCCATGGGCTGTATGATGTTATGTGAAATGAATATCCGATATCCTGATTTATTTGCCGGATGCCTTCTCGTAGCAGGCCAGTGGAATCCGGAAACTATGGGTGTATGCAAGGATAAGAACTGCTGGATTATTGTGTCCCAGGGAGATAAAAAAGCATTTCCGATTATGGATGCCTGTATGAAGAGCATGGAAAAGGCAGGAGGCAAAGTAACCCGCGGCGCATTCAATGCAAAGGCTTCCGACGAGGAATTAAGAGCGGTAATTGAAAAACTGGAATCCGACGGAAACAATATGTACTTTACCTGGTTTGAAGGGGAAAGTGTAATTCCGGAAGGAGTTATAAAATCAGATTCGGGCATGCACCATGTAATGACATGGGTCCGTGCGTATGATATAACCGCATTGCGTGACTGGCTGCTTAAGCAATCTTTATGATTGAGTGTAGTTCATTGCCATAAAAAAACCTTTTACTTATACGCAGATAACATGCGAAAGAATGGAGAAAATTATGATAAATATTGATTTTTCTAGCAAACATGATATTATGATTGAAAATGAGGATGGTACTTTAACTCCTATGGATGAGCCGTATTTTGTCTCTGAAAAAATTGCACCGGGAACCTGGAAAAACTTAAGCGACGGAGATTATTTCTATCTTGTGGAAGGGGATAATGAGGCACTGGCAATCGACTCCGGCTATGGCTGCGGAAATGTCCGTGAATATTTACAGACCTTGACGGATAAGCCGGTTAAAAATATTGCTAATACCCATGACCATTTTGACCATACGGCAAACAATGCATATTTTGACTGCGCGTTTATGTCGGCAGAAACAAAACCCCTTGCAACAATGCCGTTTAAAAGTTTTGAAGGAATTGATTTCCCAAGAGATTATAAAATCCAGGTCATTGATGAAGGGTATGTATTCCATCTTGGAAACCGTGATTTACTAACTTTTAAGATTCCGGACCATGCAGCTGGAAGCCTGGCTTTCCTTGACAAAAAGGAAAGAATTCTTTTTAGTGGTGACGAAATCGGGATGCCAATGGGAAAAATGCTCAATGGCAGTGTTGAGAAATTTGAGGGCTTTATGAAAAAACTGGCGGCCCACAGACATGAATTTGATACAATCTGTGCCGGTTTTGGCGTATTGAAAGGGGATATAATTGATAAGTACCTGGAGAATCTCCGTTATATTTTAGCAGGAAATGAAGGAAAACCATATTTAAAGCCCGCATTCCCGGAATTTAAGGAGCGGCCGGGCCAAATTATTTTCAAACGCCGCATGCCCCGTCCATGCGATATGCCAAAGGAGCAGGATGAAGAAACCAAGAAACATCTGCGTGTTATGGAGTATGTGGGGTGCAGGGTTATATACGATATTCGTAAAATCTGTGAATAGAGGAGCCTAATTTAAAAAGGGGCCTATGTGGGAGTAAAAGAGGTGCAGAATGAGTTCATTTTACCATAAATATTTTGAAGGTTATGAAGAAGTTACCGTTCCGGATAAGGATGGAAAAGGTGCGCAAATTGAACGTAAATATGCGGGTATTTATTACCGCCAGGGAGTCACCGGGCTAATATGGTATTTAGTCCGTTTTTTCTATACAGCTGTCTTTTTCTGTGCTCTTTCTTTGTTTTACAACGCATCCACACAGCCTTTAGGATGCAATACAACTCCCTATGCAACCGTTTCCCAGGCATTGACAGTCTTATCTTTTATATGGTTTGCCTGGGTATTGCTCCACTATGTCAGTACAAAAAGTGATATGAAAATATACACTTATAAAAGTACTTCCCCCAAATTAATCAGGGCCGGTATGACAGCGGCAGGAGCATTTTGTCTGAATGCATTGTCTGTGTTGGTTTATGTAGTGCTGAATCTTCAGGATGAACCCAGGAAACAGCTGCTCTGTCTTGCAGAATATGTAGTTGGCGGCGGCTGTTTGTTCCTGGTAAACCGGCTGGAAAAAGCAATGCCATACGAGAAAATTCTGAATCCTGACAGGTACAATGCAGGAAGATAATAATTACAGAAGAGAAATTTGAAAAAATTAATAAAAAATACATTTAGGTTTATATATTTAGATTTATATTATGCTGAAAATGTTGTATAATTAGATAAATATTTAATACGGAGAGATACATAGAATAGGGGGATAGGTATATGGTACTTGATTTTTTATTTATAATTTCAATTATATCGGTTGGATTATTTTCCGGACTAATGATGACGTTGGTTTTTTTATTACAGAAACAATGGGAAAGATTGAGCAAAAATGAATATATAATTTATTTTAAAGGTTTTCTGCTTGTTGCAAAGGGAAACCCGTTAATTAGTGTTTTAACGTTTCTATCTTTTCTTTTTCCAATAGTTCTGGGAATAATTCATATGTTAGATAACAATTCACTGAAAGGTATAGCTTTATTAGCCTCTGGAGTTGTTTTTTTCATAGGTTGTTTTATGGTGACACTAAAACTTAATTTACCTATTTACAATAAGGTTATTAACTGGGACAGTGAGGATGATGCGGCAGATTGGGAAATTGTACGTACAAGGTTTTATAGGCTTAATATTATAAGAATGTCCAGCTCCATTCTATCATTTTTTCTTACACTACTAAGCATTCTGTGAAGTACTGTTAAATAACAGGGAATTGGGAAATGTTGGTAGTTATAACTTCAGGGATGAAGATATAGAAAATATATTTAATATTATTGTTTAGAGTGCTGAAGGAGATATATGTTATGGAAATCAAAGAGTTTGGATACAGCAATGATAAGGGCGTGGAATAAAATGGTTGGGATACTAATAATTTCTATCTGGAAGAACGGAGGATTAGGATGCCGGTTATTAAAAACACTTACCCTGTTTTGGAATATGACAGTGAAAAACATGGAATTATAAAACCAAATCCTAATGACGGAGAACTGCTGCCGGATATTTGTGTAATGACTTTTTTTGGTGATGTCCTGAAGAAATTCATCGGGAAAAATAAATACGGGATACCAGGCAAATATGTTTCCGAAATGGGAGTTTTCCCAGCTTATGTATTAAAATATAAAGGAATTGAAATCTGCATGATACAGGCAGTTGTCGGTTCCGCATCAATAGCGATGATGACAGAATATTTAATAGGCTGCGGCGTAAAAAATATAATAGCATGCGGAGGCTGCGGTGTTTTAAGCAATATTCCCGCCGGTGATGTGATTATACCCGTAACCGCTTTGCGTGATGAAGGCGCTTCTTATCACTATTTGCCCCCATCCAGAGATATCCGTTTGGATACGGATATAATCGGGATTATTAAAAATACGCTTGCTGAACATAGTGTGTCTTTCAGAGAATGCAAAACCTGGACTACGGATGCTTTCTTTCGCGAAACTCCGGATATGGTTACCTATCGTAAAGAAGAGGGCTGTGAAGTGGTGGAGATGGAATGCGCTGCAATAGCATCAGTTGCCAGATTCCGGGGAATTAAATTTGGCCAGCTGCTGTACAGCGGAGATATTCTGGCCGATTATAACAACTATGATGAAAGGGCCTGGTTTGATAATCGGATAGCCCGCGAAAAGCTCTTTTATTTATCATTGGAAGCTGCCGTAAAATGTAAAAATAGATTGGAGTTTTGAGGCAAAATAGAAAGGTAGCATATATGGAGGCAATTTATACAAATCGATTAATAATACGCGGTTTTGCAGGCAATGAGGGCTATGATTTATATGAATATCTTTCCGATAAAGAAGTTGTGAAGTATGAGCCTTACAGGCCGTTTTCCTTGCAGCAGGCTATGGCAGAAGCTAAAAGAAGGACTGATGATAAAAGTTTTCTGGCAGTTGCATTAAAGAATGGTAAGCTGATTGGCAACTTATATCTTTCCAAAGGTGAATATGGCACTTGGGAGATAGGTTATGTGTTTAATAGAAATTATTGGAAGCAGGGATATGCAGGTGAAAGTACCGAAGCATTAATTCATTATTTATTTGAGAAAGAAAACGCATGGCGGATAATAGCTAAGTGTGATCCGATGAATACGAATTCGTGGAGTCTTCTGGAGAGACTGGGTTTCAGACGGGAAGGCCACTTACTGAAAAATTTATATTTCTTTCAGGATGAACATGGAAAACCTATTTGGAAGGATACATTCGAGTATGGAATTCTGAAAGAAGAATGGTACAAAACCTTCTAAAGTACCATTATGAAGGTCCCACTTTGCGGTATACTTCGCGCGATTTTGGAAACGCAGCTTCACTATGCCCCTAAAATCGCTCCCTGTTTCCCGCAAAGGTGGGACCTCCGGCCCGGCACAAGTATTTATCAAATCACATGGTATTCCTTAAGCAGCTTTTCAATCTCTGTACCCTGTATTTTTTTCATTGCATTCTTAAGAACCTCTTTTTCCTTAAATCCCAAGTCAACATCTGCCGGTTTTTTGCCGTCCATCATCTGTACGGTTGCGTTCAGGAGCTCCCGCACATCATATACGCTTCCCCAGACTTCGGGGACACCGCGGTCTACGTTAAGCAGTGTATAGACGGCTTCCATAGCGGTCCGCACAGAATATTCGGTGGTAAAGATAGTATCACGTCCGGTTTCGGCAAACTGGCCGATAAAGGCAAAGTTTACGCTGTCTTCCGGTACAACCGCCGGCCGGTCACCGGAGCCTCTTGGCATGAAAAAAGCGGTTATATACGGCATCATGCAGGGAATGGTGTTTGCACTGTGTTCAGCCAGGTCCTCAATCTGCTCAACCGGTACGCCTAAATGATACAGCCACTCCATACAGATTTCCTTACCGGTGCATTCGCGCATGGTCTTTTTCACAAAATTACCGGGTTTGTCGCTGAACAGGCCATAGATCCACCCTACCAGCTGATTCTTCGGCTGGCTGCGAAACTGGGGCTGACGATTGAAAGTCCAGCTAAGAAGCCAGTTGGAGTCCTTCACTGTGACGATACCGCCGGTTACGACCCCGCCGCTGAACGGATCGCGTTTGCAGATATTCCGAACGTAAGGCGGAATGCGGTCATCCAGTGTAGTGACGGTGGCCGACATCCAGTTGCTTTGCTCCGGGTCGCCGCAGAACTTGTCGGGATGGCCGAAGGACGGGTCTTGCGCTGCGATTTTCCGCCACATATCCCAGCCTCCGCCAGGCTTAATTTCGGCATTGTATGCAGCCGGGTGATTCTGAGCCCCAAGGGAAGAATTCTCAACGCAGCCGCCGTTGGTGATAAATACCAGATCGTTTTCAGCCAGGCCGATATGGTCCTCCTTCTCTTCCTGCATGCATACGATACGTTTTGCCAGTTTTTTGCCTTTCTGGATATCAAATATGATATTCACTACCTTGGTGCCATAGTGGAACTGGACATCATGTGCCTCCAGGTATTTTATCATGGGGAGTATCAGTGACTCATATTGGTTATACTTGGTAAACCGAAGTGCCTTGAAGTCGGGCAGGCCGCCGACATGGTGGATAAAACGTTGGATATAGCGCTTCATCTCAAGTGCGCTGTGCCAGTTCTCAAAAGCAAACATGGTACGCCAGTACAGCCAGAAGTTGGAGTCCAGTACTTCCTTGTCAAACAATTCATCGATACGCTTGTCAAACAGTACCTCATCCGGTGTGAAAAACAGCTTCATAATTTCCATTGCGCCTTTATCGGACAGACCAAACTTGCCGTCGGTATGAGCATCCTCGCCGCAGTTGACCGTTGCACGCATCAGAGAGTAATTTGGATCGCGTTTGTTAAGCCAGTAGTATTCGTCTAAAACGCTGATTCCTTCGGTTTCGACGGAAGGAATGGAACGCATCAAATCCCACATGCACTCAAAATGATTGTCCATCTCACGCCCGCCGCGCATTACGTAACCGAGATTATCATATTGGTAGCCGTCACACGCGCCCCCCGGCAGCGCGTCTTTCTCCAATATATGGATTCGGTCCCCTTTCATCTGGCCGTCGCGGACCAGATAGCACGCTGCCGACAGGGCGGCAAGACCGGAGCCGATGAGGTAAGCGGATTTGCAGTCAACACCTTCCGGTTTTAAGGGACGTGCAAAAGCTTCATAGTTACCGCTGCTGTAATACATAAAAAACCCCTCCTTTCATTATTAAGCTGCTGAATAGAATTCACGGTTTCCAGGAATTTATTCGCAGCAGGTTCTGTTTACGTTTTTAGTTTATCAATAGGAATTTGACACCGCAACAGACAAATTACCGGAGGTGTTCGAATTTCGAACACCTCCGGTAATTTGATGGATTTTCAGGCATTTTTCAAACACCCTCTTACGTGTCTGATTTAAATAATTCGGGGTTTACCCTATTACCATGTATCGTTTAATTCGGCGCTTCTGCGCAGAGACATTTCTATGTTTCCGTTAAACAGCAGGCCGATTCTGCGGATGATTTTTTCCGGTTCCTCCCTCATCCCGGAAGCAACCCAATGGAGTACCATTTCGGTAAGTGCGCACTGGTAAAACGCTACGATAATCCGTTTATCTCCATCAGAAGCAGGAATGCCGCGGCTGACGGTTTCCACATAGGGTGTCATTACGTTACCGGCAATGCCAAGCAAATACTTTTCCAATTCCTCTCTCTGCATGGAATTATAGACATGATAAATAGCTTTTTTGTTCTCTAAGGCAAACTCTGTCGCTACGAGAAAGCTTTCCTCCCAGGAACGCGTGTCGTTATATTCGTCGATAACTTTTTGAAGTTCTGTCTGAAAGATTTCAGATATTATCGCATAAAGGTCCGCATAATAGTAATAAAACGTATTCCGGTTGATTTCACATGCTGTAACAATATCCTTTACCGTTATTTTATTCAGCGGCCGTTCGTTAAGCATCTGAACGAACACATCGCGGATCTTTTTTCTGGTATACGGCTGTGCCATGTATCTACCTCCCGTTTTCTGTTTGTGTTTTCTTATCGCATGAGACGGAGTAATAATGTCAGAGTAAGCGGATAAGCCGGTGCAATAGATGCACATCCCGTAGAAAGGCTATGCTAAGATAATATATATGTTAAAATAATATATATCTTTTATGTCCTATCTATATGGACTATTATAGCATTTACATGACCCGGTATCAACATACCGGCAATTTGTAATTATGGCGTGTTGATATTTCACATTAAATGATTTATTATAAAATCAATCATAAAAAAATAACTATCCTCGCCAAGTAAAGCCAAAAGTCGTAGGATAGCTATCCAAGGTTTTTTAATATTTCATGGTAATGCCTGGTTCCCAATTCGCTTGGTTCTCCCTTTTTGCAGAAGGCAAGTCCGGCTAATTTCCGATTAAGCCGCTCTACTACAATCTTACCATCAACTAATTTGGATTTTAAAATCCCAAGCGCATCCAGAAACCGCTTATCCCTCTTTGCGCTGTCATAGAAAGAGAGAACGTAGACATAAACAAAAAGGTTGTAATTGGCAAAGGGATACTCAACCTGCATAAACAGAGTCCCAATTCCATAATGACACGGGCCTAGAGGCATACGGGTCGTCCAATGCCCAAGCAGGAATTCTACGGCTCTGTCAAGAGCTTGTTCTTTATTCAGCAAACTTGTAAACCGAAAAGCATTTAAAGCTGTTAACGTTGGGTTGGGATTGGAGAACTCTGTTTCCGGGCCTCTTCCAAAACTGAATTTATTACAGCGCCAGCCGCCGTCACTGTGCTGTATTTCCAAAAGGTGTTCAAAAGTTCTCTGAAGCCTGCTATCGGAAGTATATCCTAAATGACAAAGAACGTTGGCGGCGTTAATAGTATTACAGGGATATATTGCGCCTTGCGGGGACAACTTAAACCGCCCGTCTTCCCGCCATGAACTTAAAAAAAGGTCAGCAACTTCTGTTAATATAGGATCGGAAGGTTCCATCCCTAATTCCAACAGCATATACGCACAGCCAAGGGTGGAAAATGGGCTTCCCTTACATAGACGTTTGTCGGGAGTAGTCCAATAATCGGCGCCGTTGTCATAACGTTTTGCCAGTATCGTATCAACATCAGATTGATATTGTATTGCTATAGCCATTGCTATCTTACCTCCATACTCTGTCGGCTGCTTTCCCATTCTAAGCTTGTTACTATATAAACAATTTTACCACATATATACAAAAAAGCCAACTGCACCGCATCGGCTTTTCATTTAAGGATACGGAACTTTTGTCCAGTCAGAAGACAGGATATGTATGACGTACCCAAGGAAGATTGTCACTAAGGTGACATCGCGAGCGCCGGAGTCTGGCAAGCCAGACTCTTTTTTCTTTGATGGGTTTCTTAAATTTCCCTATCAGATAAAAAGCCTTACGGACTCTTTCTTATACTAATTTCTGTATTATTGCCATATGAATTACTGATAAGCTAACATTAACATTTCTCAAACATTTTTCTGACATTTTACAAACATTTAACCGGCATAATTCATTAACGGAACAAAACAAATCTGCTTTGGGGCAGAACTAATACTTATTCGAAAAGGAGAGTAACATTATGGAAGACAGGTATTCCGATATTATTGGCATCAGTCAGTGCAGCAGCAATTGGGATAATCCTGCTTATTAAAAAATGTACATTTTATCAGAAAGAAAATGAGGCAGGTAGGTTATATATGCAGAATAAAAAAACGGTTGCTGTGCTTCTGACAAGACAACACAGTATTTTTTCAAATTTTATATATATGATTAGCGGACGGGGCTATACACATGCTTCCATAGCACTGGATAGTACCTATGATTGTTTTTACAGCTTTAATTTCAAAGGCTTCTGCATTGAGCGGCCCAGAAGAAGAAAACATACACAGAGACAGCGAAAAAGTATATGCTATCAGTTTGATGTTTCTGAGGCGGCTTATGAGAATGTTAAGAAATTGATTTTGGAATTTGCAGACAATCAAAATGAATATCAGTACAGCAGACTGGGAATATTCTTATGCATGCTTCGTATTCCCCACAGGTTCAGAAAACAATATTTTTGCTCCCAATTTGTAGCAGAAATGCTTTCTGCATCAGGAGCCGTCCGGCTGAAAAGGCATACCTCACTGTATCTGCCGAATCAATTTGTAAAAGAGCTGGAGTGCCAGCCATGTCTGTGCCGTGTTTTGTATAATGCGGTATAAAAGCTGAAAATATTACATTAGGTTTATACCAGTCCGGTATTTCATAAAGTAAAAGTACAAAGCAGCCAAGAAATGCAAGAGAACGGGTGGATAACACAGAATTAGCCGCTTACTGCCGCATAAGACAGTAAAACATTATTCGGTTTTAAATAAGGAGAATAGATGGAAAAAAAGAAAAAATTTATTATAGATACCGTTTACTTTTTAATACTCGCCGTACTGGTATATTTAGGGGTAAAATATGCTATTCCCATTCTTATGCCTTTTCTGATTGCATTTATATTCGCAGTTATAATAAATTATCCCGTAAGATGGATTTCCGGCAAGCTGCATATAGATAAAAAGCCCGTGTCCCTCTTTATTACGGCAGGATTTTTTGTCACACTGGCGGTTTTGATAATGTTCGCAGGAAACAGGCTGATTTCCTTTGCAGGTGAAGTAATCATAAAAATTCCGGAATTCTACAGACAAGAAATTCTGCCTCTGTTAAATACAGTATTCCATAATCTTGAAACGAAGGCTGTGTCTGTGGACCCGGCTGTTATAAACAACCTGGAAGAATATTTTAATACCATAACCCGGAATTTTGGACAGTATATTTCGGATTTTTCAGTCAAGGCCGTAAAATATGCTTCCGGTTATGCGGCCGGAATACCATCCTTTATGATTAAATTAATTATTACTGTTGTGGCAACCTTCTTTATGGCTGTGGATTATGATAAAATAACCGGATTTATAATAAAGCTGCTGCCTGAGAAAGGGAAAAATCTGTGCCTGAACATCAAGCAATACACAATTGGTGTCATTTTTGCCTATATTAAATCTTATTCGCTGCTGATGTTCATAACATTTGTAGAGCTTAGTGCCGGCTTGCTTTTATTAAAAATACCCTATGCAATCTTAATAGCGTTAATCATTGCAATATTTGATATACTTCCTATTCTGGGGACCGGCGGTATCCTTATTCCCTGGGCGGTTATTGCGGCATTGCTTGGGAATTATAAGCTTACGGTTGGTATTTTGATTCTTTATCTGGTTATTACGGCTGTCAGAAATACCATTGAGCCCAAAATTGTGGGAAGGCAGATTGGAATTCCTACGCTGGCTGCGTTGATTTCCATGTTTATAGGGCTAAAGCTCTTTGGTTTGATTGGACTGATAGGGTTGCCGGTAGCACTGTCGATTCTTATTAATCTGGATAAAAACGGTATCATAAAGCTGTTTCGCAAAGGGGAATCAAGCAGTTAATCAAACTGGAAACAGGAACAAAGGCAACGGTGATTTATTGGAAAGCGTATGGTAGAAATATGAAGAAGCTAAATAGAAGCAGAAAGAAAATCGTAATCAGGAAAGCTATGCCGGAACTTTCTAATAATGCCGGAAAAATAATACCGTTGGAAATCATGATTGCCCTGGCAAATCTAACGGTATGCGCCAAGACGGATTCATACTTTTTGACAGCATGCTCCCTGTATTCTCTTATCAATGTGTTTGTCAGAGGCATATTGTTTTTGGGAGCAGCGGATAAAAAGGCGGAAATAAAACCGCCTGACTCAAAGAAAATGTATGGCAGAAGTGTAGCGGGCGGGTTCATCTTATTGATTGCTTCACTTGGTTTTCTGGGGTGCGGGATATTAATGTTTTTTAAAGAAAACCAGGTAATTAATTATTTCCTGGCTATTCTTATCCTACTTCTGACAGGTATAAGCCTGTTCTTTTCAATACGCTGTTTTCTGATGACAAAAAACTATGGGGATGTACCGGTAAAAACCTTTTCTTTTTTGAATAGTGCAAATGCGTTTGTACTTCTTTCTCTTTTTGTAAGCGTCATATTATATTTTTCTCCTTCCGAAGAGACACCGCAATTGATTGGAATGACAGGAGTGGTATTTGGCAGCGGTGCGGCAGGCTTATCGGGATATATTTTGTGGGACGTATTGCTGACCGATGAGAGGAACCAAAAACGTTATCACCATTTTCGGAATAACAGCACCATTATATTTACCAGGCTGACACTGATAAAAGACGTGATGATGGTTCTGGGAAAGGTTATTTTAAGCTGCATAACCTTATCGGGATTTATGTTTGTAAATGCTTTATATAGCGCGGGTATGGGCATTGCAAGATATAGTGCAATCAGAAATCAGGGAAAAGACCAAATAAAGCAGATTCGCGGTTATTTTCAAATAGGAGCCGCAATTTTTGGGGGAAGCCTGTGTTACGTGATTTATTCCATAGGAATGTTTGGATATAGAATATTTGCTGAGTTTACTATGAATATCGCACTGATTATTGCGGCTTATACTTTTACGGAATTTTTTCTAATTATAAAAGATTACATTAAAGCGAGAAAGAATAAAAACCTTATATCCGAAGAGATTAAGCTTATAGGTCTTTCCTCCACCCTGGTATGTGTAGTATTAACACAGGCCGCCATCATGTCCATTTCTTATGAAGGCAACGCCTCATTTTTTAATAGTCTTTCCGGCGTTATTTTTGGAAGCCTGGCAGCAATGGTTGGTGTTTACATGATGATAAGGTCCAGGTTCCTGAGTCGTAAATTAACTGGTGGGTAATTTTCATTATGTATAGGCGTTCTGTGGATACCTGGTATGACATTTATAGGTCATACCAAATTTTTGGCTATATTTTCCTAATATTTCTCTGACAATTTGTAAATTATATTTTAAAAATAAATTAATTTAAAACATTGAAACAGCATTTTATTAAAGTCATGCAGTAATGAAAGCCCAATGCGGACATATTGGAATAGGAGGAAACAGATTACATGAAGTACATTACAGCCGGTATCATAATTGTCCTGGCAGGATTTAGCCTTTATAAGATTATTCAATTGAATCTTTTTCTTAACCTGGCCATCGGAAGAAAAGGAGGAAGATATAAGAAGAATGGAAAAAAGAGAAATAAAGAAACAGCGGCAGCCGTTTCTTATGAATCGGAATTAGCAAAAGAATTAATGTGGCTGGATACACAGGCTCAGGAGGAGGTAACTATAATGAGCCAGGACAGGTATAAGCTGGTTGGGCGTTATATTCCTGCCGGATTGCCTCAAAGGCTACTGATTATGTTCCATGGATGGCACGGTTCCTGGCGGCGTGATTTTGGAATGTGCGCAAGGGCGTTTCTTAAGGAGGGAAGCAGTCTTCTCTGCGTGGAACAGCGGGCACAGGGAAAAAGCGAAGGAAAATACATTGGTTTTGGTATTTTAGAGAGATTTGACTGTATGTCATGGATTCGGTATGCGGAGAAACGTTTTGGAACGGAATTGCCCGTTTATCTGTACGGAGTATCCATGGGAGCGTCAACGGTTCTTATGGCATCCGGCAGAATAGTTTCAGAAGCTGTTAAGGGTGTGATTGCAGATAGCGGCTTTACATCCGCTTATGACATGGTTGTGCAGTTTGGAAACAGATTTCTGCATAAGGGAGAATACCCGGATATACCCCGTATTAACAGGATGTGCCGCAGAAGGGCAGGATATGACCTGAAGGATTATACTACTTTGGATTCCATGAAAACATGCAGAATTCCGGTGCTGTTTATTCACGGAATCATTGATGATTTTGTTCCCTATTACATGACATTGGAGAATTACCATGCATGTACTTCGGAAAAGCAGCTTTTATTAGTGGAAGGAGCAGGGCATTGCCGCAGTTTCGTACAAAACCGTGACGCTTACATGCAGGCGGTAAGCGCTTTTTTTGGGTGGGATGGCGCAGACAAGAGTTGAATTTGTCCTCCTTAATAAGTTATAATTAAGGAACTAATAACCGAAAGGAATGTTTCTCATGCAGAATAATGTACTCAAGGACAATACAATTATGGATTTTGATTTTCAGGATAAAAGGATCATCAATGAGCATTTTCATCAGAATCCGGAATTGCTGTATGTCCTGGAAGGCAGTGTTATTCTTAAAGTAGGAAATGAAGAATATAAAATGAAACAGGAGGACTTTATTATTATAAATTCCAACAAAAGGCATTCCTGTTATTCGGAAGGAGAAGTACTGACGGCAAGCCTGCATATTAATTACAATATATTAAGCAGCTACATGGATATGAACAAGGTTACGGTTTATTGCAATACTACCAATGACAGAAACGATGCCTATGATAAATTAAGGAAGCTGTTGCGGAAAGTTTTTAACCAATATTTTGATAAGAAAGGTAAAGGGCTGATTTACCTCAACAGTCTATATTATTCCATATTAAGTATTATAGCCGGTAATTTTATGCTGGAAAGCAACGACAAACGCTTTCATAATGAATTTAATGACGAAGACAACCGGATGGATGAGATTATAAATTATATTTATACCAATTATCAAAGGCCAATCAGCTTGAATGATTTATCGGAAAGGTTTTTTCTTTCGGGTGCTTATCTCTCAAAGTATATAAAAAAGAAGCTGGGAATGAATTTTATTGATTATCTGAATAATATCCGCCTTCATTGTGCAGTGGACGAAATGAAGACTACGGATAAATCCATTATGCGCATTGCAATGGATAATGGGTTTCCCAATGCTGCGGCATTTAATAAGGCATTTAAAGATGCTTATCATATGACTCCTTCCGCTTATATGGAGCAAATGCAGGAGGAATGGGAATGTGAACGTAAACGGTTGAAACCGGCACCTGATATTGGGCATAAAGTAAGAGACTATCTGGACAGTAATTTTATAGATACAGAAGCAGAAGAAGATTCTGCTTATAAATATATGATAGCAGATACCCTGGATCAGAAACCTTATATTAAAGTATGGAATCGTATGATTAATATCGGATTGGGCAGTGACTTACTGCGTTCTGATATGCAGGAACATATTTTAATATTAAAAAAGGAACTGAAATTTGAATATGTACGGTTCTGGGACCTTTATTCGGCAGAAATGCTGTTAAATGTCAATTCTCCGGACGGGCTTTATAATTTTACGAAACTTGACCGGGTATTTGATTTTTTTGTGGAACACGATATAAAACCTTATATTGAATTAGGTTTTAAACCGATTCTGCTACTCAGAAATGTCAAAAATTATATGGTAGCCCAGGAACGGGAGATATTGTTCCGGGATTTGGGCGAGTACCGGAGATTTTTATATGCCCTGGTTTCCCATTATGTAAACAGGTATGGTATGGAGGAAGTAGAAAAGTGGTATTTTGAACAATGGAATGATCCAAGATTTTCTGTGTCACCCGACCATCATGAATATTTTGAAGTGTTTGAAGCGGCATATCATACCCTAAAATCCGTTTCTTCTCAGATTCGGCTGGGTGGAGCCGGTTTTGACCGCTCCCATGGAAAACTTAGTTTTCACCAGATTATTAGCCTGTGGAAAAAAAGGATGTGTTATCCTGATTTTATTTCCCTGTATTGCTATCCGTATTTGCAGGGAATTGACGAACTGGAAATAAATGCGCAGCGTTCCCAGGACCCGGATTTTATACGCAATCATGTACTTATGGCACGGGATACATTAAAAGATAATAGTTTCCATATATCGGAATTGCATATTACCGAATGGAACTCAACTATTTCCAACCGTAACTGTCTCAATGACAATTGTTACAAGGGTGCTTATATCATGAAAAATATTATAGACAATATAGGGCAGGTTGAACTTATGGGGTATTGGATTGGTTCGGATTTGTTTTCCGAGTATTATGATTCCAGTCTTTTGTTAAGCGGGAGCGGCGGATTACTGACAAAGGACGGGATAAAAAAGCCGGCTTATTATGCGATGGAATTTATGAACCGCCTGGGCAGGTATCTTCTGGGAAGCAATGAGAATTGTGCGGTTACTACCAATGGATATGATAATTATTCCGCAGTATGCCATAATTATAAACATCCAAGCTTTAAGTATTACATGAGGCCCGAGGATTTAACCGGTGTCGGACAGCTGAGGCAGCTTTTTGATGATAACGAAACCCTGAAACTGAATTTTCAGATAAAGCATGTAAAAAACGGAACATACCAGATAAAAACCAGGTCTTTAAACACAGTTAACGGCAGTGTTCAGGATGAATGGCTGAGGATGGACCTGTCCGATAACCTGAATAAGCAGGATATAGATTATCTCAGACAAATATGTACGCCTCATATATCCATTAGGACCTGTACGGTAACCAACAGTACCTTAAATTTTGAGACGGTCTTGAAACCCCAGGAGATACAATATATACATCTTTTATACCAGTTTTAACAATTGAGAAATTATGCCATAACGGTCAGAATTGCTGTTATGGCATTTTTTTGCGGCTTTTTACTTTATTTTACTCCATGAACAAAAAATTGACTAAGAATATTGATTTGTTTCTGAAATAAAAATGAAAGCAGCAAAATATTCATATGTTTTTTCGTATAACAGATAAAAAAATGAAATGAGATTCCTGGTTAAGGAAGATATACTATATACATCAAATGCAGAAAGAAATGGAGGGTAATAAAATGGCGCAATTTCAGGCGTACAATAAGCTGATTATCAGTGCTGCTGAAAATATAAGGAATCGTGTCGCAGGCCATGCTAAGTTAGGGTATGAAATTTACTGCCGGTATCCGTCTTATCGGGGAACCTACTTAAGCTGTATTGAAAATTTTGAACTTTTTGTGGATGGTAAAAGGGTGCCGGATAACACAATCTACTTTCATATTAACGGAAAGCAGTGTCTTATTTCCCAGCTGAAGGAATTGTATCTGGAATATTGGTTTATTCTGGACAAGGCAAAGCTGTTGGTTATAAAGGACGGCGGTTTGGAAGAAGGAAACCATGAAGTAACGATTAAAATCAAACACCGTATTCCTTATACCGGATATTTCGGAAGCTATCTGGTTCTTGACGGTTCAGATACCAAAGTGCTTCAAGTGAAAGGAGGCTGTACCGTATGAATAAAGAAATAGAACTCTGCCTTACCTTGTATGCGTTATCGGCAGAATATGTAACAGGACGATTCAGCCTGGAGGACTGCTTAAGGAAAGCACATGAGATGGGATATACCGGCATTGAACTGGTGGCAAGCCAAATGATTCCTGAATATCCCCATCCTTCAAAAGAATGGATGGACGGTTTTACAGGCCTGCTGAGGAAATATGAGTTAAAGCCTGTTTGCTACAGCGCTTATATCGATATGGGGACCCGTTCCGACCGTGATCTTTCAGAAGATGAGATAATCCAGACTACGATTAACGATATGCTGTATGCCAAATATATGGGCTTTGATTTGGTCCGGACCCAGCATGCCATTTCACCCCGGATTTTTGAAAAGATGCTGCCATATGCAAAAAAAATTGGAATCATCCTATCCATTGAAATGCACCATCCCCATAATCCGGAAGTACCTGTTTGGAAGGAATTCCTGGAGATTATGGACAGAGGGGACGGTTATCTGGGAGTGGTACCGGATTTCAGCATCTTTGCAGAGACGCCTCATATACTTTTCATACGTCAGGCAATTGAACACTTTGGATGCAGGGAGGATAAAATCAATGAGATAATTGAACTGCACAAAGCGGGTACAACAATGGAAGAATTGTTAAAGGGGGATTACATGGAGGCGGAGAAAGCCTGTATTGAAGATATTTACCATACATATGGGGATGGAAAGGCGCATCTGGAATGGCTGGACGTATTGCTCAGGCATACGGTGTATATCCACGGAAAGTTCTGGTATCTGGAAGAAGATGAGATAGATTATACTATTCCCTGCCATAAAATTTTACCGGTTATCAAAGCATCCGGATATAAAGGATATCTTGCAAGCGAATATGAAGGACATCATTTTTCCGACACCATTGATTCCTGTGAACAGCTGAAACGCTGGGTGAACATGTCCAATCGTATTTTGAATGGGGATAATTAAGAATCAAACGGTACTTACCGTGGGATTATAAATGAAAACTATATAATATAAGTATGGGAGGAAAAATTTATGAAAAAAATTGGGAAACTGCTAAGTATTTTTTTGGTATTGGCAATGACGGTATCGATGCTTTCCGGCTGCTCCGGCAAGAAGGCGCCGGAAGATATCCAGACAAAAGATAATACCGAAGCCACAGCTCCGCCGGACGGCAGCCAGTCTGAAGAAACTACGGATTCCGGCGTTGCTTCCGGCGCTTACAAAATTGGCTACAATTATTTCGGAAGCGGTTCTTATGCATTGTTATCTTTGGCAAATAATTCAAAAGTGGCTATTGATGCATTTGGCAATGATGCGATAGCAATGGATGATGAATTTTCAGTGGAAAAGATTATTCAGGATATTGAGAATATGATTTCTTCCGGTGTTGACGGATTGATTATCTGGCTGCCCGTAGAGTCCCTGTATCTGACAGTGGCGGATATATGCAAACAGGCGGAAGTTCCTTTTGTATTAAATGATAAGATTCCAAGCGATGAATCTATTATTAAGGAGCTGAAGGCGAACCCTTATTTTGCCGGTGCCGTATCTCCTGCAAACTCGGTATATGGTGAAGAAATTGCCAGGTATGCCTTATCGCAGAACCTTAAGACGTGTATCATAACTTCTTCCGGCGTAGGTGATGCTTCTGATACTCCCAGGCTGGAAGCATTTACGAAAGCCTTCACGGAAGGCGGCGGAGAAATCCTGGCGGAATTGCATGCCGATGCGGCCGATGCAGCTCAGGGGCAGATTGAAGATGCGCTGGTTGCCAATCCTGATCCGGATTTTGTATATGGAGTTGGTTCTGACTTTGGTATAGCAGCCGTATCCGCACTTCAAAATGCCAACAACGGCAGAGCGGTTGTTTTAACCTCCGGTCTGGACAAGCAGGCTCTTAGCTTACTCGGTAACTCACCTATGAAAATGGTAAATGGTGACTTCTGGATATGCGGTATGCTTTCCGCAGTCATTCTCCAGAATTACCTGGACGAAACTCCGTTAAAAGATGGGAATGGCGAGCCTGTATGGGTAGATAATGTGATGCCGTTCGAAGTTCCTGCGGAAAAATATGATTTATACACAAAATTCTTCCTGGATGAATACTGCTACAGCAGTGATGAAATAAGACAAATGAGCGGAAAAAATAATCCTGATTTTAGCTATGATGCATTTATAAAGATAATCCAGGAATATTCATTAGACAACCGGCTGGTTCAAAAATACAAAGAAGGTAAAGTAGCGGCTGACGAATTAAAAGCGGTGGGAATTAATGTGGATTAAACGGAAATGGGTGTGAAAATGAGAAAACTGAAAAATCAGATGATTTTACTGGGGTGTATTGCGGTTATCTTTGTTATCAGCAACATTGCCGTGGGCGGAAGACTATTGACATGGAATAATATGAAAATAATAATAACCCATGCAATCTTTCCGTCCTTTGTTTCCTGGGGCATGATGTTTATTTTTACCGGAGGGCTTATTGATTTGTCAATCGGCGCCAATATCTTGTTATCAGCCAATATCGGTGCCATTTGTGCCATGGATTTGGGAATGGGTTACTTCGGTCTTATTGGCATGACATTACTCAGTGCAATTATACTGGAACAGCTCAGTGTGAATTGTTCCGTCAACTTAAAAATACCTTCCTGGATATCCGGTTTAGGAATGGCACTGATTTTTGAAGCGATTCTTACGGTTTATTCCACAATAAGAAGTAAAACGGAAGGCTCCAGTAACATTACATTGGTTAATTACCGGGCACTGGGTTCCATGCCCTATATGGCGATTATCTGGATTATTGGCTTTGCCGCAGCATACATGATATTCAACCGTTCCACCTTAGGGCTTAACATACGCGCCGTCGGGGGGAACGAAGGTGTTGCAAAAGCTATGGGAATTAATATGAAAAAAACCATGCTTACAGGTGCTGTAGTTGGTGCCGTTTTTATTGGTATGGCGGCAATCGTACAGGAAAGCTATGCGGGAAAATTAGTTTCTACCAGCGGACTAGGAAGTCTGTCAACTATTTTTAAACCTCTTGCCACCGTTTTACTGGCACAGTCTTTTGAAAGAATTATCAGCATGCCTGTTGGCATTATATTCAGTGCCGTATTTGTAACGTCGCTGTTTAATGTACTTACCCTCTTGGGCGTACCCTCCGGGACAGGCCAGGAAATGTGCCTGGGCGCTATTGTTATTTTATGCGGTATCATCTCTCATTGGAGATATAAGGGGGTGGTGAAATAATGGCAGATGTAATCTTAAAAACAGAGAATCTGAGCAAAAGCTTTGGTGCTACGAAAGCGAATAAAAATATTAACTTAACGATTTACCGGGGGTCTGTATTCGGCTTAGCAGGCGAAAACGGTTCCGGAAAATCTACGCTGGCCTCTATCATCTGCGGCATTCAAAAAAGAGATGGCGGTATTATCCATAAGGATGGAAAAGAATACAATCCGGCAAATCCGATTGAAGCCAACAGATTGCATGTATCCATGGTGGTTCAGGAATTAGGCGTGGTGGGAAATCTCCCTCCTGCTATTAATATGTTCCTGGGACGTACAAACGAATTTACTACCGGCGGAATAGTAAACCTGCATAAAATGGAAGAAGCTGCAAACAAACAGTTGGCAAAGTGGGATTTAGGAAGTATTCCGATGGATTGCATGGCAGAAGAGCTTTCCATTGAGCAGAGAAAAATCCTGGAACTTGCGAGAGCATTATCCACAGACCCGGATTTCCTGGTTTTGGATGAAATATCCCAGGCATTGTCCCATGATAAACGTGAAATTTTATACGGATTCATCAAACGGTTTACAAAAGAAGGCAAAACCATACTCATGGTTACACATGACCTGGATGAGATGATGGAAATCTGTGATACCATTGCCGTGTTAAGAGACGGGGAAATGATAGAAACAAAGCCGTCTGCAGCTTTCACCATAAATGAGTTGAAACGGAAAATGATCGGACGGGAAATATCCGGTGAGTACTATCGCAGTGACAAAAAAGAAGAATATCAGGAAGAGGTCATTCTCGAAGTAGAAAACCTGACTGTTCCGGGGCTGCTTAAGGACATATCCTTCCAGCTGCATAAGGGAGAAATTCTTGGAGTATGCGGATTAAGTGATGCAGGCATCCATTCCCTGGGGCAGGCGTTATTCGGATTGTCAGAGAAAAGAAGCGGAAAAGTATGCGCCAAAATAACGGGAGAACTGTTAAATAAACCGAAGGATGTGATTAAGGCCGGGGGTGCGTATCTTTCCAAGGACAGGGATTTGGACGGCCTGATGCTGGAAGCAAGCATCGGCAGTAATCTGGCGGTTCCTTCCGTAAGTGATTTATCGAAACGATTTGGATTTTTGAATCCAAGGAAGGTTAAAAAACTGGCGGAGGAAATTAGAGACTCCTTTGAAATCAAGGCAACGGGTATTGACCATATAGTTAAGAGCTTGAGCGGGGGCAACAAACAAAAAGTTAACTTAAGCCGGTGGCTGGTGAAAGATTTAAAATTTATTATTTTGGATTGTCCCACCCGGGGAGTTGATGTCGGTGTTAAGGCTTATATCTATGAAATATTGAAAAAAGCGAAAAAGGAAGGTCTTGGAATCCTTTTAATCAGCGATGAGCTGTCGGAAGCAATCGGTATGTCAGACCGCATCATGATTATGAGAGACCGGAAAATTGCCGGAATCCTGAGCCGTAATACGGACTTTACGGAGGATAAGATAATCGAGGTGATGCTATGATGAAAGGAAAAATTAACATCAATACAATGATACCGTTTATGATTCTTGGCGGAATGCTGGTTATCTTTGGAATAGCAACCCAGGGTCAGGTATTTGCAAAACAAAACCTGTTAAATTTGTTCAACCAGTCCGTTGCGACGATTATAGCCGGCCTCGGAATGATATTTGTTGCTTCCATGGGAGGAACAGACATTACCCACGGTTCCCTCCTTGCGGTTGCGGCAGCCTTTTCCGCCATGGCAGGACAAGCTTCAGGCGCCGGATGGATGTTTCCCGTCGCAATATTAGTCGGCGCACTCTCCGGGCTTTTATTGGGAGTACTGAATGCGAAATTTAAAGTACCCTCCTTTATGGCCTCCTTATCCATGCTTATAGCATTGAGAGCCTTTGTCAGCTGGCTGTTAAGCGCAAGGGTAATTATGGTCCCCCCATCCATAAAATTTATTGACGGATTTTCCTTTAAATTATCCGCTTTAGTTGTACTTATCCTTCTCATCGGATATCTGTTCAAATATACGCCCTTCGGAACTTATCTCAGAGCTATTGGTGAGAATGAAAATGCGGTAAAGTATACGGGCATCAATGTAGACAAGATAAAAATTACCGCCTTTATGATTTCCGGAATTATGGCTGCAATTGCCGGAATATTTACCATTGTACGTATTGGAGGTTCCAGTAATACCCTGGGAAGCGGTTTTGAAATGAAGGTAATGATGGCAATGTTTATCGGCGGTATTCCCGTTCAGGGAGGTACGGGTACAAAACTGTATAAATTAATTATAGGTGCACCTACCATAATTCTGCTGGAAAACGGAATGGTTTTATGCGGTGCCAGCGGAGGTGTGACTCAGGGCATTCGGGGTGTTGTTTTGCTGGCAACGGTATATCTGACTATGGTAATTTATTCTAAATTAGACAAATCGGGCAGAAGAAAAAGAGGTATACTGTCCAATCTATTTTTAAAAGGAGGTAATTATGAGTCAAATTAAACGTGCAATCAGTTTGTACAGCCTGCAGGATGAATATGCCACCAAGAGACTTTCTCTGGAAGATATCTTTAAAAAGGCGGTGGAATTCGATATTGAAGGAATAGAACTGATTTCGGACCAAATGATCCACGGCTCACCTTATCCGGCAGCGGAAACTGTGAAGATGTGGAGAAATTTAGTGGAAAAATATGACCGCAAGCTAGTATGCAATGATATTTTTATTAATTCTACCTTATATCGCAACAGAATACTGACGGTAAAAGAACAGGTTGAAATGCTGAAGGCCGAAATCGTAAATGCGCATAATCTGGGATTTTCATTGATCCGGCTGGTTTCCGATACGGACGAAAGATTAATAGAACCGGCGCTGGCAACGGCTGAGAAATACAAGGTTGCCATGGCATTGGAAATACATGCGGGAATGAGCTTTCACAGTACCGTAACAAGAAAGTTCCTGCGGGAAATGCTCAGACTTAACTCCCCCTATGTGGGAATTGTAGCGGATATGGGCATATTCTGCAAGAGACACCCCAGAGTATCTACGAATTATTTCCGCCAGTTTGGTTTAAATCCTGAATTGTCGGATTACATCGATGCCATATTCGCCCGGGGAAGTGATCCGCTGCGCCATTTTGGAAGGCTTAACGGTGAACAGACTCCTTATCCGGAAGAATTCCGCGCATTGCTTAAGAATCCTATTGATATGGAATATGCAATTTTTTCTGAAGGTTATGAGAATACTCCTTATGAAGAGCTGGGCCAATATATGCCTTATCTCAAACACATTCATGGTAAATGCTATGAAATGACGGAGGATTATGAAGAATACTCCATACCTTATAAAGAGGTAATACAGTATCTTGATTCCATGGGATACGACGGATATATCGCTACGGAATATGAAGGAAACCGTTTTGTGCTTTTGGATGAATGTGTTGACGGCTTGGAGAATGTAAGAAGGCATCAGGAAATGTTAAAAAAATATACCGGCAGGTAAGCAGGAGGAGCAAGTGTGAAGAAAAAAACATCTTCACACCAGAAGAACCTCGAAATGAGCACAAAGGGTGCTCATTCCAAGCTTCTTCCCTTATTATTTGTGATGCCGCAGAAGCGGCATCATGTCTGAAAGGTTGAAAGAAAAACACTTTCACCATCAAATTTCGTGCCGCCGCAGGCGGCGGAAGGAGAGGTATCATGTTTGATAATTATGTATTTATAAAAGACAGCTGCAGAAATGTGGAAGCTGACGGTAAGATAATCGGATTTGAAATACAGACATTGATTACTTATTACCGCGGAATTCCCCTTTCTATGGTTTATGGCGTAGAGGTTGGGGTTGACAGTATTCCGGTTCCCAGGGATATGATCCGGATTTCTCTTGACCGGGAGGAATGGTTTACCCTTTCGGAAGCCGAAACGGTATCTGCTTATAAATGGGAATATGGAGAGCCTTTGTACGTACGTGTATTGGCAGAAGGAGGCTTAAGAAAAGGCGAGCACGACGTACGCTTAGGCATTTCCGTATGGCCGGCTTATTATCCCATGCCTGCAGGGGGCCAGAGAATACGCCGTGTAGCTATCGAATGAGATTACAATTTATAAACGGTATAAGCAATCAAATTAACAGACAGGAGCAAGAAAATGGATAAGAAAATGAAAATAGGTATCGTTGGGTGCGGCGGCATAGCAAATAACAAACATATGCCGGCACTTGGCAAATTAACGGATTTATGTGAAATGACGGCTTTCTGTGATATTGAAAAAGAAAGGGCGGTAAAAGCCGCAAAACAATATGGGACGGCCGATGCAAAAGTCTGCACGGATTACAGGGAATTGCTGGAAAATAAGGAAATTGATGTGGTGCATGTATTGACGCCGAATGTGGCCCACTGTCCGGTTACCGTTGCTGCTTTTGAGGCAGGAAAGCATGTCCTCTGTGAAAAACCGATGGCACATTGTACCGCCGACGCACAGAAAATGCTGGATGCGTGGAAAAAGAGCGGCAAACAGTTTACTATCGGATATCAGAACCGTTTCCGGCCGGAAGTCCAGATGCTGCATAAAGCCTGTGAGGCAGGAGAACTGGGGGAAATTTATTATGCCAAGGCACATGCGGTACGCCGCCGTGCCGTACCGACCTGGGGTGTTTTCCCCAATAAAGCATTACAAGGCGGAGGGCCTTTGATTGATATCGGTACTCATGCTTTGGATATTACCTTATGGATGATGAATAATTACAAACCTGTTAGTGTTACAGGAACCGTATTTTATAAATTAGGCCATATCCTCCAGGCGGTAGAAGGGAATATGTTCGGACCCTGGAATCCGGATACTTATGAAGTAGAGGATTCGGCCTTCGGCATGATAAAAATGGAAGATGGTTCCGCCGTCAATCTGGAGGCGGCCTGGGCAATCAATATGCTGGAATCCAGAGAAGCATCAACCACCCTCTGCGGTACGAAAGCCGGTGCGGAAATTCATTCCGGCATGAGTTACCAGGACAATGAATTAATAATCAACAGAGGACATAATGGTATGCTTACGGAGGAAAGGCTTACGAAAACCGGTGCAATTGCCTATTTTGAAGGCGGAACAGGAGAGCCGGGCTTTGAAGAGGCAAAGCAATGGCTGGAAGCGGTTATGAATGACACGGAACCTTTGGTAAAACCGGAGCAGGCTTATGTTGTAACACAGATTTTAGAAGCCATTTATAAGTCTTATGAAACCGGAAAAGAAATATTCCTGAATCAGCAAGAAAATTAAAAGGTCTTTCCCGATATATCATTTGGATGCCGGATTTTATAATTTACTTCATCAATTGCAGAGATGAGAAGGTAAATTTAAAATCCGGCATTTTGGGTCTTATAAGACAAAATTATAACTATTAATTTTTGTTGCGGCACTATAAAAAAAATAAAGTGTTAAAGAAATGATATCAATAATTATTTATCAGGATAAAAATTAGAATGATTTTATTTGGCCCGGGAATTAAAATAAAATTGTACCGGAACAGCAGTATTTAAGTTTTATGGCAGAGAATGAAAGAAAAGGAGAGTAATTTTAATGAGTATAAAATTTGGTATTATAGGGTATGGTTTTATGGGCCATGTACATGAGGAAATGCTTGCAAATCTGGACGGCGCCCAGGTAGCGGGGATTTGTGATATTGATGAAGAACAGTTAAAGAATGTAAAGGATGGCATTAAGCGCTATGTTCATGCAGAAGATATGCTTGCTAATCCCGACATAGATGTGATGATTGTGGCTGCAAATAATAATCAGCACAAAGAACTGGTCTTAAAGAGTGCGAAAGCAGGAAAGGATATCATATGTGAAAAACCCGCAGCCTTGTCAGTAGCCGATTTGGACGAGATGGTAAAAGCAGTTAATGAGTACGGTGTTAAATTCACCGTTCATCAGCAGAGAAGATACGACAGGGATTTTCGTGTGGCAAAGGAAGTATATGACAGGAAACTGCTGGGGGAATTATATACCATAAAATCCAGCCTATACGGCTTTAACGGGAACATGCATGACTGGCATATTTTTATAGAAGAAGGCGGTGGAATGCTGTATGACTGGGGAGTTCATCTCCTTGACCAGATACTTTGGATGATAGACAGCAATATTAAGACTGTATTTGCAGATATGCGGAATGTTATTAATTTTGAAGTCGATGATTATTTTAAAATAATTCTGAAATTTGAAAATGGTATTACCGCGGAAGTGGAATTGGGAACCTATTATCTTTCGGATAAACCGGACTGGTTTGAGCGCCATTGGTTCATGGGCGGAAATAAAGGTTCCATGTATTTGGACGGATTTAAGCCAAAAGGTAAGCTGGTACGGACTACAAGGCTTTTACAGAATGTCCCCGGCAAGAAGATAATGACGGCTTCAGGTCCTACCCGTTCTTTTGGTGAACCTTCACCCGGCTTGATTGTTACGGAAAATCTGCCTGAAATTTACACGGAGCATGGGGATTACTTCCGGAATTACCTGAAGGCATGGAAGGGAGAAGGAGAATTTTTGGTTAAGATACCTGAAATCAGAAGGGTATTGAGTCTGATGGAAGCAGTCCGTGAATCGGCAAAAACCGGGCACACGGTTGATTTTGAATAAGGAATATCCGGTACTCTTGAAATTACTGCAATATTGTTGTATGATTAATTAGATAAACATCAAATAGTTTATGCTTATTGCAAAATCATTTTACCGTTAAAAAGGAGCGTATTTATTGTGTCGGATAAAATATATGTTGATTTGGACCCGGTCTTTGAGACCATGGGGCTACTATATGTCAGTCATAATTTTGATGAAATAAAACAGGAGACAAAGAAATCCCTTTCGGAGCTGGGAGGGTTTGACGGAGAACAGTTTTATTCCAAAAACTTTACGATTTTTGAAAAGTATGTTCAGTCTTTTTTGAAGTACAGAATATGGGATTCGGAGAATGCGCTCTTTTTTGACGGTACGGACTTGAATTATTTTCTTATACTTCTGTCATTGATTATCGAAAACAGAAGCTGGCTGTCTTCAACAGAGCATTTAACCGATGACCGGATTAATAAGCAGTTCATCTACATCTGCAAGGATATCTTTGGCGATGATATCCGGCCTGAAAGTGTCGGGACTTTAGAAGATATCATTAAATACCTGGAAAGCATCGGACTTGAAGAAAATGCCAAATGGAAGCTGTTACGTATCATGCGGCAGCCGAAAAAGTATCTGTCACAGTTGATCAACGTGATAAATATAAATATTAAGTCCTTTAAAAAAGCCAAGAGCGAAATTAAAATACCGTTGCAAAAGTTACTGGATAAATATAATGCATGGGTAAATGACCAGTCTGACAAGATGTTTTATGAAATAAAGGGCAAGTTGTCTGAAGATCCGGTCATATACCCAACATTGATATATCCGATTTCACAGACGTTTTTTGAAAAATGCTGTTATTATGGCCTTCTTAGCGAAATGGCCATTAAAATCCAGAAAGCCGGACTCCATTCAAAAGAGTCGCTATTGCCAAAACTGAAAGCCTTAAGCGAAAACAGTAAGCTGGAAATCATTACTTCCCTGAAAGTCAGTCCGAAATACAATCTGGAAATAGCGCAGCAGTTGGGACTGACAGCAGCAACCATGTCACACCATATGAATGTCCTGCTGAATTGCGGCTTTGTCGGCGTCGATAAAAAAGACGGGAAAGTGTATTATCATCTAAAAAAAGAGAACATAAAAAATATGATTGAAGAACTTGAACAGACGCTGCTGTAAATGAAAGGTTAATTCTTCTGAAGAAAAATTTTCTGATTTTTCCATTCACACCTCCACGGCATTATCCTATTCTTTATATATTACAATACCATAAAAGAGACCCCGGTACAATAAAGGTCCGGTTGAAACTCAGGACAAACACAGAATGGGGGTAGTCCGGGAGGAAGCCGCCTTCCGGATACGGCTGGCAGTTTTGAGTTTGATAAATATCTAATTTAATTGACAAATATTAAATTCAATGATATGATAGTTATCGTATAAATTAGAACTTTATTAAATAATGGAGGTTGAAGATGAAAGAATGTCTCAGGAAAAATAAGCTGTTGCTGGTTGTTACGGTACTGCTTAATGTCATAAGCTCGGCGGCAGCCGTATTTGTTGCAATACTTCTTCAAAAGATTACGGACGTTGCCGTAAGCGGTGATTTACCCGCTTTCAGGCAGGCCCTGTTCATTTCCGTTATATATGCTTTGCTGCTGGGCTTTATCAGCTATCTATATTCCTTATATAGCAAAAAGCTTACCCGCAATTTAACAAAAATGCTGCGGCAAAAAGTGTTTTTCGGAATATTCCGCAGAAATGCACAGGATTTTACCAGGGTTAATACGGCTGACTATATTTCCGCATTTACCAATGACGTGAAGATGATAGAAGAAAATTACATCGTTCCGCTATTACTCACATTGCAGAATGCAGTAATATTTGTTGTTACGCTTATTCTTCTGTTTGTAATGAGTCCCATTATTACCGTAAGTCTGATTGTATGCGTAATTGTTATGTTTGTTGTTCCCGGTTTGATGGGAGGGCCGCTGCAGACAAGACAGGAAAGGGTGTCGCAGCAATTTTCGGCTTTCACCGCTAAGCTTAAGGACTTTTTTTCAGGCTATGAGGTTATCAAAGCATACCGGATGGATGCACACATAAAAACAGCATTTGGAGATGAAAACAATAGAACCGCAAATGAAAAATACCGGGCGGATAAGTTATTTACTCTTAATGAAAGTATATCCGGAATTCTGGCGTATCTTACCCAGTTTTCAGGACTGTTTATCGGGGCGTATCTGGTGATTATGGGCAATATAACTGCCGGAACTATGCTTGCCTTAACACAGTTATCGGGGACCTTTGTCAGCCCTGTTATGGTGCTGATGCAGAATATTCCGAAAATCAAGAGCGTAGGCCCTATTATGAGGCGCATGGATAATCTGGCAGATTATGAGGACGTATCATTTACGGGAACCGCACAGCCTTCTTTCGGCGAACAGATTGCGGTGAGGGATTTATCCTTTACTTATGACGCAGACCAGCCGGTTCTTGTAAATACAAACCTGGTTATACATAAAAACAAAAAATATGCCGTTGTCGGCGAAAGCGGATGCGGAAAAACAACCCTGATTAAGCTGCTGGCAGGCAGCTATTCCGTATATGAAGGAAAGATTACTTATGACCATACCGACCTTCATGATTTGGATATTGAAAAGCTTCAGCAGATGGCTTCGGTAATTCAGCAGAATATTTATATGTTTGACGACAGCATCCGGCAGAACATTTGCTTATTTGAGACTTTCTCAGAACGAGAATTAGAAGAAGCACTTACAACAAGCGGAGTTTCACGATTTCTTGAGAGAATGCCGGGCGGTCTCTCCTATCAGGTTGGGGAGAACGGGGCCAATTTATCCGGGGGACAACGTCAAAGAATTGCGGTTGCACGGGCACTTATCCGTAAAAAGCCATTGCTTATATTGGATGAGGGCACATCTGCCGTCGATATGCAGACTGCCTATGATATAGAAAGCAATCTTCTGTCAATTGATAACCTTACGTTAATAACCATAACTCACAATCTGCGGGAGGATTTGCTCAGACTCTATGACCAGATTATCTATATGGAAAACGGGTGTGTTGTAGAAGCGGGCAGTCTGGATGAACTGCTTTCCATGGGGACCCGATTCTATCAATTCTTCAGTCTGAAAAAATAAGTACCCGTTTTTCAGATGGGAAGTATTTGATGCTTTGACCGCCGGTAAATTGAGGAAATTATAAATTCTGTGTGAATAATGGTTGAGAAGTATTAAAATAAGTGATAGTATAGAGGATGTAAAAAATTACGTCGGAAAAGGTAAAATATAATATGAACATTATAATTGTTGGAGACGGTAAAGTAGGATACACGCTTGCAGGTCATCTGGCCAGGGAAGATCATAATATAACCATAATTGATAAGAATGAAGAAGCCTTAAGAAAAGCGGACAATACATTGGATGTCATGTGTGTGAAAGGAAATGGAGCAAGAGCAAGCATATTAATGGAAGCGGGAATAGAAGAAGCGGATCTGGTGATAGCGGCTACTTCAAGAGATGAAATGAATATGCTTACCTGTTTTACGGCAAAGAAAATTTCAAAAGCGGTCAGGACAATTGCCAGAATACGTGATCCGGAGTATTATGAAGAATATGCGGCATTGCAGGAGCATATGGGAATTGATATGATAATTAATCCTGAATTTACGGCGGCCCAGGAGATAGCTAATATACTTCAGTTTCCGGCGGCAATGAATATTGAACCCTTTTTTGGAGGGAAGGAAAGGTTAATCGAATTCCGGGTTCTGGAAGGGGACATGCTGGTAGGCAGCAAATTATCCGAAATCAGCAGTAAACTTCCCCAAAACATGCTGTTTGTTGCGGTGGAAAGGGAAGGGCAGGCATATATTCCCAACGGGGCGTTTGAATTTCAGGTAAATGACAGGGTATATGTTATGGGACAAATAACAGGGATTACCAATTTTTTTAAAATGCTTGGAAGATATATTCTGAAAGTCAGCAATATATTAATTATAGGCGGGGGAAGAACGAGCTATTACCTGTCTAAAATTATTTCCAAACTGGGGATGTCTGTTAAGATTATTGAAGTCAATCCGAAAAAGTGTATAGAATTATCAGAAACCATTGAGGAGGCCATAATTATTGAAGGGGACGGTACGGACCAGGAAGTATTGGATTCTGAAAATATCGAAGAAGTGGACGCCTTTATCTCAATGACGGGCAGGGATGAGGAAAACCTAATAACGGCCATGTATGCAGTTGAAAAAGGTGTGGATAAGGTAATCGCTATGACTACAAGGATAAATCTGCCCAATGTGGTGAATAAATTGGGGCTGGACAGCGTAATAGATCCTAAGTTTATTACGGCCAGCTATATCATAGGCTATGTCAGGGGAATGCAGAACTCCAGGGGCAGTATTGTACAAACCTTATATAAGATAATGGACGGAAAGGTAGAAGTCATAAGCTTTATTGCAAATACCTCTACGAAATTTCTTAATATGCCTATTAAAAACCTGTCTTTAAAAAAAGAAATTGTTATAGCCTGTATTCAGCACAGAAGTTCCGTAATAATCCCTCATGGCAGCGAAAAAATAATGTCGGGGGATAAAGTACTGATTGTAACCAGGAGCAGCTATATTATAAAAGATTTAAACGATATTTTGGAATAGGGGATATAGTTATGAATTACAGACTGGTTATACATATACTCGGTAAGGTACTGTTATTAGAAGCGGCACTAATGATTCCCTCCCTTATCGTTTCAATTATTTATGGAGACGGCGATACCTTATCGTTTTTTATTACCATGGTAATCCTGCTTATCTTAGGATTATTACTTTCTTTAATAAAATCCGTCAAAACAAAATTATTTGCAAGGGACGGTATGATGATTGTATCACTGGCCTGGGTTCTTCTTGCTGTTTTCGGCGGACTTCCGTTTTTTATTCACGGTGCAATCCCGTCATTTATAGATTGTCTCTTTGAAAGCATGTCCGGATTTACTACCACAGGTTCCAGTATTCTTACAGATGTGGAAGTTTTGCCCAGAGGGCTGCTGTTTTGGAGAAGTTTTACCCATTGGTTCGGGGGAATGGGCATATTGGTTTTTTTCCTTGCTTTACTGCCATCCATGAACGGAAGTACCCAGTACATTTTAAAGGCAGAATCACCGGGACCGTCTCCTGGTAAGCTGGTGCCTAAAATTAAAGATACATCGAAAATACTATATGGAATTTACTTTATCCTTACGGCTTTGTGTATCCTGTGTTTAATTCTGGCCGGGATGCCGGTATATGATTCTGTAATTCATGCGCTTGGTACGGCCGGAACAGGTGGTTTCGGAATTAAAAATAATAGTATTGCCTATTACGGAAGTCCTTTGATTTATATGATACTGTCTGTTTTTATGGTTATATTCGGTGTTAATTTTACTGTCTATTTTCAGATTCTGAGGAGGAACTTTTCGGAGGTTAAGAAAAACAGTGAGGTAAAATTATTTTTGTTCCTGATAGGGTCGGCAACTTTAATTATTATGTTTAATATACGTGGAATGTATGGGACTATGTGGGAGTCATTTTACCAGTCTTTTTTCCAGGTTACCTCCATCATATCAACTACAGGCTATTCGACAACGGATTATAATAAATGGCCGGCGCTTAGCAAGACAATTCTCATTGCTTTGATGTTTACGGGAAGCTGTGCGGGTTCTACGGCAGGCGGGTTAAAGCAGATACGGCTATTTATTATGTTAAAGGATGTAAAACGTATGGTTGCAAAAATGATCCATCCCAGATCTATTGTTCCGATAAAGGCGGACGGAAAAATCATTGATGAGGTACAGATATCAGGTATCGGAACCTTTTGCTTTGTCTATTTCCTTATTATGGGCGTTTCAACCACACTGATCTCCTTTGATAATTATGATTTTGAAACATCATTTTCAGCGGTTCTAACAGCAATAAGCAATGTAGGTCCTGCATTTGGACTTGCAGGACCTTTGGGGAACTTTTCGTTTTTTTCGGATTTCAGTAAAATTATACTATCTCTTTGTATGCTAATCGGACGTCTTGAGATATTTCCCGTATTGCTTATGTTTAATATGAATGCCTGGAAGAAACTATAGGTTATTGTTCTTTCCTTTTCTGATAAATACCTTAATTAATTCGTTTATCAGGAAAGGAATTAATGCAAATAAGATAACGAGGCCCCAATCCCTTAAGCTTAAATTACGCACTTTAAATGCGTCGGCCAGAAATGGTACGGAGATTACGACTACCTGCAGGAAAAATCCTATAACAATGGAACCAATCAGGTACTTGTTGGAGAACAGCCCGATCCGGAATATGGATTTGGAAGCATTCCGCATAGTTAAGGAATAGAACAGCTGGGAAGCGGCCAGTACCACAAAGGCCATTGTTCTGGCATAGGTTAAAACATCCTCTGGGATATTGTCCGCACCCAGACTGTATCCGTGTTCAGCAAGTCCAAAGTAAAAGGCGGTCAGGGTTAAGATACCAATTAAAAGGCCTCCTACAACTGCCCGGAATCCGGCACCCTTTGCAAAAAAGCTTTCCTTTGGATCCCGGGGCTTTTTTTTCATCACATCTTTATCACCCGGATCAATTCCAAGGGCAATAGCCGGCAGGGAATCGGTTATCAGGTTGATCCAGAGAATCTGTGTCGGTATTAAGGGAATCGGCCAGAAGAACAGGATGGAGGCAAGGATGGTAACCACTTCGCCCAAATTGCAGGACAGTAAAAAAATAACGGATTTCTTAATGTTATTATAGATATTGCGCCCTTCTTCAATCGCATTGACAATGGTTGTAAAATTATCATCCGTCAGAATCATATCACTGGCGCCTTTTGCCACATCCGTACCCGTAATTCCCATGGCCACGCCGATATCCGCATACTTTAAGGAAGGAGCATCATTTACACCGTCACCGGTCATGGATACGATATTTCCGTGGGATTTAAATGCCTTAACGATTTTAACCTTATGTTCGGGGGACACTCTGGCAAATACACGGTAGTCGTTTATTTTACCGGAAAACTCCTCATCGGAGAACCCGTCAATCTCTGTACCGGTTATACTTTGCCCGAGGGATGTTGCAATCCCAAGTTCCTTTGCAATGGCCACGGCAGTATTTTTATGGTCGCCGGTAATCATGATAGGTGTAATACCTGCTGCTTTTGCTTCTTTTATAGAATCCTTCACTTCAAGTCTGGGCGGATCGATCATACCTACAAGTCCTATAAGAGTCAGATCTTTTTCCATGTCGTCAGGGCTGATTATGCTGCCGGTATCTTTATATGCGGCTCCAAGGACTCTGAGGGCATCGTCGGACATTTCTTCCGTTATTCTTAAATAAACTGCTTTTAATTCTTCTGTTAATGGGACGACTTGGCCATTTACAAGGGCAGAAGTTGAAATGTTTAATAAATTATCAAGGGCACCCTTAGTATGGACGCGGTAGCCGGTTCCTTCTTTATTTAAAGTAGACATTAATTTTCGGTCGGAATCAAAGGGTTTTTCAGAAACTCTCTGATGTCTGGCATTTAAATCTGCTTTTGGAAGATGAAAGCGTTCCCCTAACAGGATCAGAGCTACCTCAGTGGGATCGCCTGTTCCCTGGCCGTTTTCAAAAGTGGCATCGGAACATAAAACAAAGGATTTTATCAGGTCTGCCTCATCCTTTCCGGCCTCCATGGGTGTCTTATTTTCTGTGGGAATATCTTTTAGATTGTGGAGGGTATACTGTTTTACCACGGTCATTTTGTTTTGTGTAAGGGTTCCTGTTTTATCGGAGCAAATGATGTTGACGGAACCCAAAGTTTCCACGGCCGGCAATTTCTTAACTATGGCGTTGATTCTGGACATCCGGGTTACGCCAAGGGCCAGCACAATGGCAACAATAGCGGCCAGGCCTTCGGGAATGGCGGCGACGGCCAGGCTTATAGCCGTTAAGAACATATCAAACAATTCTCTTTTCTGGATGATTGCTATAATGAATATAACGGCACAGATGCCAATGGCAATGAAGCCTAAAATCCTTCCCAGTTCATCCAGCCTTTTTTGGAGAGGAGTCATTTCATCATTGTCCTCATCCAGAATTTTAGCTATTTTACCGATTTCCGTATCCATGGCTGTTGCAACCGCAACACCTTTACCGCGGCCGTAGGTTGCAAGAGTGGACATAAATGCCATATTTACCTTATCACCAATGGGAGTTTTGGGATCTTGAATCAGTATGGCCGCATCCTTTGCGGAAGGAACGGATTCCCCGGTCAGGGCGGACTCCTCAATCTGGAGATTGGCACTTTCAATTAATCTTAAATCAGCCGATACATAGCGGCCGGCATCCAGGACAACAATATCCCCCGGTACGACTTCTTCCGAATTAATTTCTTTTACTTCACCGTCTCTTAGGACCAGAGACTTTGGGGTAGTCATTTGTTTAAGAGCTTCCACGGCCTTTTCTGCCTTGGCTTCCTGAATAACACCGATAACCGCATTTAAAATAACTACCAGAATAATAATGACGGCATCCACATATTCACTGATAAACAGTGTAATTACGGCAGCCCCCAAAAGAACGTAAATCAACATATCCTTAAGCTGTGACAGGAAAAGAGAAAACAGGCTTCTTTTGGGCTTTCCCTTCAGCTTATTCATACCGTACTTATCAAGCCGTGCCATGGCTTCCTGACTGGTAAGACCGGTTAAAGGGTTAACATTGAATTCTTGAAAAATTTCTTCCGTGGATTTTGAAAACCACATATAAATCACCTCTTTCATAATTTTAATACAATAGACCCAAGCCGTTAAGTAGTTCAGCCTGAGTAAGTATCTCGTGCCGGTCCCAAACCTGCCGTAAATAACGGCACGTAAGAGCCGGAGCTGCCGTATAAATCTTTAGCAATATTCGCGGAAGAATGTAAGTTATAATTTATACCACCTTTCTCTATTTTTTCAATATATTACAACTTTATACTTTGGTAATTTATTGTACTATAATTTTCATGAGTAGTAAATTAAAATCAGATTAATAATGTTTTTTTTTGCTATAGCACCACTACGCTCCAAAAACCGCTCCTTGTCTCCCGCAAATTGGAGTGTCCGGCCTGGCACAAGAATTTTTCAAAACACTCTAATAAAAGCTTGTCTTATATAAGATAATAAGAATAAGTTTTTTATTGGAGCCTATCCCGTAGGGTAAAAAATGCGTCCTAAGAATATACCTAACGTACAGCGCAACAGGATATTTGGTAAATTTCTGTTAAATATTGAATGATATCCATAAAAAATCCATAAACCTCTGTTACCATACTAACTACCGAATAAGTATTCCGATAGGATAGGAGGAAATGATATGTCTTTTAAAAATAGCAACAACGGTACGGCAGATAACGAAAGGAGCAGCCATAATCCCTTAAAACATCTGGGAATGATGAGTATCTGCTGTTTGCTTCCAATTATAATTCTGACGGTTCTGCCCCTTTTGAATATTAATAATGCGGCCGCCAACGGATTTATATCCGGTTTATCTTCCCTGATTTGTCCCATTATGATGGGAGTTATGATGTTCAGCATGTTCCGGGGAGGCAAAAAGAAAGGCTGCTGTCACGAAGAGGAGAAGAAAGAAGAGATAAGATAAAAAATGCGTGCCGGTCGCGCAGATGGGAGATAAAATGAAGACTGAACAACTTAAAATAACAGGTATGACATGTGCGGCGTGTGCCAAGGCCGTTGAAAAGGCTGTGGGAAAATTAGAAGGTATATCTGCGGCCAACGTTAATTTTGCTACGGAAAAGCTACACCTGCAATATGACGATAACAGGGTAAGCACCGATATGATTAAAACAGCGGTTGAAAAAGCCGGATATCATGCCCTTTTGGATACCGGTGCCAAAGAAATTACCATGGCTATTTCGGGAATGACCTGTGCTGCCTGCGCAAAAACGATAGAAAAAGCAGTAAATAAACTGGACGGTGTGGAAAGCGGTTCTGTCAATTTTGCAACAGAGAAGGCCACCATTAAATATGATCCGCAGAAAATCCGTTTATCCGAGATTAAGGATGCCATTGCAAAAGCGGGCTATAAGGCGCTGGATGCCCAGACGGGCAGTAAAACCGACGAAGACAGAATCCGGAAACAGAAGGAGATAAGAATTCTTTGGACTAAGTTTATTGTATCCACCATATTTTCCGTTCCTTTATTATATATCGCCATGGTTCCCATGATAAGCTGGGTAAGACTTCCCTTTCCCATGGGGCTCGACCCCATGCAGTACCCGTTGATTTATGCATTGGCGGAATTATTTCTGGTAATTCCGGTACTGGCAGCAGGCAATAAATTTTATTCCGTCGGTTTTAAAGCCATTTTAAGAAAAAGTCCCAATATGGATTCCTTAATTGCCATAGGTACCTTGGCTGCCGTTGTTTACAGTATTTACTCCACTTACCGGATAGCCGCAGGGGATTTCGGACATGTGGAGGACTTGTATTTTGAAACGGCAGGTGTCATTATAACACTGATATTATTAGGCAAATCCCTGGAAGCGGTTTCCAAGGGTAAAACTTCGGAAGCCATTAAGAAGCTTATGGGCCTTGCGCCGAAAACCGCTATTGTAATCCAGGACGGCAGAGAAATAGAAATGCCCATTGAAGAAGTGGAAGTCGGGGACATCCTTTTAGTAAAACCTGGTGAAAAGATACCGGTGGACGGTGAAGTCCTGGAAGGTCATTCTTCTGTGGATGAATCCATGCTGACCGGTGAGAGTATCCCTGTTGAAAAGAAAGCGGGAGATAAGGTAATCGGTGCAAGTATCAATAAAAACGGACTTGTTAAATTTAAGGCTACCAAGGTGGGCAGCGATACGGCACTGGCGCAGATAGTAAAACTGGTTGAGGATGCACAGGGCTCCAAAGCGCCGATTGCGCAAATGGCGGATATTGTTTCCGGATATTTTGTACCGATTGTATTTGCCATTGCGATTGTTTCCGCTCTTGCCTGGTATATAAGCGGCCAGGGAGAAGTATTTGCCTTAACCATATTTATTTCCGTTTTGGTAATTGCCTGCCCCTGTGCCCTTGGACTTGCAACCCCTACGGCCATTATGGTGGGAACCGGCAAGGGTGCTGAAAACGGTGTTTTGATTAAAGGCGGGGAAGCCCTGGAAAGCACCCATAAGATACAGACTATCGTATTTGATAAAACAGGTACCATTACGGAAGGAAGGCCGGAAGTAACCGATATTGTTACCACGGAAATAATTGATAAAGAGAAGCTGTTGCAGATAGCCGCTTCCGCAGAAAAAGGTTCGGAGCATCCTCTTGGAGAAGCCATAGTAAGAGGTGCCGAAAAAGAGAACCTGGAAATCATTAAGATTGAGCGGTTTAATAATATACCCGGACATGGAATAGAAGTGGAACTGGACGGCAAAGTGGTATATCTGGGCAACCGTAAATTAATGCTGAACAAGGAGGTAGACCTTAGCAGCCTTGAAACGGAATCGGACCGTCTGGCCTCGGAGGGTAAAACTCCTATGTATATTTCCTTCGGCAGCAGTCTGGCAGGTATTATAGCAGTAGCGGATATTGTAAAGGAAAGCAGTGCGGGTGCCATTAAGAAATTACACCAGATGGGAATTGAAGTTGCCATGATTACCGGTGATAATAAAAGAACTGCGGAAGCGATTGCAAGACAGGTCGGCATTGACCGAATTTTGGCAGAAGTGCTGCCGGAAGATAAAGCCAATGAGGTAAAGAAGCTACAAGCCGAAGGTAAAAAAGTTGCTATGGTTGGTGACGGTATTAATGATGCACCTGCTCTTGCACAGGCGGATATCGGTATAGCCATTGGTTCCGGCACGGATGTCGCCATGGAATCAGCGGATATTGTCCTGATGAGGAGTGATTTAATGGATGTGCCGACCGCAATTCAATTAAGCAAGAGTACCATCCGTAATATCAAGCAGAACCTGTTTTGGGCATTTGCTTACAATGTAGCGGGTATTCCTGTAGCGGCAGGCATTCTCTATGCCTTTGGAGGCCCCAAGCTAAATCCTATTCTGGCTGCCGCCGCCATGTCCTTAAGTTCTGTTTCCGTATTAACCAATGCCTTAAGGCTAAAGAGATTTAAACCCTATAAGTAATTAGTAATTAATGAAATAAGTAATCAGTAAAAAAATATTCCCGGAGGTTTCGACCTATCAGGGCACACTCTTAATAGTATGGAGGAAATGAATGATAAGAAGAAAATTAGCTGTACTTACGTCCGTTCTTGTCCTTGCCGCTGCTTTAACCGCATGTGACCGGGCCGACGTAATCGGCAATACAGCCGTAACATCCTTTGAGTCTTTAATAATTGAGTTAGGAGACAGGGTAACCTTTGACGAAAGTAAAAATTCCTGGGTTTTAGTTTCCCCCACCGGCGAAAGTTTTGAGTGGAGTAAGGATTTTAGCAGTGATGTACCGGATGCGGTTGTAGAATTTGATGCGGCACCATTTCTGAATGCCGGCTTAGATGCGGATAAACTGCCTGCGGCCGAATACGTCTATGATTCCGCCGCAGGAAAAATCAGAATGCCTTATGAGTTAAGCCAGGATGAATTTACCTATTCCGGTGATGCGGCGGCAATTGATACTTTCCGTAAAATTGTGGATACCAACAGAGAACAGATTGGCTATCATGCCCAGCTTGACCACTATGGAATATCACTTGGCAACGGGAATATGTTTGAATGGGCCAAGGATATGGATAAAAATGATAAGGATATGGTATTTGTGTTAAATCCCCAGCCCTTTATTGATGCAGGCGTGGACCCGGACAAAGTAGAAGGATGGGTATTCGGCAAGGTAACGGTAGATGGCGGAGGGAAGATGACGGAAGTAGACAAACTCCTGAAACCGTTTGATTTGAAATAACAGGACAAACACACCGGAGAATACTCCCAGGAGGAAGGCTGTTTTTGTAAGCAGCTTTCCTCCTGAGAGTTTCTTCGGAATGCCTTTGCCCCGACCGGCGGACTGTGAACATTGTGAATAACGGTAATTTGTAGTATACTGAAGGTGATTATATACAGAGTTATAATTCCGTAAAATAAAATTGCTGTGCGATTTATTTCCATACAGGTTTTTTAATGCAACGGGAGACAAAAACAGAATTGTCGGAAAATAGGAACCCGGGATTAATATTAAATATCAATGGTGTTGCATAAAATTTGCAGAATATGGGGGAACTAAGAATGTTTCGGAAATTAAAAAAAGCGATTCATAACTTTCTGCTTCAATTGGCTAAGGAAAACGAAGAATTATACGGTAAGGAGAGAATGGACTGCTGTAAGTTAAACAGACCCAAAAAGAGGTGATTCGGTGAGAAATGATACAAAGAGAATTCTTGTGGTAGAGGATGAAGTAAAAATAGTGGAATTTATAGAGTCCTATCTTATTAACAGCGGCTATGAAGTATATAAAGCGGCAACCGGACGGGAAGCACTTAAGATATTTATCCATGAGAATATCGATTTAATTTTGCTGGATTTAATGCTGCCTGATATTACGGGGGAAGAAGTCTGCAAGGAAATCAGAAAAAGTTCAAAGGTCCCTATAATAATGCTGACAGCGAAAAGCAGTGATGAAAATATCATAAACGGATTGGATATCGGTGCGGATGATTACATGACCAAACCTTTTAGCCCAAGACAGATGGTAGCAAGGGTAAATGCCCTGTTCCGAAGGGTTGTGCCGGAAGAGGAAGATAACGGTGTGCTAACCTTTCATGATGGCGACCTGGTAATAAATACAACGGATTATACGGTAAAGAAGTCCGGCAGGGCTGCTTATTTAACGCCAAGCGAATATAAAATCCTGATTACTCTTGCCAGACGGCCGAATAAGGTATTCACCAGAGAGGAACTGATTAATGTGGCTTTTGACGGTGATTATTTCGGCTATGACAGGACCATAGATTCCCATATAAAGAACCTCCGTGCTAAGATTGAGGATAACCCGAAGGAATGTAGCTATATCCGTACCATCCGCGGCATCGGCTATCGGTTTGGAGGTGAGTAAGCTGACTTTTACCTTGCGAAGCAAATTAACCTTTTCGTATATTTTTATCGTTATGGTAGTAGTGGGACTTATGAGTCTGGCAGCCAACGTAGGTTTAAATAAACAGTTTGAAAATTATGTCATTCAGCGCCAGGAAAAACAAACTGCGGAGATTATTGACCTAGTTGAAATGAAATATGAAGAAGAAAATACCTGGAATACCGGATACCTTGAAATAATCGGTATGAATGCCTTGCAGAACGGTATGATTATCGTTATAAAGGACAGTGAAAAGGGGAATATCTGGTCCGCCTATGAACACAATAACGGATTATGCCAGGCAATGATTATGAATATGAGGGCCAACATGTACAGCTATTCCGATAAATGGAACGGTGAATACCAGGAGAAATCCTATCCCATCCTGCAAAGTGACAAGCAAATCGGAACCTTGACCACCGGTTACGTAGGCCCGTATTATTTTAACGATGAGGAATTAATTTTTATTAAGGCACTTAATTCCCTTTTTTTAATCGCCGGTATCTGTTCCCTGCTAATTGCCTTTGCTTTGGGCATTTTTATGTCTTTAAGGTTAAGCAATCCTTTAAATAAAATAGCCAAAAAAGCTTTGTCTTTATCGGAAGGCAGATATAAGGAAAGATTAGTGGACGTATCCCACACGAAAGAGATTGAGATATTAATCGAAACCATAAATGAACTTTCCGATGCATTGGAACATAAGGACAATTTGCGGAAACAGCTGACACAGGACGTAGCCCATGAACTCCGCACCCCTTTAACTTCCGTTCAGGGACATATGGAAGCTATGCTGGACGGAATCTGGGCTATGGATAATGAGAGACTTAACAGCTGTTATGAGGAAATCATAAGAATAAAAAAGTTAATCGGAAGTATAGAAAATCTGTCCGGAGTTGAGAACGAAAATGTATTGCTTCATAAAGAAGATTTTGATTTATCCCGGCTGATTGTAAGGCTTCTGAATAACTACGAAAACGAATTTCTGACAAAAAATATAAAAGTAAATTATCTGGAAAAACCGGTCACTATCCATGCCGATCCGGATAAAATGAGCCAGATCTTCAATAATCTATTATCCAATGCCATAAAATACTCCAGTGAAAATGGGGAAATTACCATCAAGGCTGAAAAAGAGGAAAATAAAATAATAGTTCGGGTAAAAGATACGGGCATCGGTATTAAGGAGGAAGATTTGCCTCATATTTTCGAAAGGTTTTACCGCGGGGATAAATCCCGGAACCGTCAGACCGGCGGAATCGGAGTGGGCTTAACGATTACCAGGGCAATTATTGAAGCCCATGACGGTACCATAGATGTGAACAGTACGTATGGGCAGGGTTCGGAATTTATTATAAGACTTCCCCAATAATAATTTGGCGATAGCAAAAAGAGACGGACTGTCGTAAAGTGGATATACGTTATTCTTTTGAAAGGATTGGACATGGCCTTCTCCGGTGAGGAGCCTGCAATGAAAATTTAATAATATTTATAAGAAAATTACCTATGAGTGATGGTTAAACATTTTTTTAATTATTATATAGACATAAGTGTCCATTTACAGTCCCGTTGATTATTGATAATATAAATATGTAAATAAATTACTGGATAAGTCCCCTCCTTACCCGGTATAAACCGCTTAGGTTAATAATAATTAATCTAAGCGGTAGTTCCAAACTATTGAGCGGTATTCCCATCTATTTAGATAAAGCTCATTCCTGTATTAATTTTAAATACCATATTAACGCTATGAAAATTATAAAAATTGCTATCAATTTATATAGGAACGGTGTGATAAATTAAAAAAGCAACTTATATCATGTAGTAGTATCATGTAGTAGGTTAATCCTTAAATATTTCGGGATAATCTGTTTTGGCTGTGGTTTCTAATTCAGCTAAGACAGATTCCTTATTGGTTATTTTATAAAGAGAAACAGAATGGTTATAGTATTCCCTGGCTTCCTCATATTTTTGCTCACTGTAGAGAATCTTAAATTTCATAAAAATCAGGTCAGGAAGATGCCGTAAATTATATACCTTTAAGGAAAATGCGATGCCTTTATCTATATAATTCAGAGCTTTCTTTATTTCACCATGCTCGAATAAATGGACACCCATATTATATAATATTCCCTGATATATCTTCTGTGAAAATTGAGAGGATTTAAACATTGGGTAAAGAGAATTTATTACATAAGTCTCTAATACGGTGAGAAGTCCGGTAAGCACTTTCATGCCATTATCATACTGCTCCATTGCAAAAAAGTTCTGGCTTACACAATTTAAGAGAGTGATACCAACATTGGAATACATGTTTTCTGAAATTTTATCTATATTAAAATCAGGGCATTCTATTTGTAGACCTTTGCAGCAGTATTCAAGTGAAGTCTTGTAATCGTTATCTAATAAAGCGGTGCAAAGTGCTTTCCCATAATATATGTGCTGTAGATTTTCACCTTTTTGAAAGTCTTCCAGTTTTTCATATTTATTAATTAAAGATTTTATTAATGGTATATCATTATGTTCTATAGCAGTATTAATGGATTTGACTCCTTCTAATCCCGCTAGGGTATTACTGGTAAAATACATTTTGTAATATTCATTTAAATCCAGGTTAAATTTAATAGACAGCTGATGTAAAAGATAGACGGAAGGTTCGGAATCTCCCTTTTCAATCCGGTATATCTGCTTTGGAGTACAAATATTTTTAGCAAGCTTTTCCCTGGACATATTATATTTTGTTCTTAATTCCTGAAGTAAAATACCAAAATGTTCATATTTCATTCTAGTCACCTTTTAAAACATTCCATGCGTATATTAAAGTTTCTAATTACAATGATAAACATTTTTTTGTAAAATTCATATGGACATATATGTCCATTTACGACTGAATAGAATATTGATATAATAAACGTAAATAGAATACTTTGTTATTTTGATTTTCCCGCAATAAACTGTTTAAGCAAAAATTTAATTTATGTATATTTTTCCTTGAATATTTCAGGATAATCTGTCTTAGCTGTGTTTTCTAATTCAGCTAAAACGGTTTCCTGGTTAGTTATTTTATAAAGATAAACAGCGCGATTATAGTATTCTCTGGCCTCTTCATATTTTTGCTCACAGTAAAGGATTTTAAATTTCATAAAGATCAGGCTCGGAAGGTGCCGTATATTATATACCTTTAAGGAAAATGCAATGCCTTTTTCCACATAATTTAAAGCTTTTTTTATTTCACCATGATCAAATAGATGAACACCCACGTTATGTAATATTAACTGATATATCTTCTGTGAAAATTGAGAGGCCTGAAACAGCGGATAAGGAGAATCAATTACAAAAGTCTCTAATAATGCGAGAAGTTCAGTAAGCACTTTCATGCCCTTATTATACTGTTCCATTGCAAAATAATTCTGGGCCGTACAATTCAGAATTGAAATGCCGATATTGGAATACATATTTTTGGAAATGTTATCTATGTTAAATGCAGGGTATTCTATTCGTATACCCTTAAAACAGTAATCCAAGGAAGCTTTGTAATTATTATCTAATAAGGCGGAGCAAAGTGCTTTGCCGTAGTATATATGCTGAAGGTTTTCTCCCTTTTGAAAGTCTTCCAGTTTTTCATATTTATCAATTATGGATTTTAATAATGGTATGTTTCCTCTTTCTATAGCAGCATTAATGGATTTGATTCCCTCCAGTCCTGTTATGGTATTGGTGGTAAAATACATTTTGAAATACTCGTTTAAATCCATATTAAACTTGATGGATAATTGATTTATCAGATATAAAGAAGGCTCATATACTCCTTTTTCTATTCGGTAGATTTGCTTTGGAGTACAGATATCCTGAGCCAGCTGCTCTCTGGTCATATTCCGTGACAGTCTTAATTCTCTTAAAAACTCGCCAAAATGTGCATAGTTCATCGGTAATCACCTAACTTTTAATGGACGCAAGCGTCCATTTATTCATTCTAAGATTAATGTTATAATTTAGTTACAAATTTGAAAGAAGAGGATAAAAAATTGAAAGGATTAATTTCCAAGCTTCGTTATTTTTTGGCATTACTTGTTATCATCTTAACAATTTCAAATGTAACTTTATTATCTAACCAGTACGAGTCATCGGACACAATACAAATTTTAAGTAGTATTGTTGACTGGTGTGCTGAATCTAGATAATACCATATTATAACATATCAGACATTAAGATTCAAATGTTATAATAGTATTTTACAGAATTTGCCAAACTTACTATTACAGATTAAATCCACGTGGGAAAGGGGAAATCAAAAGAAAAAATATACCTTTTGTTACTCACTTAGAAATATTAAATCTAAGGATAAGTACATACTAAAATGTTCTTAAGCTTGTTATTTCAGGTAAATCAGATTAAAAATTTTATTAAAACTTTGAGGGGAGTTAACATAAAATTTTTATTGCAATTAGTCCAAATGATACTAGCAAAGCTGCCGAAAGGCAGTGCCGCAAAACTATAGGGCCTAAACCGGAAAGGTATGGCAGCCAGCTGCGATATGGTCAGCATTTTTTAATTGAAATAAAAACTTAAGCTTTAACTGGTTCCTGCTTGGGTTTATGTGAAGTGAGGTTATTTATGGACAAAAGAGAAAGCAATCCGACGGATGCAGAGGTTTGTAAGCTGCATTGCAGGATTGGGGAGCGTTACAGCATGCTGATTGAGCAAGCTGAAATATTTATTTTTGATTTCAATCTGCTGAACCATGATTTATATGTTTCGCATAATTTTATGAAACAGACCGGTGTTGAATACCGTAAGAGGGCAATTTTAAAACAATTGCTTTCCATAAAAGATATTCATCCCGATGATGTGGACAAGTTTAAGAATTATTTAAAACAGGGGAAAGACGGCATAAAGGAAGGAATAAAGAGGGATTCCTTAACTTACCGGAGAAAAAACCGGGAAGGCAAATATGTCTGGATTCGCTGCAACAATAAGAATGTTTATGATCAGAACGGCAGACTAGTCCGGGTGTTGGGGATGGCACAGGACATAAGTGCGGAGATGGAACAATTTGAAAAGTTAAGAAGCCAGGCAGAGAGGGATATCCTGACGGATATCCCTAATTTGTGTAAATTTACTATGGATGCGAAAGAAACCATACGTAATAATAAGGACAAGACTTATGCAATAGTCGTATTCGACATTGATAAATTCCAGATAATCAATGATTTATACGGTTCAAAAGCAGGGGACGGCGTATTAAGACATATCGGGTATATTTTAAAATACAAAGTAGGACAGACCGGTTTATTTTGCCGTATGTATGCCGATAACTTTGCTGTTTTAATGCAGTATAAGAAAGATTCGGATTTCGGCTGCATAGCAGATTTACTGGGGGAAGAGCTCAATCACTATCCTTTAAATTTAAGAGTGAGGCTGTCTTTTGGGGTGTGCAAGGCAGATGATGAAACAGATATTATTACATTATGTGACCATGCAGGTTTAGCGAAAAAGACAATAAAGGGGAATGTCTTAAAAACAATAGCTCATTATGATGAAACAATGAGGCGGCAGGGCATTGAAGATAAAGATATGGAGGATGAAATGAACGCAGCGCTGGAGAATGGTGAGTTTGAAATGTATCTCCAGCCCAAAATTTCTATCGCTACAACAGAGGTAGTAGGGGCTGAGGCTTTAGCCAGGTGGGTTCATCCCATAAAAGGAATAATTCCGCCGGAACGGTTTATTCCTTTATTTGAAAGAAACGGCTTTATCTTAAAGCTGGATTATTTTATTTGGGAAAAAGCTTTTGCAATATTGAGAAAATGGATGGATAAGGGGCATCCGCCCATACCGGTTTCCGTTAACGTATCCCGATTTCATATACATGACCCTGATATTATCCAACGGTTAATTATGCTGGTAGAAAAATATAAGATACCCAGGAATCTGATTGAGCTGGAACTGACAGAAACTGTTTTTTTAAATAATCTGGATGAATTGTCTCATTTGGCATATGCTCTAAAAACCGAGGGATTTATCCTTTCCATGGACGATTTCGGAACAGGGTATTCCTCATTAAATATGCTGAAAGATTTGCCGGTTGATATTATAAAAATTGACCGGGGATTTTTAAATGAGGTATCGGCGACGGAAAGAGGAAAAACAGTCATTCAATACACCATAGCAATGGCCAGAAAGTTAAATATCAATGTTGTTGCCGAAGGGGTTGAGAATTTTGTTCAGGCGGAATTCCTTTATAAGGCAGGTTGTGAAACGGCCCAGGGATATTTCTATTCCAAACCGATACCCGTTAAAAAATTTGAACAGTATACATTTGGTTATTATAACGAATTTGACTGCTATAATGATTAATACATATATTTAACACATATTTTAGGCGGTAAATCCCTGGAATATGTGTCTTTTTTATCTTATGGGAATTCCTCAAACTTTCCTCGTATTAAAAAAGGTTGCCAGGCAGGATACCTTCTTGTACAATGGGAAATTACGTTTAATTGAACAAAAAGCCCGACCGGACCCTTTCTTGTACAACATAGCATTGTATTTCATTGCATAAAGAGGCTTTTGAGATATGCACGGCCCAGAAGAAGAAACCCCAGCAGGCAGCCGGTGGTGATGCGGGAGTTTGCCTGTGAACTCTTTAATCATTGTAACCTTATATAAGTTAAATCATAAAATAATGTATAAATAAAAAAGGAGATTTACTAAATGGATAACTACAGACGTCCAATGTATACCCGTTATAACAGAAATATGGGTTCTTATCAAAATCCCCAATGCGGCTGTGGCGCTACCCCGGTATTAGAAGCAGGCACCTCAGGGCGCTGTGATAAAGATGATGATTTTGATAAATGTATTGATAAATTACCATTGGCAATGGCTTATGTACCTTTCCAGAAATGGAGAAAAGTTCTCGATGCATCAGCCGGTTTAGCAGCCGGGACCATATTCCACGAATTATACCTGCCCTGGTATGGAGATAAAAGCATTTGCGGAATGAGAGGTGACAGGTCATGACAAAAAAAAGCCGTGAACAATTAATGTGCATTATCACAGAAGCAAGTTTTGCCCTTGATGACTGCAAATTATATCTGGATACTCATCCCTGTGACAAGGAAGCACTGGAATACTATCAGAAATACAGGCAGATCAGAAAAGAGGCTATGAAAGAATACAGAGACTGTTATGGACCTATTTCTGCTTATGATGTGGCAGAGTCCGATGTATGGACTTGGATTAATGAACCGTGGCCATGGGAAGGAGCGTGCTGATTTATGTGGAATTATGAAAAGAGATTACAATATCCTGTAAATATTAAAAACCCCAATGCCAAAGCAGCTAAAATAATAATTACCCAATTCGGTGGCCCCGACGGGGAATTGGCAGCTTCCATGCGTTATCTGTCCCAAAGGTATACAATGCCATATAAAGAGGTTTGTGGTGTATTAACTGACATAGGTATATCAGTTTCAAAATGATTCCGTAAACATACTTGACTTTTTAATTTTTTACTATCATACTTGGATTAGAACATACCGGAATATTTGGGCGGTATATTGGATACGCAAGGAGGATTCTGTGAATAAACAAAATACAATATGGATAAAGGTAAGGGAATATTTATTTATTACCCTTGGTATAGAGTTGGTGGTCATAGGAGTATATTTTTTTAAGTTTCCCAATAATTTTTCCATAGGAGGGGTTACCGGTTTAGCTATTCTTTTAAGCAATATAATCGGTCCTTCCGTTAGTTCCGGAACCATTGTACTAATTATAAACTTCCTGTTATTGATTGTCGGATATCTTATACTGGGCAAAGATTTTGGTAACCGGACCGCTTACGGTAGTATTTTAATGTCCGTGTCCCTGAGTTTACTGGAAATAACAGTGCCTATGAAGGGGCCTATAACCGATGAACCTATGCTGGAGCTCGCATTTGCGGTAATCCTGCCGGCATTGGGGGCGGCAATGCTGTTTAACATTGGTGCTTCAACCGGGGGAACGGATGTAATAGCCATGCTGCTGAAAAAGTATACCAACATAGATATCGGCCGTTCCTTATTATATTCCGATCTTATATTAACCCTTTTAGCCTTTGTGGTTTTCGATGTACGGACAGGCTTATTGTCCTTATTAGGTTTATTACTTAAGTCAACCCTGGTGGATACCGTAATTGAAAGTATGAATCTGAATAAATATTTTACAATAATATGTGAGAACCCTAAGCCAATTTGCGAATATATTTTAAAACACCTGCACCGGAGCGCTACTATTCTTGACGGTAAAGGAGCTTTCTCCGATAAAGAGAGGAAAATTATTTTAGCCGTCATGAACCGCAGCCAGGCCGTACAGTTAAGAAGCTTTGTAAAACAGGTCGAACCGGAAGCCTTTATCCTTATTACCAATACCAGCGAAATTGTGGGAAGAGGTTTCCGTGCTTAATAAACAGGAGCCGTTTAAAATCGTGAACTATACAGTTTTGTTTGGGTTTATGATTTTAAACGGCTTTCAAATATTGTCACTAATCACTTTAATGAATAATAGGGTAATTACGACCAAAATCACCGGCCTGATAATTTTATGGCCGTTTTTTAGTACCAATTCTGAGCCGATATAATTGCCTCCAATGCTGAAGAGAGCAGCGGTAATACCCAGGACGAACATAATCTTACCGCTTAACATAAAGGTTGCAAGGGCAGCTATGTTGGATGATAAGTTAACCAGTTTGGCATTGCCGGAAGCAATTCTTATATCCATTCTGGCAGCTGCGGTATAGGTGAGAATTAGAAAAGCTCCGGTTCCCGGGCCGTAAAACCCGTCATAGGCACCAATGATAAAAGAAGCCAGACAGGCAATAAAATATACCTTTAATCTCGGAAGGGGCTTCGGTTCTATCTTACGGGTAAAAGTTTTGCTTTTTAGAACATAAAAACCTACTGCCGGAAGCAGGAACAGCAGAATATATTTCAGGATTTTCTCTCCTGCCAGCAGCGCAAGACTGGCTCCGATGGTCGAACCAAGCAGAGCCAGCAGGACGGAAGGTATTACGATACCCCAGTCCACCAGTTTATTTTTACAGTAGCGGAAGGCAGCAATGGCAGTACCGACACTGGAAGACAGTTTATTGGTCCCAATGGCGTAATGGGGCGGCAGGCCTGCGATAAAATAAGCCGGAAGTGAAATCAGCCCGCCGCCGCCGGCAATGGAATCAACCAATCCCGCAAGAAATACCAAGGGGCAGACAATAAAAAATGTATGTATTGAAATATCCATATAATCTCCCATCTATATCTTTTTTCGGAGCACCGGCAACACGGTGCTGTTTCTTATCTCATAAGAAAGCTCGTCCTATGAGATAAAAACCCTCCGGGGCTGCGCATGACGCGCTATGGAAATTTGTCACTTAGGTGACAGCGCGTCAGCGCCAGAGTCTGGCAAGCCAGACTCTTTCTTAACCTGAATAGTATAATACCTATTTCTTTAAATTAAGTCAACTATATTAAGTTAATCGTCTGTTCCTGCTTCTTTTCAAAACATGAGTATAATATGAAAATCTGGTAATTCTATATAATAATCAGCTTAATTAAGCTGCGGAGCCTACGGTAAGATAAACGTGAATCTTTGAAAAATAGTATATATCTGATTAAACTTTGCAGGTCCGCTTGTAAGCGCTGATTGAGATTTGTCTTAAATTTCATGAGAATTAATTTATTAAATCATGTTAGAAAGGATAGCGCATAGTGAAAGAAATGGTACATTATGCCGGGTAAAGAAATGGAATCAATTTGGAAGAAGGAATGCCGGTTTCCGGAACAGGAACCGCTAAAAGATAATATGGAGGCAGACACAGTTATTATCGGGGCCGGGATGGCGGGAATTTTAACCGCCGTATTGCTGAAAAGGAAAGGGATTGACTCCGTAATACTGGAAGCAGACGTAACAGCAGGCGGGCAGACCCAAAATACCACAGCTAAAATTACATCACAGCATGCTTTGACATATGATACTCTGCTCCGGAATATGGGGAAGGAAAAAGCATCCATGTATGCAATGGCCAATGAAGCTGCCATCCGGATGTATGCAGATTTAATCGATGAGGAGAATATTTCCTGTCATTTTGAAAGGCTGCCGTCCTATGTATATACAAGAAAGGATATTTCAAAGATTGAGAAAGAAGTGAGAGCAGCCGGAGAATGCGGAATCAATGCGGAATTCACCACGGATTCGGCTCTGCCGTTTGCCATAATAGGTGCGGTTAAATTTGATGGACAGGCCCAGTTTAATCCTCTGGAGTTTCTGAAAGAAATCAGTAAACCTTTAAAAATATATGAACATACCATGGTGCAGGGAATTGAAGACCGGACTGTTATAACGGAACAGGGTAAAGTGAAAGCAAAGTCCATTGTTATTGCAACCCATTACCCGTTTATTAACAGTCCGGGATATTATTTCGTGAGAATGCACCAGGAAAGGGCTTATGCCCTTGCATTAAGCAATGCTCCTGCACTTGACGGCATGTACAAGGATGAAAGCCAATCCGGATATTCGTTCCGTAATTATAAGGATATGCTTATATTGGGAGGCGGAAGTCACAGGACCGGAGAGAATTCAGCAGGCGGAAAGTATAAAGAATTAAGAAGAGCAGCTAAGGATTATTATCCGGAAAGCGCAGAGGTATGCCACTGGTCGGCCCAGGACTGTCATACCGTAGACAGTGTACCCTATATCGGTCAATACTCTGCATCCACGCCCAACCTTTATGTTGCAACCGGTTTTAAAAAGTGGGGAATGACCGGTTCCATGGTATCAGCCATGATTCTAAGCGACAAGATAAGCGGGTCAGGGAATTCTTATGAAGAGGTATTTAACCCGCAAAGATTTACAGTTACCGCATCCATGGCCGGTCTTATAAATGAAGCAGGACATACGGTCAAAAGTCTGATTTTGAAAAAAATTAAAATACCGGATGCAAGGCTGAAAGAAATCCCGGCAGGACATGGAGCGGTGGTTGAAGAAGACGGAGAAAGAGTTGGCGTGTATAAGGACAGAGAAGGCCGGGTATATATGGTATCCACAAAGTGCACCCATTTAGGCTGCCAGTTGGAATGGAATCCCGACGAGCTTTGCTGGGAATGCCCCTGCCATGGTTCCCGTTTTGACTATACCGGTGCGGTAATAGATAATCCTGCCATGGAGGGCCTGGAGTGTGAAGAGCTTAATAAATAAATCAAAGCGGAAATGTTTTTTTGAGGGCTGGTATTTTAAACAGCAGGCAGGAAACAGAATTATTTCTTTTATTCCTGGCTATCATACGGATGCCATTGGAAACTCTTATGCATTTCTGCAGATTATCATGAATGATAATTCTTATCAGATTCCTTTTTCCATACAGGATTTCAGCATTGACAGGAGAAAGCTGATTATCCGGTTAGGTAAAAATGTATTCAGCCGACGAGGCATTAAAGTAAATATAAATACGGAAGAAATTCATATAAAAGGAATACTGGCCTTTGGCAGGATGAAACCCGTACGATATACAATTATGGGCTTTTTTAAGTTTTTCCCGGCAATGGAATGCAAGCATGAAATTATCAGCATGTATCATAAGGTAGTCGGAAATATAAATTGCAACGGAAAGGAATATGTCTTCCATCCCGGAACCGGTTATGTGGAAAAGGATGTGGGGCACTCTTTCCCTAAGTCTTATTTGTGGATCCAGTGCAATCATTTTCCCGGAACAAGGTGTTCAGTTTTTATTTCCATAGCGGAAATCCCCTATCACGGTATTCACTTTAAAGGCTGTATCTGTGCCATATTATATAAGGGCAGAGAGTACCGGTTTGCCACTTATCTGGGTGTTAAAATTCTGGAAAGCGGACCCAGGGAAATTTGTTTAAAACAGGGAGGATATTTATTTAAAATCATTTTGTCCCCCCTGCCCTGCCGGGCTGAAAAAGGCGGAACGGCAGGCGGCCATGAATTTTCCCATGATTTGTTTGCACCGGTGAAAGGGGAGTTCACAAAGACAATTAAAGAGCAGCATTTAACGGAGGGAAGATTCCTGCTTTATAATAAAGGTAATTTAATATTTGATTTAACCAGCAGAAATGTCAGCTTTGAATATGTAGAATAACGTACAACCATTATCCAATAAATTATATCGATAACAATATTTCTCTGATTGGAGGCTTGTTATTGAGAAAAAAACAGAAGATAATCGTACGGCAGGATAACAACGGGAAAAATACGGACTTATTGCAGAAAAAGGAATTTCTGGAGCATTTTCAAATTTCTTTGCTGCTGGCGTTGCTGGAAAATGGACAGATAACCCGGTACCAGTTCGAACAATGTGAGGAAGAAATAAGGAAGTTCTAGTACAATGTTCTCTAAATAACTGGTCATTAGGCTGAGGATAAATCTTCGAGAGTGCTGGTTCACAAACGCAGGCGTAGTGGTGCTACGCCGAGGCTTGTGGACCAGTGCTATCGGAGATTTAGACCAGCATAATGGTCCGGTTAATTTAGGAACGTTGTACCAGAGTATGTTTGAAAAATACTTGTGCCGAAAGGCAGAAACGACGCAGGCGGGCATGCCGTATCGGCAGCATGTTTGAAAGATTGAAGAAGATAAAATAAGAAAGGATAGGGCGCCACATTGTAATTCTTCAAACCTGTTTCACTGTGGCAGGGGGCTGCTGCAAAATGCAAATCATATGCTTTCGCAAGTAAGTTATATTTTGAATTTGCAACAGCCCCTGCAATGGGTATAATAATGATAAAAGTCGCCGCCTATTGCAGGGTATCAACGGATAAAGAAGACCAGTTAAATTCTCTGGAGAGCCAGAAAAGATACTTTCATGATTATATTAACCGAAATCCTCATTGGGAGCTTACCGCCGTATATGCCGACGAAGGAATAACAGGAACCAGTACAAAGAGAAGGCATGCGTTTCACCGGATGCTTGAGGATGCACAAAAGCATAGCTTTGAACTTATTTTAACCAAGGAGATCAGCCGCTTTGCCCGTAATACCTTAGACAGTATCTACTATACCCGGAAATTAAAGGAATTGGGTATCGGCATTATTTTCTTAAACGATAATATTAATACTCTGGATTCTGATGCGGAACTCCGGCTTACCATTTTAGCTTCCATAGCGCAGGAAGAAAGCCGGAAAACTTCGGAACGGGTAAAATGGGGGCAGAAACGCAGTATGGAGCAGGGAGTGGCATTTGGACGGGATATGTTAGGATACGACTTAAGGAAAGGCAGGCTGTATGTAAATGAAGAAGGAGCAAAAACAGTGCGGCTTATATTCCATAAGTTTGTTCAGGAAGGGAAAGGAACCCATGTCATTGCAAGGGAACTGACAGAGGCAGGTATTCCTTCGGCGGGAGGGAATATAAAATGGCATGGTTCGGTTATTTTAAGGATTCTTAAAAATGAAAAATACTGCGGGGACTTAATACAGAAAAAAACCTATACTCCCGATTATTTGAGCCATAAAAAGAAATACAATAAGGGGGAGGAAGAATTTATAACCCTGTACGACCACCATGTGCCAATTATCAGCCGTGAATTATTCCAAAAAGCCCAGACTGAATTAACGCGCAGGAGCCCTTCCCCGGAAGACAGGAAAAAATACAGCAACCGTTATTGCTTTTCCGGTTTAATCCGATGCGGAGCCTGCGGATGCTCCTATGTATCCCGGACGAAAAAGCGCAGCGACAAAAGTGTATACCGGTACTGGCGCTGCTATGAAGCGGTACAAAAAGGCAAAAAACATATCGGCGGAACCGGCCATGAAACGGGATGCCGCAATCGGACCGTTACGGAGGAGGATTTAAAGTTTATTATGAAGGATATTATAAAAAACCTCAGTATCGACCAATCAGGAATATCGGATTATCTTGGCGGCATCTTAAGAATGGTTATGGATCAGAATAATCAGGGTAAAGAATCAGAGAAGGTACAAAACAAGCTGGAATCCACCATATCAAAAAAACAGCGGCTGATTGATTTATACCTGTCAGGAGAGATTACAGGTGCAGATTATAAGAAACTGAAACAAAAATATGAATCGGAGATTGACCAATTGGCTAAAGCCTGTGAAGCAGGAGCAAAGAAAATATTACATAACAATGCTTTGGAAGAAGGGCTGCCGCAGGAGAATAATTTTAAGGATATAAAGAATACTCTCCGCAGTATAATGAACGGTCAGGCCTGGAGTGATGCCTTTTATCATAATATACTTGACGGAATAATTATAAATGCCAACGGTGAAATAAATAATAAAAGCAACAATAAAAGTAACATGCAATCAGATATCCGGGTAAAAGTTTTTCTTAAGGAGTTGGAAGAGACAATCGATTATGCCATTTTACAAGAGATTTAATTTATAATTCATTGAATAAATCGGACCGGCTTAATGAGTTTGTCGTCATACCGATACTTAAACAGGTACAGAAGAACTGGCCCATATGGAGATCGTCAGTACAATTGTTCATCAGTTAACAAAGAATTTATCCATTGAAGAAATAAAAGCAGCCGGATTTGACACCTATTTTGTAGATCATACGGTTGGCCTGTGGCCTCAGGCAGCCAGCGGTATGCCTTTTAGTTCAACCTTCTTTCAATCCAAAGGCGACGCAATCACCGACTTACACGAAGATATGGCAGCAGAGCAAAAGGCCAGAACCACTTACGATAATATTCTCCGTTTAATTAAAGACCCCGATATCATTGATCCGATTCGCTTTTTAAGGGAAAGGGAAATCGTTCATTATCAGAGATTCGGTGAATCCTTAAGGATAGTACAGGATCATTTGGATTCCAGGAACTTCTATGCTTTTAACCCGGAATTTGATAAGTAGTGATTAAATAATGCAGTGACGAAAGCGGTAAAGTTATTCAAAAACCGAAATGTCAACCTGATAATAAAATATGGTTGACATTTCGGTTTTCTTATGATATCTTTAAAAAATGATTATGAAGCTAACTAACTCTTTAACTTAAGTGCTAAAAGAAACTTCAACCGTCTTGAGCAAGCGGAAGGAATACTGTTAAGTTTGTCTTGATTATAAGAATTAAGTTTATATGAAATTACGGTAAAGGATAAAATTTATAGCAGAAAGAGGTGATTTTTTGAGTGTAAAGCAGCATGTCCTGTCTGTATTGGTAAAACACAAAGGAAACAGTGTATCCGGCGCCAAGCTGGCACAGGAACTTTCCATCAGCAGAAATGCAGTCTGGAAAGCAATCAAAATACTGCAGGGCGAAGGTTATGCCATTACGGCAGTTCCCAATAAGGGGTATTGCTTATCAGAAGATAACGACATCTTATCTGGTGAAAGCATAACGCCATATCTGGCCGAGAATTTAAAGCATCTGAACCTTGAAGTACATAAATCCGTTACATCCACCAATACATTGCTGAAAGAAGCAGCCGCCGGGGGTGCGTCAGAAGGGACGGTATTAATAGCGGAAGAGCAGACGGGGGGAAGAGGCCGTATGGGGCGGAATTTCTATTCTCCTGCCAAAACCGGAATCTACATGAGCATACTTTTACGGCCTAAGCTCACGGCAGATGATGCCCTTTTTATTACCACGTCGGCGGCTGTAGCGGTTGCCAGGGCAATTGAAAAAACTACCGGATATGATGCCAAGATTAAATGGGTAAACGATATTTATTGTAACGGAAAAAAGGTATGCGGGATTCTTACGGAAGCCGGAGTTGATTTTGAAGGAGGCGGGCTGGAATACTGTATCGTGGGAATCGGGCTTAATGTTGCCAGGCCTTTAGATGATTTTCCGGCGGAGCTTAAAGATATAGCAGCCGGTATTTTTGAAACAGGAAAGTATTCTTCGGAACTTAGAAGTAAGTTAATTGCGGAAATACTCAATCAATTTTGGAATTATTATTCCGAATTTTCCGAAAAGGCCTTTTTGGAAGAATACCGGAAGCGCTCATTATTAATCGGAAGAGAAATTCATGTCGTTACGGGGGATAAATTACTGAATGCCACAGCCATGGATATTGATGAAAATGCCAGGCTTATCGTGAAATTACCTGACGGTGAAATAAAAGCCTTATCTTCCGGCGAGGTAAGTGTAAGACCCCCAAATCACTGTAGGATAGATGGACAGAAGGCTCATTGAGCGGAAGGATAGGTGAAAACGTGATATGGTGGAACTAGCAGAAAGAATTATGACGGAACTGGCTGAAGAAGTAATGAATGGTTATCGTATAAAAAGGGGAGATGATTTATCTATCTTTTTATCTGCAGATTTAACCGAATTGTGTGAAGGGGCCAATAAGATAAGGGAACATTACCATGGCAATAAGGCAGATTTATGTGCCATTATTAACGGGAGAAGCGGTAAATGCAGTGAAGACTGCAAATTTTGTGCCCAGTCCGGACATCATAAAACGGGAATAGCGGAATATGATTTTTTGGACGAAGACATTATATTAGAGGACTGCAAAAAGCATGAGGAAGAAGGGGTTCACAGGTACTCTATCGTAACTGCGGGCAGAGCCTTAAAAGGCAGGGAGCTTGCCAGGGCAATATCGGCCTACCGGAAAATGAAAGAACGGTGCAGCATTGGTTTGTGTGCTTCCCACGGGCTTTTAACGGAAGAAGATTATATAGCCTTGAAGGAGGCAGGTGTTACAAGATATCACGAAAACATTGAAACCTCCAGAAGAAACTTCCGTAATATTTGTACAACCCATACCTATGAAGATAAAATTTATTGTATACGCCTGGCTAAAAAAGCCGGACTTGAGGTTTGTTCCGGCGGAATCATAGGAATGGGAGAGAATTGGGAGGACCGCCTGGATATGGCTGTCAGCTTATCGGAGCTGGAAGTTGATTCCATACCAATTAATGCGCTTATGCCCATAAAAGGGACTCCTTTGGAAGATTTGCCGAGTGTGCCGGCGGAAGATATATTAAGAACCATAGCGATTTTCCGGTATATTAATCCGGAAGCAGATATCAGATTGGCCGCAGGCCGTGCAATCATGGAGAATTCCGGGGAAAAGGCGTTCCTGTCCGGTGCGAACGCAACCATTACGGGAAACATGCTGACCACTTCGGGAAACAACATTCAGCAGGACATTGCAATGCTTAAGAACCTGGGATTTGATTTATCTACATAAATTTTGACTGAAAGAAAAAAATATTAAGAAAGGAATGCCGCGTAAGCCGGTATTTTAATCTTAGGCGGCGATATTGCAGAAAAAACCTGTGATATGTTAGGTTAATTTATGAAAAACAAAAAGATTACAACAAAAGAAATAACTTTAATCGGGCTGATGACGGCCGTTACCTGTATTTTAGGGCCTCTTTCCATGCCTTTGCCATTTAGCGTGGTTCCTATTACATTTACAAATCTGGTTATCTATTTTACGGTTTTTTTACTGGGATGGAAAAAAGGTACCATTAGTTATCTGATATATCTTTTAATCGGACTGGTAGGAGTTCCCGTATTTTCGGGTTTCGAAGGAGGATTGGGAAAACTTGCGGGACCGACGGGAGGTTACCTGATCGGATTTGTATTTCTGGCAGTTATCAGCGGTTTATTTATTGAAAAATGTAAGGGAAAAATATATATGTATGTCTTTGGAATGGTGCTGGGACTTCTGGTTACCTACCTGTTTGGGACCGCCTGGCTTGCCTACCAATTGGATTTGACTTTTTCAGAAGGGCTTTTCATGGGAGTTATCCCTTATATACCGGGTGATATCATAAAAATTGCGGCGGCCGTAATACTGGGTCCCATACTGAGAAGGCATCTTGCAGGAATTATCAATTGAAAGGAAACCGGACAAAAAGTTTAAAAAAGTTGTTGCTAACAAAAGTTACCCTGTAAGTGCATCACGGCTTTATTCCCGTGCTGTCCTACAGGGTGCGGTTTATCCTTTATGCGGTTATTTCATATTCTTCTATTGTGTCTTTTATTATACCCGATACCAATTCAGCAATTTCACCTGACTTCTTATCTTTATAATCCTCATAGTAGAGGGGGTTCAGATAATGTATCTGGACGGTTAATTTTGCAATGGAATGGGTATCAAAAGATTTATAGGAATCAATTATGGCCACCGGAACGATTGGACATCTTGCATTCATGGCACATTTGAAACTGCCACCCTTAAACTCCCGAAGCTGGTTTTTATTTCGTGAACGGGTACCCTCCGGAAATATTAAGTAATTGCGGCCCTCTTTTACTTCTTTTGTTACTTCCATCATGATTTTCATGGTTTGACGGACATCTTCCCGGTCTATGAATTTGGATTGAAGGATGTAAAATATCTGTTTTAAAAAGAAAACATTTTCAACTTCTTTCTTCGACACGGTAGCGAAGGGGCGTTCATGGGTTTCAAGTAAAATCAGAGCATCAAACAAACCCTGATGATTGGAATACAATATATAACCGTTTTCTTCCGGAAGATTCTCAAGGCCATAACATTTAATCTTAACCCTGCCCTTGCGGTTTGCATATTTAGTCAAACGGTGCAGCAGGGCGTATCTGGTAGTTTCATCATATTTCTTAACATCGCAGTATTTATTAATTTGATACCACCAATATGGCAATTGAAAGAAACTCCGAATAACCATCATTACAATTCGTTCCATTGTGACCTCCTTAAAGGGCATAATCACTTAACCAGTGTTATACGCCGTTATTTTTAACTAGTACAAAGTAAGATGAAACCTTTACATGATGTCATAGCCTTTCAGCATTCTTGCCCTGCTGGGATGCCTCAGCTTTCTTAAAGCTTTTGCCTCAATTTGTCTTATCCGCTCTCGGGTTACATTAAACTCCTTACCGACTTCTTCCAAAGTCCTGGTTCTTCCGTCCTTTAACCCGAATCTCAGAATTAATACCCTTTGTTCTCTTTCCGTTAAGGTTTCCAGCAGCTTGGATATCTGATCCTGAAGTACGGAATAAGAAGCCGCATCTTCCGGTCCCATTATGGAGTCGTCCTTAATAAAGTCTCCTAAATGGCTGTCATCCTCTTCCCCGATAGGGGTATCCAGAGAAATAGGATCAGCTGAAACCTTAAGGATTTCCCTGACTTTTTCTATAGGAAGCTTCATGGCATCCGCTATTTCCTGTTCGGAAGGCTCACGGCCCAATTCCTGAAGAAGACTCCTGGATACACGATAAGTCTTATTAATTACCTCAGACATATGTACCGGAATACGAATGGTACGTGACTGGTCCGCTATGGATCTGGTAATTGCCTGGCGGATCCACCAGGTTGCATAGGTACTGAACTTATATCCTTTATTATAGTCGAATTTATCTACTGCTTTAATTAAACCTAAATTACCTTCCTGTATCAGATCCAGAAAGGATAAACCTCTGCCTACGTAACGCTTGGCAATACTTACAACCAGACGGAGATTGGATTCGGCTAATACTTGTTTTGAGTGGATATCCCCTTCTTCAATTTTCTTAGCCAGCTCGATTTCTTCCGCTACGGATAGAAGAGGGTAGCTTCCGATTTCCTTTAAATATAATTTAACCGGGTCGTCAGACATGGTCCCAACCATGGAGAAATCCTCCAAGTCCAGCAGTGCTGCTTCATCGCTGTCCTCCAACTCCATAATAATTTCGTCATCCGGTTCATCCTCTTCTATAGGATTTAAAACGACTATATTATGGGCTTCAAGATACTCATATATTTTATCAATTTGCCTGACGTCCAGGTTCATCTCTTTAAAAAAATCATTCACTTTACCTACGTCAACGACACCCTTGTTGTCATTGGCGTAAGATAACAATTCTCTTAATTTTTCTTCAAAATTATGTGCTGCTTCGCTCATCATATTCCTCCATGGCTCTGGTTGCTTTTCATGTACAATAAAAAAAGAAACTATTTACAAAAATCAAGAGTCCCTTATTATAGTATGATTATTCAGGGGCCATTTCATGCAAAAATATTTAGTAAATAAGTTTCCTGGGACGATAATATCACCAATTATCATTATAGCACAGGGTGTCCGAGAAGAAAAGAAGATTTTTTAATTTCGACATATATCGTCAGGTAAAATTATGTTCAAAAGAAATGTTTCTATAAAATAAAATATGTAAGCTAACAATAAAATATCCATTCTTTCATTACATCCGGACTTAATTATAGTTCTGTATTGTCTATATATTCATATAATTTATTAAAAATTATTGGATTAGTAAATGAATGAAGAAGAAAGATTTAAAATTATCAGTAATGATTTTGCAGATTTAATTGCTGACCGGTTAATACTTCAGAATATTTTAGCAACATATTCCGATGTTTCCGTCCTGAGGATTAATGATTTACATTCCATAGCCTATTTACCGGCTGATTATATCGATGATAACATAATTTATGAATTAGGCTATAATGTGATACCTAAATGTTACGGATTAATGTCAATTCACAGTTATGATTCAGCAAATGCTTTTCATGCATATCGTATTCCTGACAATGAATTAAGAGGCGACGGAGTATTGCTTGGATTTGTGGACACAGGAATTGATTACAGCAACAGGGTCTTTCAATATGCGGATCAAACAACAAAGATTATATCAATTTGGGACCAGAACATTAATGGGGGCAATCGTTATCCGGAGGGTTATTTTTTCGGTACGGAGTTCAGCAGGGAAGATATAAATGCTGCTATAAATAGTGAAGATCCTCTGTCTGTTGTTCCCAGTACGGATGAAATTGGTCATGGTACCGTTTTGGCCGGTATTGCGGGAGGGACTTATGATGAGGAAAATAATTTCATAGGTGTGGCGCCGGAATCGGAATTTGTTATTGTTAAGCTAAAGCCTGCCAAGGCAAACATAAAAGAATTTTTTTATTTACCCCAGGATACTATTTGCTACCAGGAAAATGACATTATGCTGGGGATAAATTATCTGATACAAACAGCAGAAAGATTAAATCGTCCCATCAGCATTTGCATTGGACTCGGCTCTTCACAGGGAGCCCATGTGGGTGAAGGTATATTTAATAATTATTTGTCTACTATGGGACAATTAAGTAATGCCGCCATTGTGGTTGCGGCAGGCAATGAAGGCAGCAGCGGGCATCATGTTTATGGGGAAATGAGCCCCACTAATAATTATAATGATGTATTGCTGACAATCGGTGTTGATAATCCGGGGTTTTTTATGGAGTTTTGGGGAAATGCTCCGAATATCTTTACCGTTGATATATACACGCCTGATAATGAATTAGTCGGCCGTATACCGCCGATATTCATACAAAGTACTACAATGCGGCTGGATTATGAAGATACAAGAATAATTGTAGATAATATATTGGATAATTCATTGGGCGGAGACCAGTTTATACTGTTTCGAATCAGAAATCCGCTGCCCGGGACCTGGCGGTTTCGAGTAACGGCATTAGGCAACTTATTATCCTCATATAATATATGGCTCCCTATTAATAATTTCGTTTCCTATGGGACTCTCTTTATAAATTCGAATCCATTTACCACAATTACAACTCCGGGAAATGAATTAACCGTCCTGACTGTGACAGCTTATGATCCGTTAAATCAGGAATTGTATTATGCCGCCAGCAGGGGTTTTACAAAAAATAACCAACCCAAACCGGATATCGCGGCTCCGGGCGTTGATGTAAGGGCACCAGGCATAGGCAATCAATACATGCTTAATACAGGTACAAGTGTATCAGCCGCCTATGCAACAGGTGCCGTGGCATTGCTGCAGGAATGGGGTATCGTAAGAGGGAACCAGCGGAACCTGCCCAGTGCCAAGATAAGGAGCATTTTAGCCATAGGAGCGGATCGGGAAAGGAATATAATTTATCCGAATCCGTATTGGGGATTTGGCATTTTAGATTTAAGAAATTCCATAAATTTAGCCAGATAACCATTTTAAATAATCCGGTAGATTCAATCCTGTATACCCGGGATTTTTGGTAATTGGGAAAAACCGGTTTCCAGGTCTTCATCGGTAGGAATNNTTCATCTATAGCTGTGCGGATTGCATGGGAGGATTCCGGAGCAGGTAATATGGTTTCCTGCTTTGCAAACAGGCAGGCTGCTTCAAATACCTTGGACTGCTCTACCGCCACCGCTTCCATATATCCGTCATGATACAATTTGGACAGAATCGGTGACATTCCGTGGTATCTTAAACCACCGGCATGGTTGGCGGAAGGAATAAAACCGCAGCCTAATGTATACATTCTGGCCATGGGAGTCACTTTGCCGGTATCGCAGAAATCATATGCATATTTACCGCGGGTGAAAGAAGGACAGGAGGCAGGTTCTACGGCGATAATTCTCGGTTCTGCCTTACCCAGCAGTTTATCCTGCATGAAAGGTGCGATTAAGCCCCCCAGATTGGAACCGCCTCCGGCGCAGCCTATTACGATATCAGGGTATTCACCCAATATCTCCATGGCAGTTTTGGTTTCAAGTCCTATAACGGATTGATGCAGCAGTACCTGATTTAATACGGAGCCCAATACATAACGGCAGCCTTCGGTTGTGACGGCTTTTTCCACCGCTTCGGAGATTGCACAGCCAAGGCTTCCGCCGGTGTCGGGATTCCGGGCCAAAATACTGCGTCCGGCATTGGTGGTATCACTGGGGCTTGGAATGATTGTTGCATCGAAGGTCTGTATAATGGATTTGCGGAAAGGCTTCTGTTCATAGGAGCACTTAACCATGTATACGGTTAGGGGGATTTTGTAATAGGAGCAGGCTTCTGCCAGGGCAGTACCCCACTGTCCGGCCCCTGTCTCCGTGGTAAGGCCGGTTAATCCCTGCTCTTTGGCATAATAAGCCTGGGCAACGGCAGAGTTTAGCTTATGGCTTCCGGAGGTATTATTTCCCTCAAATTTGTAATATATTTTTGCCGGAGTGTCCAGTGCCTTTTCTAAATTGTAAGCACGGATTAAAGGGGACGGGCGATACATCTTATAGAATTCCTGTATTTCTTCCGGAATGTCTACATACCTGGTTACTGCATCCATTTCCTGATGGGCAAGTGCTTTACAGAAAACAGGATATAATTCTTCCTCTGTTGCAGGTTTGAAGGTTCCCGGGTTTAACATGGGATCGGGCAGTTCCTTCATGTCTGCGCGAAGATTGTACCACTTAGTGGGCATCTGGTCCTCCGTAAGATACAGTCTGTGTGGAATTTTTGCCATAATGATTACTCCTTTCAATGAATGATTTAAAATCAGATTAAGTCTGGTAAGCCGGACTTTAGTGCAGATGCACGCGCTGTTACTTCAGTGACAATTACCGGCGGCACGTCATGCGCATCCTGTCCGGGAGTTTTTTTGCGATAGAATAATTTTCCCATTGCATAAAAAAAACTTCTGTCTCAGTAAAATTACTGGGACAAAAGTTAATATCTGCTTCTGCGGTACCACCCTGTTTGGTGAAAAGTCACCCACTCATTCCATATACTTCCATCATATATGCTCCCGGGATAACGGGTGGAGTTCCCGTCAGGCATTACTCGGCGAAAAGCCTTTCTTCCCAACCTCATAAGTCCATTCCGTCCGGTCTCATTACCTTAATCCCACCAGCATAAGGTTCTCTGAAAATGAAATAACGTACGTACTCTTCTTAATCAACGGTTTACTAATATTTATTCAATTATTTAGTAATAGTATAATTAGAATATCTTATCTTGTCAATAAGTAATTTCCCATAAATGCGCGGCATAATTTCCTGTAATGCACGGCAAATAAAAATTTACTGTAATGCACGAAAATGCAGGGCGGAAAATAATCCCGGGAAACAGCTTTCGGAGGCAGTTATACGGTTTTGCGGTATCTGTACCGTCCGGGTCAATCCCGGAAAGGAATATTATGTTAATTTAAATTGCCTGCCGGATGGAGGAGCGGCTTATAAATAGCTTGACAAATAAGCAAACTAACAATAAATTATTCTTATAAACTAAAATATTTATATAATCCAAAGGAGGTAACATATGCCATATATTAATACAAAAACCAATGTAAATGTTTCAAAAGAAAAAGAAATAGAAATTAAGAAAAAACTGGGAAAAGCAATAGAAATTATCCCCGGCAAAAGTGAAAACTGGCTCATGGTTTCCTTTGAAGAGCAATGCTCCTTGTATTTCAAAGGAAAATCAGACAGCGGAATTGCTTTTGTGGAAGTTAAACTATTTGGCAGTGCCGAGCCGGCAGTTTATAATAAACTGACCGCGGCTATTACCAAAATACTGGAGGAAGAACTGAAAATTTCTCCGGATCATATTTATGTGAAATATGAAGAGACAAGAAATTGGGGATGGAGTGGAAGCAATTTTTAGTCTGCCAAAGAAGCAAGGCGGAGACGTAAAACAAGAGTTCCAATTGGATAAACAAAGCCGAGATACAAAGGCAGAAACATACAAACCGCGGCAGGATTAGTAATTAGAAAGAAAGTGTGAGGAATATGGTTCGATTAAAAAGAGCAGCCTTAAGTTTAATGACTGCCGTAGTTTTATGGGCAGCAATACCGGTTTCTGTGCCGTTTTACAGCAATATCATAACTGCAGATGCAGCCGTCGTAAAACTGAATATAACAAATGCCTCCGTATATATCGGAGAAACCGTAACATTAAAAGTAACCGGTACGGCAAAGGACGTAAAATGGTCCAGCAGTGATAAAAATATAGCGGCAGTGTCTTCTGAAGGAGTTGTGACCGGACTTAAGAAGGGGACGGTTAAAATTACGGCTTTGGTTGACACGAAAAAATATACCAGTACAATTACAGTTATGCCAAAAGAACTTACGGCAGAAGAGATTTATGAAAAATGCTCTGAGGCTACCGTAGAGA
>DBEP01000004.1:111363-111738 GCA_002294045.1 Lachnoclostridium sp. UBA903 | reverse complement strand
GGGTATGCTTCATCAGAATCCCAGGAAGCACGTACCTGTACTGTCTTACCTGTCTTTTTTTCCTTCCTTGCCACATGTACCCGAAATGTTTCATTATCAAGCCCGCATTCCGATATGGGATAATCCGGCTCTAAAATTATCCTTGATATAAATGGTCCCAAATCATAAACCTCTGCTATTGTATTGTATTTCATTTCCACTTCCTCCTATTAATAATTTATAGGTTATTATACCATGTCCGCAGGCNNGTATGCGCCACTTCGTGGCGTTGATGCGCACTCACTACGTTCGGCGCAGGTATAATGTCTGTCGACATTATACCATGTCCGCAAGCTCCCATGATATGCGCCACCTTGTGGCGTTGATGCGCACTCA
>DBEP01000004.1:0-111305 GCA_002294045.1 Lachnoclostridium sp. UBA903 | reverse complement strand
GACATTATACCATGTCCGCAAGCTCCCATGGTATGCGCCACTTTGTGGCGTTGATGCGCACTCACTACGTTCGGCGCAGGTATAATGTCTGTCGACATTATACCATGTAGACTTATCTAACGATATACCCCTTTGGAAAGAACTCCGGATAGTGATATTTTTTAACAGAATATTTATAGCTTCTTTCTCCTTAAAGTTATATAATATTATAAACTAATAAAATGGGGGTCTTTTATGGATAATCTTGTTTATACAACATCTGTGGAAAAATGGGACACTTTCGAAGCCGCCTTATCGGGATTTCAGGACGGAAATCCTTTTGAGGACTATACTATTTACGGTGTATTCATTTCCTGTAACGAAAACAAAACGGTAGAAGGCTTTTATGACGGAAACGGCAGATATATTGTACGTTTTATGCCTTCCTTTGAAGAAGAATATCAATTTATTATTAAAGGTACTTTTTCTTCCGAAGAATATAAAGGGAATTTTACGGTAACGTCTCCATCGGGTAATAATCATGGTCCGGTACGGGTTGGTTCTAATCTTCACCTGGTTTATGAAGACGGAACTCCCTTTCACTGTCTTGGTACAACCTGCTATGTATGGACCCATCAATCGTCCGGGTTACAGGAACAGACTCTAAAAACCTTATCGGAAAATGCATTTAATAAGCTGCGCTTTTGTATTTTCCCAAAACACTACCTCTATAATTTTCATGAACCTGTCTCTTATCCTTACGAAGGTACTCCTTGTGATTCCTCCGATTTAAATGAAGATAATTTTGTTTTATTTGGTGATAACGCGGTTCCGGAAGGAAATCATTGGGACTTCCGGCGTTTTAATCCCGTTCATTTTCAAAATTTTGAAAGCCGTATCAAGGACTTAAGGGATTTAGGAATAGAAGCTGATATTATATTAATGCACCCTTACGACCGATGGGGTTTCAGCCGGATGGGTACGGAAAACGAAGCATTTTATCTTCGTTATATAATGGCCAGATTCAGTGCTTACCGAAATGTATGGTGGTCCTTAGCAAACGAGTATGATTTGTTCTTTCATAAATCAGTTGCCGACTGGGAAGCAAACGCCAGGGAAATCTATGCCCATGATCCATACCTGCATCTTCGCTCCATACATAACTGTTTTCAGTTTTATGATTTCAGCAGGCCCTGGATAACCCACTGCAGTATCCAACGTACTGATCTGTATAAATCTGCGGAGCTGACCGATGAATGGAGAACCCGGTATAACAAGCCGGTTGTACTGGATGAAATCGCATATGAAGGCAATATCAATCATGCCTGGGGTAATATCAGCGGTCAGGAAATGACAAGACGCTTCTGGGAAGCTTTTGTCAGAGGAGGATATCCTTGTCACGGAGAAACCTATCAGCATCCGGATAACATTCTCTGGTGGTCCCACGGCGGCAGTCTTCATGGAGAAAGCCCCGCCCGGATAAGATTCTTATCTGAGATTATGCATCAGACTCCCGGTAACGGTCTGAGCCCAGTCAAAAGGGAATGGGACGAGGTTGTCGGTATCGCTGACGGAGGAGCCTATGCAATCCACTATTACAGCTGCTTCCGGCCCGGCTTTCGGATTTTTTCTTTCCCTGATGAACATAACTATGAGGTTGAAGTAATTGATACCTGGAATATGACAATAAAAAAGATGGGTACATTTCATGGTAAGTTTAAAATCACACTTCCCGGAAGAGAATTTATGGCAATTCGGCTTATAAAAAAATAGCTTTTTGGATGCTCCGCTTTGCGGGAGGCAAGGACCGATTTCGGTGCTTAGCGGCGCCCTGCTCCTAAAACCGCCACCCGGTATAACGCAAAGTGGGGCGTTCAGAACGGTGCGATGATTTTCAACGCTCCGGCAATATAGTTAGCCGGGTAACAGCTCTTTCGGAGAGAGGAGATTGTAAGATTCTTAGAATATAGTTCTTATACTCATATCTTCCGCAGCTGCATTTTCGTTTCTCATGCTGTGCAGGACTACTATAGAACTATCTATGATTCTGTTTTTCTCCTTATGCCATGAATCTGATATTGGAAATATACTTCCGTATGGCTTTTTTCGGATATCCCATAATCCATCCGGATTTCTTTGTTCCATAAGGTGATTCTCAAATTCATTCTCAAATCTTAACCATCCTGAATATCTTGAAAGAATTGTACTGCATCGGAGCCAGTGATAAAAAAACTTGGTGTTATCTATAGTTACAGGCTTGTTTGGCCTTTTATCATAGACATAGTAAATACCGTTTTCCCGATTCATACAATATGAAAGCATTTTATCCGCAGCTTCCTCAGGCAATATCCCCTTTTTTGAAGTGAGAAGCAATATTACATAGTAATTATAAAATGGAATAGTTCTTTTCATTTCAAATCTAAAATGTTCAATTTGAGCTAATTTCTCTGTTTCAGAATTATATTGACTGCCTTCCCATGCTGAGACTCCAAAATCTCTCCATACGGATATCATATCTTTCAAAAGGTGATTGTCAGGATCAATCAAGGAAAGCATACTTGCAGAGACTAAAGGCATGAATACTTCTAACCACCATCTTACCGTATCATGCTTTTCAATTCTCTGGTTCCATATGGCCTGGCCGGTTAGAATAGCTTCTATATATTCAATCGTTTTTTTCAGACAGGGATGGTCTTTGTTCATCCCTATGAATAGGCACCGCCTGATTATACTTTCGGTATACCCGTGGAATTCTCCCCAATAACCGGCAGTTTCCTGGGTACTAACAATCTTTTGAACAAATGGATGACACAGTACCTTGTCATATGCATTCTGTAATTCTGTATCCGTATCAGGCAATTGTTTAAACTCTTTTAGCAATATGTATCTCGGGATAGCATCCGGCTGCATATCCAGCAATTTATCCACAGTATTGGTCATTACTTGTGCATTCACCTTAAGCCCCCCTATAACAGCTATAGCCCATAAAAGTCTAACATCTGACGTTTTTGCGCTTGAATCCCAGCCGTCCTTTGTCCACTGCTTTTTGGATTTCAGACGCCGCCACAGGGACACTGCATTTGGTTTTACCTCTGAATACCTCCACAGTTCCGATGGTGTTTGCAACAGATACCGCTTTTTCATGCAACGGAATATAGGAAACACCCACGGTTGAGACAAAGTTATTCATGGCGTATTTGGTCCGGCCGGGGCTGCTGTGAATCGTTTTTTCCACCGTTTCGAGCATAATGTCCAGCTTTTCCCTGTCAAACTCCTCATCCCTGCGGTTGCCCAGCAGCCAGCAGTAACAGCTATATCCGGCAGACACATACAATTCTTTGCCGGTTGCAATCCATCTGTTGGAAACAGCCTGCGCAAAATCTGTTTCCGCAAGTGTTACGGCCACGATAAAATCTGAAATCATGTAAAAATAAGCGCTTTGCATCCATCTGTCAAAATCTGCTTCGGTCATGGCTTTGGGGTCTGCAATCATACCGGCGAGATACATGGCATCATAATTGCCGGTAGCGTAAAGCTCTTCCGCAAGCGCTTGGTTTATCTTGATTTTCCTGACAATTGGCTTCATCGCACCTGTTGCGACTCCAAAAAGAGGTTCGCGGGCACCCTGCTGCATATATACTTTTTTTGTCCGCTCCGAACCCAATAATTCAAGTTCCTGTAAAACTGTCTGAACGTCCACAGAAATCCTCCCTTCCATCTATGAATGCTTATTGTCTTTAACTTTATCACATTAAATTTATTATATTAAATTAAAAACTTTTGTACTAATTATATGACATCCAAGCATCAAAATCAAGCCTGCACGAAAATCACCGCGGCTGCTACACCAAGTTTAGGGGGTGCAATTTTCTGCCTTCGGTTTTATTCAGCACCAGGCCTGCTCATTTAAGCTGCTGATTATTCCGGAAAAAATCTTTCCAGGGGTCATTACCGCCTATTCTCAGGAGCGCATCCGCCATATTGACACTATCGGGTGCCACCGTATCAAGTTCATCCCACGTGATGGGCATGGATATCCTGGCCCCTTTTCTCGCTCTAATGGAATAAGGGGCAATACTTGTAGCGCCTCTGCCGTTTCGAATCCAGTCGATAAATATTTTATTTTTACGCTTAGCTTTTCTAATATTGCTTGTGTACCGGTCAGGCCACTTTTTCTCCATAACTTCGGCAACATTTCTAGCAAAATCATGAACCGTATCCCATAAAACGACAGGTTTTAAAGGTACGACCACATGATACCCTTTTCCGCCGCTGGTCTTGAGATACGACTTCAGCGAAAGTTCGGAAAGAATACTTTTCATATCCCGCACACCCTGGCGCACCGTACTTAAATCCATTCCCTCATCCGGATCCAAATCAAATACCATCATGTCGGGCTTTTCAAGCTCATCTACACGGCTTCCCCAGGTATGAAATTCCAGCGTGCCCATTTGTGCTTCGGATATAAGTCCGGATGTGTTCTCAATATAAAAGTAATCTTCCGTTTCCCGGTCATCGCCGGAAACAGGAATTGTGACAATTCCTTTACTGTTTGGACCAGGATGCTTCTTATAGAAGCAGGTCTGTGATATCCCCTTGGGACAGCGCACAATGCTTAATATCCTGTGGCTCACATACGGCAGCATGCGTTCCGATACTTCCTTGTAATACCGGATTACATCCGCTTTTGTAATTTCAGGGTCTTCAAATATCACCTTGTCCGGGCTGGTAATCTTTATACCTTCGATAATAATATTGTTAACGTTTGTTTCCATTGGTCTCTCCGCTTCCTGGGCAGATGACCGGGGCTGTATTTCATCATCTGCTTTTTCCTTCTTTATTTCCCTTGGCCCCTTATCCGTCCGCAAACCCTTAAAGCTTCCCTGCCTTAACAGTCCCTCTCTGGTCCAATCGGCAAATTTAATTTCCGCGACCAGTTCAGGTTCAAGCCAGGTAATCTTTTCATTCGTTCTGGGCTTTGGAGCGGGTTTGAAAGGGGCCTCCGTCCTCTTTATACTCTGAAATTTTTTCTCAAGCTCTTTCATATCGTGTTCGCTTAAGCCGGTTCCGGCACGTCCGGCATATACCAATTCCTCTCCCTCATAGACGCCAAGGAGAAGCGAACTTACCCCTCTCGTCTTCTTACCGGAAAGCGTATATCCTCCGATGACAAATTCCTGCCTTTTATCGCATTTAAGTTTGATCCAGTCACCGTTTCTTGTCCCACTGTAGACGGAATCGGCTTTTTTACCAACTATTCCTTCCATACCCGCCTCACAGGCGGCAGAGAAACTTTCCTTGGCCTTTCCTCTGACATGCCGGCTGTAAAATAGGTTTTTTGGGGCATCCCTCATCAAAGCTTCCAGTGTTTCTTTCCTGTCAATCAGCCGATGTTCCCGAAGATCCGCTCCGTCCAGCGCAAGAATATCAAAGACGATATAGGTCAGGTTTTTGTCCTTGGGATTTTTCATATAGTTTTGCAGAGCCTGAAAATCCGTCCTGCCCGAAGCGTCAGTGATTGCCATTTCGCCGTCCAGAATCATCGCCCTTCCGCCGGCAAGGTCCGTGAGAGAATAGACGACATCCCGGAACCGCCTTGTGTAATCATTGCCGTTCCTGGTCATAAGACGGACACTGTTGCCTTCAATAAAGCTAAGTATCCTGTAGCCGTCATATTTCATCTCATAGAGCCAATCCTCACCCTCCGGAACCGTATTTACTAATTTGGCAAGCTGCACGCCGGCCTTGTCAAAAGGATTCTTCGTGATTTTTTCGTCTTCACCTTTTTCAATTTCCTCCATGGTTCGGCCGGTTCTGATGCTGGTAGTAAATTCGGAAATCCCATGGTCCGTTTTGGCATATTCATCTTTTTCTTTCAATAAAAGCCAGTTATCCTTAGTCTCGCCCTCTTTTGCTTTCAAACGCACCAGAGCCCATTTTCCCTTAAGTCTTCTTCCTTTCAGAACAAACTTCAGCATACCTTCACGAAGTCCGTCGTTTACGTTTCCATAGGGTTCCCAGTATCCTTCATCCCAAAGCATGACTACTCCGCCGCCATATTCTCCTTTGGGAATCGTCCCTTCAAAATTCCTGTATTCCAAGGGATGCTCCTCCACATGTACGGCGAGCCTCTTATCACGGGTATTATAGGAAGGACCCTTGGGCACCGCCCAGCTGAGCAGAGCCCCCTCCCATTCCAAACGAAAATCGTAGTGAGCCCTGCGGGCTATATGGTGCTGGACAGCGAACCTCAGACCCTCTTCGGCAATTTCGGTTATGCCCTCCGGCTCCAAGGTTCTGTCAAAATTCCTTTTCTGATTGTATTTGTCAAGCTTTACAGTCATAAATCACGCCGGTTCCTTCTCTTTTTTAGCCTTCTCCACGCTGGCTTTGAGGGCCTCCATGAGGTCGATAACCTTGCCGTCATTCTCGGACTCTGCTGCTACAACCTCCTTGCCCGATATTTTGGTCTCAATGAGCTCACGGAGCTTAATCTGGTACTCATCTTTATATTTCGCAGGATCAAACGGCGTGTCCATGGAATTAATCAGCGTCTTTGCCATATTCAATTCCTGCTCGGAGACTTCGGGTTTCGTATACTGTTTTTGAAGTTCTTTGATGTCATCGGCGTAGAACATGGTGGAAATCAGGATACCTTCTTCCCGCGGGATGATTGCCATCAGCGTGTCCCTTGTGCCCATGACCGTTTTGCCTATGGCTATCTTCTGTTCGGCCATCAGCGAGGAACGAAGCAGTTCAAAGGCTTTTTCTCCTCCTGTTTCGGGTGCGGCCTGATAGGTTTTATCATAAAAAACCGGGGAAATCTGGTTCAACTGGGCGAAGTGCAGGATTTGAATGGATTTTTCTTTTTCCGTCTTAATCTTTTCGATTTCACTTTCCGTGATAACAACATATTTGTCATCATCATACTCGTATCCCTTTACAATGTCTTCCGACTTAATCTCCTTACCGCAGTGGGCGCAGGTCTTCTTGTAACGGATGCGGCTATTGTCTTCCTTATGCAACTGATTGAAATGGATGTCATTATCCTGCGTGGCTACATACATTGCGATGGGAATCGCGACCATGCCGAAAGTTATGACCGATTTACGCGATATCATTGTAGAAACACCTCCGGGATTATTGTTTCCAATTTAATTATAAGTATTCGGATTTACCCTTCGGATGCCTTTGGATTTTTCTTTTCTATATTAGTTTTGTTCTTCCAGGCATTTTTTATGTTCCGCTTTAATTTTGCATAGTAATTTCTCATTTTCTATCAGATCCAAGGCCGTAAAACTTAAAACTTTTGCTCCCAGTAAAACAGAAGCAAGTCCTTTCTCTGAGCATGCGGCCGTTTTCATTTCCTCACTATGACCCGGAACCGGAATATCGGTAATTGCTATATGAGGTTGTATAACAGGTATTGCCTGGGATACGTTCCCAACGTCCGTAGAGCCTAACGGGCCGTCTTTTTCAGGAGGCGTAATAATTTCCCCGAAAAGATTTAAATTTTTTTCATAAACTGCATCAAAGGAAGGTGTGGGGATGGTATTTTCCACCCTGTTCTGATATGGCTGCATACGTCCTTCGGCTCCTGTAGCCAGGGCCGCTCCTTCTACAATATGCTCAACCTTTTGATAAACCTCTTCCAGTTTAGGCGCTGTTGCAGCACGAAGATAGAACTTGGCTTTGGCATATTCCGGAACGATATTGGGAGCATCCCCTCCGTTTGTAATAATTCCATGAATGCGGACATCCCTTGATAAATGCTGCCTCAATGCATTTATAGAATTATAGACCTGTATTACCGCATCCAACGCATTAATCCCCTTCTCGGGTGCTCCTGCGGCATGCGCGGCACGTCCCCAAAACTCTATATCCACCGGTGCGCAGCCAAGGGATTTACCCGTTAACTTATGGGTATTTGCACCCGGGTGTACGCATAGTGCGGCATCCACATCTTTAAAATAACCTTCTCTTACAAAACTTCCTTTCGCACTGCCGTTTTCTCCGCCTTCCTCACCCGGTGTTCCATATACTCTTATTTCACCGCCTGCTTCCAGTATGACCTGCTTTAATGCAGCGGCTGCCAATAAAGAGGTTGCCCCTAAGAGATTGTGGCCGCAGCCATGCCCCAATCCTTCCAATGCATCATATTCAGCCAGAAAAACCAATACCGGCCCCGGCTTATCAGACTTATATACAGCCAAAAAGCCTGTTCTGTGACCCGCAACATCCGTTTTCACTTCAAAGCCTTCCTGTATCAGCTGCTCCGAAAGCCGTCTGCAGGCATAAAATTCATAATTGCTCACTTCCGGATGTTCATGTATATCAACAGCAATCTTTTTATAAATATCTCCTTTTATATCAATAAACTCTGTTAACTTTTTTCTTCTATCCATATTAACACCTGTTGCATATCGCAGGCCGGCCTGCAATACTGCCACAAATAAGAGAAAGTGAAAGAATCTGTCAGTGGCATCCTTTTCTATCTATTTTCTTTCACTTTTAACATTATTTCATACAGCCGGTTTTCAATTGCACGGCGGTATACCTTAAAAATTGCCTGCATCATCGCAGCAGACATAGTGATTGGGATTTAATTCCCGCAGCTTAAGACCCTCTCTGTCAGGCAGCGGCGTATAAGACATCCGTCTCCTCTCGCGTTCAAAATAAGGGTCCGGAAGGGGAATGGCAGAAATCAGACTTTTGGTATAAGGATGTATGGGATTATTATAGACTTCCTCTGCTTCACCCACTTCCAGAAGTTTTCCTTTATACATTACACCTATACGGTCAGAGATATATTTTACCATGGATAAGTCATGGGCAATAAACAGATAGGTAAGCTTTTTGGTTTTCTGTAATTCTTTCAATAAGTTTACTACCTGTGCTTGGATGGATACATCCAGTGCAGATATGGGTTCGTCACAAACTACCAGCTGGGGATTCAAAGCCAATGCCCTTGCAATACCTACTCTTTGCCGCTGTCCGCCGGAAAACTCATGGGGATAACGGGAAGCAAAGTCCATATTCAGGCCCACTATCTTCAACAATTCTGCTACAATATCATCCCGTTCTTTTTTAGCAGCCGCCACATTATGGATATTTAAGCCCTCCGCTATAATATCCCTGACTTTTTTGCGCGGATCCAGGGAGGCATAGGGATCTTGGAAAATAATCTGTACCTCCTGCCTGAACTTCATTAACTCTTTCTTATGACGAATCTGCGCTATATCTTTTCCTTTATAACGTATGGTTCCCGATGTAATATCCAGTAATTTTACTATCATTCGTCCGGTTGTGGTTTTACCGCAGCCCGATTCCCCCACAAGCCCAAAGGTTTCCCCCTCTTTAATATAAAAACTAATATCATTTACAGCATTTACTTTCAGTGAGCCGGTATTATAAGTATGTACCAGTCCTTCCACTTCAAGAATTTTATTTGTTTCCTGCATACATACCGCTCCTTTTTATGAATTCCTCTCTTCGCTTTTTCAGTACGGCCGGAGGATTTACTTTAGGCGCCCGCGGATCCAACAGCCAGGTGGCAGCATAATGGGTGTCACTGATTTGAAACATGGGAGGTTCATAAAGCCCATCCACTTCCAGCGCGTATTCATTTCTGGGGGCAAATGCATCTCCCGCCGACGGTTTTAGTAAATTGGGCGGTGCTCCCGGTATTGTATATAAAGATGATACATTTGTATCCAGTGTGGGCATGGAATTTAACAGTCCCCAGGTATAGGGGTGCCTCGGGTCATAAAATATTTCATCCGCACGTCCGATTTCTATGATTTTCCCTGCATACATGACCGCAACACGGTCCGCAACATTTGCCACCACTCCCAAATCATGGGTAATAAATATTATGGAGGTATTTATTTTCTTTTGCAGTGATTTCAGTAAATCAATAATCTGTGCCTGCATGGTAACATCCAGGGCAGTAGTCGGTTCATCCGCAATCAGTACTTTGGGATCGCATGCCAGAACAATGGAGATAACAATCCTTTGCCTCTGTCCGCCGGAAAATTCATGAGGATATTGACGGCTGCGGCGTTTGGGGTCTTCTATTCCCACTAGTTGCAGCAATTCAAGCATTCTCATTCTGGCTTCTTTCCGTTTCACCTTTCTGTGAAGTGTAATTACCTCTTCAATCTGCCGCCCAATCTTCATTGTGGGATCAAGAGAAGTCATAGGGTCTTGAAAAACCATTGCAATATCATTTCCTCTGATATGGCGCATATTACGTTCACTTACTTTAAGGATATCCGTTCCTTCCAGCAAGATTTCTCCGGCATTAATGGATGCATTCTTTGATAAAAGGCGCATTAACGTCCTGCAGGTAACTGTCTTTCCGCTTCCGGATTCCCCCACAATAGCTAGAGTTTCACCTGTTTGCAGCGAAAAGCTTACGTCTCTGACCGCATGCACCTTTCCGGCTTGAGTGGAAAACGATACGGATAAGTTCTTTACATCCAATTGTATATTTGACATTCTTCTGCCTGCCGCATACCGCATGATACGGTACTGCCATATATATACAGGTTGAAAGAATCCTTTTATGGCATCCTTTCATTGACTAAATTTTCTTTCAACCACTTTTCCTTCTGACTTTCAGCCTTATCTTCCGTCTATTCGTGACGATTCAGCGACAGCGTTACGAATTCCCCGGGGCGATGGGCCGTATTCATTCTTTCATTTTCGGATCCAGGGCATCCCGTAACCCGTCTGCAAATAAATTGAAGGCCAGCATAATAATACATAGGATAATAGACGGAATCCACATTTGGTATGTATAAATACGGAACATTTTATAACCGCTGTTGAGGAGAGTTCCCAGAGAAGCATTGGGAATCTTCATACCGACTCCGATAAAGCTAAGAAAGGTCTCAAAAAATATAGCGGTGGGAATGGAAAACATTGCTCTGACAACTACTATTCCTGCAATATTAGGCAGTATATGGGATATGGCGTTGCGCACCTGGGAGGAGCCTAATGCTACGGCGGCCTGCACATATTCCAGATTCTTAATGCGCAGGGTCTGGGCCCTTACAATACGTGCCATGGGAATCCAGGAGGATATGGTCAGCGCAAATATAATGGATAAAATCCCCGGCTTAAAAATCAGCAGCATAAGTACTACTAACACAAGATTAGGGATTCCTGTAAGTATTTCCAATATTCTTTGCATGAAATTATCTACCTGCCCTCCTTTTAAAGCGCTGGTCAGGCCGTAAAAAACCCCGATGGTCAAATCCAGAATAGCCGCTATAAATGCAATTGTCAGGGATATACGCGTACCGTACAGAGTTCGGGATAACAGGTCCCTTCCAAATTCATCTGTTCCAAATATATAATTCCGGTCTGCCGTAACATTGGCCAAGGCATAACGGTCAATCCATTCGCCCTGTAACTTAGACCGCCCGTTTAAACCATTGATTGTTATGCCGGGTATGCGGGGCGGCAGATTTGCGTGGGGTATGTTCTGGGTATTCGGATTATAAGGAGCAATGACAGGCGCCAGGAAGGCGAGTATGATAATAACAGTCAAAAGGAGCAGGGAAACCACTGCGCCTTTGTTTCTGCATAACCTTCTTAAGGCATCCTGAAAAAATGCAGGCGACGGCATTATCTCCTCCTTTACTGTCATATCCTGCACTGTAATTCTAAATTGAAAAAGTTCCTCTGGAATCTGATCTATATTGATATTCATATACTCTCGGCATCCTTTCTTCCGGTAGGTTTCCTTCAGGTAAATGTCATGATTTCTGGCCCACACGGATTCTCGGATCAATCAGCTGGTACAGAACATCCATTAAAAATATAACAACTACCAGTAAAGCCGAGAATAAAATTGTTACTGCCATAATGGTAGAATAATCATTCGAAAGTACGGATTTTGTGAACTGCTCACCTATTCCCGGTATGGCAAAGATATTCTCCACAACCATGGAGCCCGTAATCAATGAAACCGTTAACGGTCCTATTATAGTTACCATAGGTATCAGAGCATTTCGGAGTCCGTGAGTCAGTACCAGACGAAATTCGCTCATACCCTTTGCTCTGGCAAGTTCGATATAGTCACTGCCTAATACTTCTATCATTTCCGTACGTATAAACCGCGAGGTATCGGCCATGGGTGATATGGACAAGGCCAGGGTCGGTAATATGCTGGAACTGAAACCGTCCTTCCATAGTCCGATTGGCAAAAGGCTTAAGGATACCGCAAATATATACTGTAAAAGCACCCCAACTACAAAGTTGGGAGCGGAGCGTCCCACAATGGCAAAAAGAGAACAAAAAGTGTCAATCCAGGTGTTATGCTTCATTGCTGCCATAATACCTAATATGATTCCTATTAATGTACCAAAGATTACCGCCTGTAATCCCAGCTGAATGGAAACACCAATGCGGCTTCCCAGTAAGGTTGTAACTTTCTGGTCCGAAAATTGGAGGGATATGCCGAAATCACCGTGAAGGATATTATTGATATAAGTGGTATACCGTTTCAACAGAGGCTCATTTAATCCGTATCTCTCATCCAATACCTGAAGCTGTGCCGGGCTTAATTTATCCCTGTTATTATAGGGCGTACCGGGAAGCAGATTCATCAGAAAGAATGTTATGGTTACAATAACCCATAATGTTGTCACCATATATACCAGTCTGTGACTGATAAACCGAATCCATCGTTTCATGATTCCTCCTTTCAATATAATGAGGCTGCTGCAAAATTCAAATCTATCTTACTCGGGCACAACACGCTCTAGAGTGTGTTTGAAAATATTGCAACAGCCCCGGCTTTATTATTTATTAGTCACCTAATCTTCAAAATATGCACGGGTAATATCAATAGGAGTTCCTAATACATGGGTTACATACCCTTTGAGCCTGGGATTTATTAAATAACTTTGAGCTGCCTGTACAATCGGTACTACCACCGCATTATCTATCAGATATTGGTTGGCTTCTCTCAGATGCTCCCACCTCTTTGTAAAATCAGTACCATCCCTTGTCTCCAGGGCAGCAACCAGACTTTTCAGTTCTTCGGATTTCCATTGGCTGTGATTGTGCTCAAAACTCTCTTCATGCTGCTTCACATAGGAGGTAGGATCAAAATCACCGGTCCAGCCGCCAAGTGCCAGCTCAAATTGATAGCTCATCATTTCTTCAAAACGAACAGATGCGGGGACATTTGCCAGGTCGATTTTTAGTCCGGGTAAATTGGTCTCATAAATACTCTGCAGATACTGTCCGATTTTAATACTTTCATCCGAGTCACTGGTTACCAGACGAAGTGTTATGCTGTCGGTTCCCAGCTCCTGTTGTGCCTGCTTGAAAAACTGCTGTGCTTTTTCCACATCCGTATATACAAGTACTCCGAAATCTTCCGCTATACTTTTGCCGTTATCGGGATTAACCGCTATGCCATTGGGTATAACACCTACGGAAGGGACTCCGTCCCCGTTCAAAATAGAGGCAGAAAGTTCTTCCCTGTTTAATGCATACAAAAGAGCTTTGCGCAGGTTTTCATTCTGAAGATATTTATTTGAACTGATTCCTAATTCCAGATTCGTCATACGCAAGGTTTGAACCGAAACAAGATCCTCTTTACCCCGATAAAGGGTTATGTACTCACCGGTTACTTTTGTTCCGTCCAGCTCACCGGCTTCATATAAATTAGCACCGGTTGCTACTTCTTTTACAATCTGTATGTTGATTTCGTCAAAATATATGTTGTCGGCATCCCAATAATAAGGATTCTTTTCATATTTCCAGGATATATCCGTCCCGTTCCACTCTTTTAATACATAAGGACCGCTTGCTAAAAGTGCATCGGAGGTCAATCCATAATTCTCTCCCTGCTCTTCTACAAACTTTTTGCTTACCGGCGCCAGCAAAGTATCGGATAAGGTTGTATTTAAGTAGCTGTTTGGCGCAACCAGCGTAAATTCAAGCTTTGTATCTGATAAAGCCTTTACTCCCAGCTCTTCCGGCTTTAAGGTGCCTGCGATAATTTCTGCGGCATTCTTTATGTAAGTGAGGTCATTTGCACTCTGTGATCCGGTTGCCGGGTCTACAACACGCTGTGCGGCGTATACAATGTCCGCAGCCGTAATCCTATCTCCGTTTGAAAATTTTGCATTATCCCTTATTTCCACCGTTGCGGTTAAACCGTCATCACTTACTTCAGGCAAGGCAACTGCAAGATTCGGGATGGCTTCATTATTCTCATTAATACGATACAGAGGGTCTGCATGAAAATCTATCTGTTCCGAACTTATGGTATCATAACTTTTTCCTGAATCCATCGTTGTGACTTCACCGGGTGCCACCCAATTTAATATTTTTAATTCACCGGAATCTTCCGTTTCGGTTGGCGTCTGCGTAGCTTCAGGGGTTTCTTCGGTTGTACCCGCCGGCGTGGCAGAATCCGAACCAGCCTGTTTGTTGTCAGCTTTGGAGCATGCACCGAGAAAAAGTGTACCGGTTAATATCAATGTCAAAATAACGGAATATAGTTTTCTTTTCATAAATTACTCTCCTTTTTGTTGTGGGAATTTTAATAAAAATTTTGCTCGGAAATTTAATTCACACAACATCGGCCAAGAGCAACGCAAATAGATATGCAATTCATATCATATATGTCCCGGAACAATGAACTGTCACCATATCTGTCTTCTATCATGGCATAATAATTTACAGGAAGCACTCTATTGCGCCTTTGCAAATTACATGTTTTGCTATAAATATTATCCATGCCAGTATCCTCCTAGTAGTATTTTTAGAAGTATACCATTATATTCATATAATGTCAATATGTTTAGTAGGAATTAAAGGGTGTTTCATACTTACCTTATAAAAATTATTCCATTTTTTTTCAACTTTTTTCGTTACTAAAACATCTATATAATAGAAGTAATAAAACTGACGTCAGAGAAAAGAAACAGGAGGATATTATGGCAGGAAAGAACTATGATGCTCTGGTAAGACATATCCTGGACAACCAGGGTAAGTTTTATAAAATCGCATACTGCTATACATGCAGCCGGGAAAGTGCTTTGGATGTGGTTCAAAATGCCATATGCAAAGCACTGGAAAATTATATGTCAATACGTAATCCTAAAGCGGTGAAAACATGGTTTTATAAAATTTTGCTGAATGAGGCTTTTGGCTATCAAAGAAAAAGTGCAAGGGAAATTGCATATGACCCGGCGGATTTAAAAGAGGAGGTGTATACAGAACCTGCATTTGAAGCAGGCATGGAGCTTTTTAAAGAAGTATGCAGCTTACCGGAAGAAATGAAAAGCTTAGTGATACTGCATTATTATGAACAGTTGACCTTTAAAGAAATATCTCAGGTTACCGGTGTGAATATAAACACGGTAAAGTCCAGGCTTTATGCGGCGCTTGACAAATTAAAAAAGAGAATCGAGGAGGAAGCGGAATGAAATCTTTCAAATTAAGTAAGTTAATTTATGATAATATTGAGATACCTAAAGAGCTGCATAGTTCTGTGGAACAGCTTGTGAAAAGAGAAGAAGTACAGGAGACAGAAAAAGGCCGGCGGGGAATTAAAAAAATCCGTTATGCAGCATCTGCCGCAGCGGTACTTCTGACCGTTCTGATAATCGGATTAAATACGAATCAGGCATTTGCACAGGGGATGGCAGAACTCCCTCTGGTAGGAAATCTGGTAAAAGTCCTGACCGTACGCTCTTACCATGAAGTGAAAGACAATATGGAATTTGAAGTGAACATACCTGAAATCCAGACCGCAAAAGAAACAGAAACCGGAAAAGACGCCCTGATACCGGAAGGGACGGATAATACCGGTACAGCCGCGCTTCCTGACAAAACTCAGAATGCCATCGTGGATATTAATGCAAAAATCATGGAAATAGTTGATAACTATACTCTGGATGCGGAAAAAAGAATCGCCGATTATAAAACGGCATTTTTAGAAACCGGCGGTACCGAAAAAGAATGGGATGAGAGAAACTTCAAGGTTAATGTAGATTATGAGGTTAAGGCCCGGACCGAAGATTATTTATCCCTGGTGTTAACAGGAGATGAAGACTGGAGCGGTGCTTACGGAATACGGTATTATTATAATCTGACCTTAAAAACCGGTGAAAATCTTACATTAAAAGATCTGTTAGGTGAAGATTTTAAAAAGCTTGCCGATACACAAATTAAAGCGGAAATGGATAAAAGAGTCTCTGAAAATCCGGATTATATGTATTTCAGTGAAGCCGAAGGCGGTTTCACCGGTATTACGGATGAGACAAATTTCTATATCAATTCATCCGGCAATCCGGTAATCGTATTTGATAAATATGAAGTTGCTCCCGGCTTTATGGGAAGACAGGAATTTGAAATAAGAAAATAGTCGGATGAGAAAAGAGAGGGTGCCGCAAAATCACTAAAATAAAGTGATGGAGCGATACCCTCTTCATCTGCTTTTGCAACAGCCCCTATTAATTTGGAATTTGTACACGATTAACTATTCCAGACGGTCTTACTCATTAACGTAGCTATTATAAAATTTTGCAATGCTGTCCATAAGTTCTTCATCAAGCTCATACAATAATCTCTTATCAAAGTAATCATTATAATACGACGCTTTTAATTCAGCAGTTAATTCTCCATCTAAGGAATTTAAATATGCATCAAATTTACTATTGAACTCATCTTTATATTCACGGGATGCATCAGAATAATAAACAAAATTATGTCCTCTGTTTTCATATTTTACAAAATTAAATCGCGTATTATCCTTATAAAGGTCGTAAAAAACATCAAAGCTATTTTTTTGTGAAATCATTTCATCATCTCCGCTATAAATAACCATTACTCCTGCATCTGTATTTTCAAATCCATTAATACAGTTGTAAGAGGCATACTTTCCAAACTTAATTTTTTCATATAATGAAAGGTACGGCAAAAAAACACTGATATTATCACCAGCAATTCTTTTTCCTTCTTCCTCAATTATATCCATAGACTTGTTAAAGCCGGCAACCATAACGGCTGCTTTAACATCCGGGTGAAGATTCAAAACACTGCCAACAGAATATCCGCCCCAGCTATGCCCAAATAGCATGATGGGTAATCCGTCAAAGTCAGATGTTTGTTTCACGAATCGGAGTGCATGATTCAGGTCTATTAAACCTTGCGGAATTCCTTTTACGGAACTTCCCTCACTTTCATCATTTCCTGTTGCATCATAGGCAAAAACAACATATTCATTTAAAGTGAAGAAGTCTGCTACGTCCATATATGAGTTATGCCCCCCGCCTCCAAGACCGTGCGCAATAACCACAACTCCTTTGATATTTTCGATCTCTCTGTAATATTTATAACCAACAAGTATTTGCCCTTTATCTGAAGAAAATGTATATCTATGCGAGTTTAATCCTTCAAATTCATCAATACTCCGGGCCATCGGAGCATATGATTCATAACGGTCACCAAAATTATCCTCGTATATCATTGCGGAAAGACCAAAAGGTATTATCAACAATAGTATTATTAAGACTATACCAAGAATAATTATGATTTTTCTTTTTTTACCATTCATTCAATTTTTCTCCTTAATTTTTCAGTTTGCTTATAACCTAAACCACAAATTGAAATTAATCCCATTGTCCGTAAATCTTAACTTCCGTAGTTGCGGAAATTTTTTGTTTCTTCCACTTCTTCTTTTGGAAGATTTTCAAAGACTTCCGATTCGTAGAATTCTCCTTTTATGTTCTTCATACCGCCTTTTACTAATTCAATTCCCTTTTTTCTTCCGGAAACCATCCAAATTCCAATCTTACTTCTTTTCTCTGCAAATCGTTATTCTTGTAGCAGCAGGTATCCATGCCTATCAGGCTAAAGCCTTCATGCTGATAAAAATCTATTGCATTAACATTACAAGATTGTGTTTCCAGTATAATGGCCCGACGGCGTTCTCTTCTTGCTTGTTCCTTTGCTATATCAATTAACATATGACCTATTCCCTGCCTTTGATACTTTTCTGATACCCAAAGTTCCGTAATCCTCAGGCGATTAGACCATAATTCTTGATCCGTCTCAATTGCGGCAGTCAATTCATCATTAGCTAACACTCCCCAGGCATAGGCATTCTCCCGGTAATCTTCATATAGCTTATCCGGGAAATCATATTCTTCCGGTGTATGAGTCACCGGCTCTGTAAAGTCTTTCTTTTCTATCTCAATAATAAACCCCTTATTTGTTTTATTTACTAAAACATCATAATATTTATCTGTTTTATACCCAATTGGAATTATAGTTCCCTTCCATCTTTCTTTTGGTAAATGGATAATCTCATATTCCATAATCTATACCCTCTCTTTTTATGCCAGTTATTATCTTAGCATGCCATAAATTCTTGCTCCACCCATGCAGAAAAGCCCTTTCTCCATTGGAATTTCGCGTACATTGTCAATTAATCCGCTCCTAGCAAAACTTGACTGAGCTTTACGTCCGGCGTTATAATCCCGTTCTAATGAGCTTTATCCAGAAACTGTCGGAGCTGTTCTTTGGAAATGCCGACATCTTCGACCGCGTCAATCTTTCGGCCTTCCATTCGGTAAGCCGGTACGACCCATACACCGGAACACTCGAAAGCAAATTCGTTTGCCTCCGTCAGTGCCCTGCGGTAAATCCCTTGACGCAGTACCAGCCGAAAAGCATCCGCATCAATTAAATCACGTACGTAATAAGAAAGCTCGTCAATGTTTTCGATATTCACATGCTCTTTCAGAGCGGCCCGGTACATACGGGAATGGTATGCCCAAATGTCAACGCCGTTTTCCGCAGCAAAGAAATACCCCTGTATACAGAGATCGCTATGCGGGCCGTATCGGTCAGGCCTGGGGTGTGATTCGCATGGGTGCCACTCTATGTCGACATCAGGATAATCCGGTATCAGTTCAACCAAATTCTTGTGCCCTTGAAAGCAATAAGGGCAGGCATAGTCAAAAAAGACTTCTAATTTATGTTTCATTTTATTACCCATTGTATAACACATCTGCCCGCAGATGTGTTACTGCCATATACAATAGAATGCGGATAATACGTGCATTATATTGTCAAAAATAAAAAGGGTGAAAGAATCAATATGTGGCATTCCTTTCTTTTATTATATTTTCTTTCACGCTAATCTCCATATAATATTTATTTTAATATTGTTTATATATTCTCTGAATTGCTATTAACAAGCCCTTAACCCCTGCTTCATGGACTTGTCCTCGGCTTAAATCAGTAAAATGGTTATCCGGCCGTATCATAATACAGATTCTTCGATTTGCTGAAAGCAACCAGAAAACAGACAGCAACGATAAAAGACACAATGATACAGATTATTGCTACTGCCGGGATCCATAACGACACAAAAGTTAAAACATCGAAAACTGCCAGCAGTGTCCATGTGGATTTAAGGCTGTCTCCATTCAAAGGCGTGTTATATTTTCCCTCCATATCTATTACACCCATAACTATATGATATGAAATATACAAAGAAACGGCGGTAGATGTGAATGCCAGAACATAAGATAACGAACCTAATGACACAGAAACGCCCACCAAATCGAATAAATACAATACGCCGGTATAAACCGCCATACCGGTTACATATGGCTTAACCTTCATAAAAAGCGTACTTTCTCCGGCCATTTCAACCAATCCGTTTATCATAACAATATAGCCTACAAAATCCGGAATGAGGCCAATCTGTGAGTTACCAAGATTCAGATTAAGGTTCAGAAATATAAAAATAAATCCTATAAATATGTTTTTCATTTTATGTACTCCATTTCTTATAATATAGGCTCCCGCAGGCCACGCCAAATAGAATTTTATTACTGTTATTATCCTAATTTCTTGTTTTGCTCATATATTCATATAATCTGCCATTTTTTTACTATAGTATTTAATATTATTTTATAACTATTTATAAATAAATTCAATGAAAGAATTTCAAATCATTCCATTTTTAATAATCTGATTGTCCTGCTAGCATGAACTGTCTCGAAATCAGAACACATTTTGGGGTGATACCCCATTTTACCAATAACCAATAGTCCGTAACAGTCCAATCAGATTTGCCACTTAACCGGGCTGAAATTAAAACATATGCCTGCTTAACTATTTTTTATCTTTTCTTTATTCTACCACATTACTAATCTTATTTCTATTTTCAGGATTTATCTTGCCCATTGTTCACAGGATATTAAATGACTAAAACATTATAATAACGTTAATAAAGATTTTTACTGAAATAACGGTCTCCACGATCCGGGAATAAGGTTACTATTGTTCCCTCACCAATTTTATCTGCTAATTTCACTGCTCCGGCAATTGCCGCTCCCGAAGAAGAGCCGACAATCATACCTTCTTTTCTAACAAGTAAACGTGCTCCTTCAAAGGCTTCCGTATCTGAAATTTTAATTACGTCATCTACCAGTTCCATATCCATGGTAGCCGGTATGAAATCATTTCCAATGCCTTCAATGTCGTAATCAGCATATTCTCCGCCGCCCATGGTTGATCCGATTGGATCTGCTAATATTCCCTTTATCTTAGGATTCTTTTCTTTCAGATATTTCACGACACCTGAATAAGTGCCGCCACTGCCTGCGCCTGCTATAAAAAAATCCAGTTTCCCTTCTAAATCATCATAAATTTCTTTTCCCGTTGTTTCATAATGTGCCAATGGATTAGTCGGATTCTCAAATTGTTTCAGTGAAATCGCACCTGGAATTTCTTTTACTAATTCCGCTGCTTTTTCATCAGCACCCAACATCCCTTTTTCCTTTGGCGTATTAATAATCTTTGCCCCAAGTGCCTTTAATAAGGCTTGCTTTTCCTGCGAAAATTTGGTAGGTACTACAAAAATAATTTCATACCCCTTGTTTAATGCAGCAATTGCAATACCTAAACCCGTATTTCCTGCCGTTGCCTCTACAATTGTCCCGCCAGGTAAAAGAACTCCTTTTCCCTCAGCATCCTGCAGCATGTAGAGCCCTATTCTATCCTTAACACTTCCCGACGGATTCCAATATTCTAATTTAGCAAATAATTGTACTTTCTCCGGCACGCCTACATGTTCTAATTTTACAAGCGGTGTTTTACCTATTAATTGCTGAATATTTTCATAATACATATCCATTCTCCTATCTTCACATCATCCTATCCCGCCGTCAGCCGCTTCCTTTATAGCGTGCTCCAAATCTTCCAGGATTTCATTCACATCTTCAATTCCAACAGAAAGCCGGATAAGTTCATCTGTGATGCCTACCTTTTTTCTTATTTCCTCCGGTATTGAAGCATGTGTCATACTTGAAGGATGGCAGACTAACGACTCTACCCCGCCCAGGCTTTCCGCTAAGGTAATGAGTTCAAGTCCGTCATAGAACTTGCGAATGTTCAATCCGTCCTTTAGTTCAAAGGAAATCATAGCACCCGGCCCCTTCGCTTGTTGCTTTTGGACGGCATATCCGGGGTCAGAAGCCAAACCGGGATAATAAACATTTTTAATGTTTTTTTGCCCTGCAAGCCATTCTGCTATCTTAACGGCATTCTCCTGATGACGGTCTAATCTTACTCCTAATGTCTTTATACCTCGAAGCAGCAAAAAGGAATCAAAGGGCTGAAGAATTCCGCCGGTAGCATTTTGTATGAAATATAATCTATTGGCCAGTTCCTGAGCGTTTATAACAGCCAGCCCTGCAATTAAATCACTATGTCCGCCTAAGTACTTGGTTGCACTATGAACCACAATATCTGCTTCTAAAGCCAAAGGCTTTTGTAAATATGGCGTCATAAAAGTGTTATCTACAATTAAGAGCTTGTTGTGCTTGTGTGTAACGCCGGCAACCGCCCGGATATCCGTTACCGTCATCAAGGGATTTGCCGGGCTTTCAATAAATACGGCCTTTACATCATCGGTAATTGCTTGCTCCAATATCTCAATATCCGTAGTATTTACAATTCCATAAGACAACCCAAAGGAACGAAAAATCTTATCTAATACCCGGAATGTTCCTCCATACACATTTTCCGAAATTAGAATTTTATCCCCTGTTTTAAATAAATGCAGTACTGCTGTTGTGGCTGCCATGCCGGATGCAAATGCGAATCCATGCCGGCCTTCTTCCAGTTCTGCAATTAATCTTTCCAATGCCTCTCTTGTTGGATTCCCTGTCCTGGAATATTCATACCCCTTATGCTCTCCCAGATGTACCTGCTTATAAGTAGATGTTTGATAAATCGGAACATTGACTGCTCCAGTCCTCTCGTCTCCATCAATTCCGCCATGAATTAATTTGGTTAAAATACTGTTAAAACGACTCATATCCTTACTCCTCTTCTTTCATAATTTCCGGTTTTTCCTGCCGTTACAAAATTAATGTTTTTATAAGCATTTAATTTCTTTTTTCCTATCAATTCTTCCTGAATATCTTGCGGAGTAAATACTTCCTCTGTTGTGTAACCAGATTTGGCAAGTTCGATTACAAGGTCTTCCTTAAGCATTTCCCCTTTCATTTGTTCCCCGGCCGTATTTGTAATGTCTTTTATTGCTTGCATCTTTGTATATTCTGACCGGCGGAATAAAGCTTGAGCATAGATTTCTATATAAAATGAGGCTGCTGCAAAAAATCAATTTTACTAAACTTGTTTCTCCCACAAGCATTTATATTTGAATTTTGCAACAGCCTCTTGTAAACACATAAAATAGCGGGCCAAAGATTTATGAAATTTTATCTTTCCTGCAGCAACACGTAAAATCAGTTAAAAACGAAATTTTTATCCGTTTTTTCCTACTTTTCATATTAATTTACTATGTATTAATAATATATTCATTTTGGAATGAAATGTTCTTCTTTTATTTTATAATAATAAATCATGTTTTTTTAATAACATGAATCAGGAATACGTTATATCACGAAACGGATATTACTATCCGTGAATTCAGTGAATAAAAGTGAAAGGTGAATTAGAGTGTGTTTGAAAAATTACTGCGCCGTTCTGAACGCCCCGCTTTGCGGTATACTGCGTTGCAATTTTGGGAGAGTAGTTAGGAGTTTCTTCAGAAGGGAATATAATTTTGGGGGATATGCAAAAGATATATGGTATATAGATATCAATAACACCGGAAGCAATTATCTGGAAAGCTGCCGCAGATTAAGAGCGGGTAATATTCAGTAAAGCTTCCGGTACTGTTCACAAAGACGACCATATTGGGGCCGGAATTAACAGCATAATGAGTTTCCTCCTGCTCTCATTCGTCAACAATAACTACCTTGATCAGATTTCCCGGTGCATGAGCAAGCTGTTCAAAATATTTCGGTGCTTCATCCAGATGAATTTCAGCACTGATTAACGGAGCCACATTGATTTTATTTTCATTTAATAGTTCTACAACCGTTTTATATTCTTCATATCCATACAGAAATGATCCGTGAACCGAAAGTTCTCTTGTAACGATTTCCTGCATATTAATCTCAATCATCGGTTTATTGTTCCCTATCCAGACAGCTGTTCCTGCGAATCTCAGAGCCGACATTGCCTGCTGCACCGTTGGTGCGGCTCCGACTGCCTCGATTGCCACATCCACTCCGGCGCCTTTTGTCTCTTCCAGAATTCTCGTATTAAAATCTTCCCTGCCTGGATTAATGATAACATCCGCACCCATTTCTTTTGCAACCTGGAGACGGCCGTCACTTAAATCTGAAACGATAATTTTACCAGCATGTTTCATTTTCACGCAGGCAAGAGCCAGCAGGCCTATTGTTCCTGTCCCAACCAGCAGAACAGTTTTTCCCCCGATATTTCCCGCATGGGCAACTCCCCGGTACGACACCGCCAACGGCTCAACTAATGATCCGATTGTATAGGGCACCTCATCACGGATTGGAAAACAACATTTCTTTGAAACACATATATACTCTGCTAATGCCCCGTCTATATCAAGAACGCCAAACGCCCGTTTATTGAGGCAAAGATGGACGTCCCCTTTTTTACACATTTCACAGTGTCCGCAAAAATCCACCGGATAAACAGCCACACGGTCACCTTTTTTATATTCTTTAACATCTGCTCCTGTTTCCGCAATTTCGCCTGCGAATTCATGGCCCATGATCATGGGAGGTATTCTCCTGCCGGTGATTCCCAGGTAGCCATGCACATCACTGCCGCAGATGCCGCAGGCTTTGACCCTGATTTTTACTTCGTTTTTTTTCGGTATAACATCCGGTACATCTTTATAATTTAAAACATTCGGCCGTTCATATACAACTGCTTTCATGATTATATCCATCCCTTTCGCAATGCTCAAGGCACAAAACCTGATGAAAAACATACCCCGAGCTACTTTTTAAATTATAATTAGCCTTATTTCCCAATATGGAAACGGAACATATTCCAGGAGGACCTTGATACAACCGTATGCATACTGCCGGCCTCCAGAATGCCGGTCGGTTTTTGCGCCGGTACTACACAACCCGGAGATTCCGCCGTATTAGCCGCCTTATAATCATAACCTTCCAAGGCCACATTGCCGATACACCTGTCGGCCTTTACTCCGCGCAGGTCACAGGTGATTTCTAAATCTTCTTTTATACTGCGGTTCATTACAAATAATGCAAGTGTTTCTTCCTCCTCATTATATACTGCCACAGAATCCAGCATAGGAACATCGGTATATTGTTTACAGTCAAACCTGGGACCTTCGATATTTACCTTCAGTGCCTCTCCGCGGCCATAAACAGAGGTGTAATAAAATGGATAATATATTGTCTGGGTCCATGCTTTTCCGCCTACCTCCGTCATAATCGGAGCTATTACATTAACAAGCTGAGCCAGACAGGCCATTTTCACACGGTCAGAATTCTTAAGCAGGGTTATGAGCAGGCCGCCTACCAAAAGCGCATCTTCAAAATTATAAATATCCTCCAGCCTTGGCGGTGCCTGAAGCCAGTGTTCGATTTGCTTGTCACTCTCTTTCGTGTGATACCATACATTCCATTCATCAAAGGATAGATTGATTTTCTTTTTTGAACGCTTTTTGGCTTTGACATAGTCGCAGATGGCAATGACCGATTTGATGAAATCATCCATCAATATACCTCCTGCCAGGTAAGATTCCGTATCGCCGTCTGAATTTCCCCAATAATTATGCAGAGAAAGATAATCCACCTCCTCATAAGCTTCTGTCAAAACCATAGCTTCCCAATCCGCAAATGTCGGCATCACCATCTTGGAGCTTCCACAGGCTACCAGCTCAATGCTTGGATCTACCCATCTCATCATTTTAGCCGTTTCATTGGCAAGGCGTCCGTATTCATATGCCGTTTTGTGACCCATTTGCCACGGACCATCCATTTCGTTTCCCAGGCACCAGGTCTTTATACCATAGGGGGCTTTTTTACCGTGCCGGATTCTTAAATCACTCCAGAAGCTTCCTTCCCTGTGGTTGCAGTATTCCACCAGATTCCTGGCAGCATCCGCTCCCCGGGTTCCCAAGTTTACCGCAAGCATCATTTCAGAATTTACTTCCTGCAGCCACTCGTCAAACTCCTGCATTCCCACTTCATTGGTTTCCGTGGTAAACCAGGCCAGGTCCAGCCGTTTTGGACGCTGTTCCCTGGGACCGACACTGTCTTCCCAATTAAACCCGGATACGAAATTTCCGCCGGGATATCGTATAATCGGAACCTGCAGTTCTTTTACCAATTGGATGACATCCTTCCGGAATCCTTTCTTATTTGCCATCGGATGTTCCGGTTCATAAATACCGTTATAAACAGCCCTTCCAAGGTGTTCGATAAAGGAACCGTAAATCCGGTTATCGATGGCAGAAATCCTGTTTAGTCTGTCTATGCTCATTTTCGCTTTATTCATATGACTCTTTCTCCTATCCTTTAATTCCCGTCATGGCAATTCCCTGAATAATCTGTTTCTGGAAAATCAGGAACATGATGATTGCAGGTACGGAAGCAATCACACATGCGGTCATCGGCAGAGTGAATTCCGATAAATTTGCTCCCTGAAATTGGGGAATGCCTACGGGCAGCGTCATCATTTTCTCCGACGTTATTGATAAAAACGGCCACAGGAAGTTATTCCAGGAATTTGTGAAGGTAAAGATTCCAACCGCAGCCATTGAGGACTTAGATACCGGAAAGCAGATATCCCACCATCTGCGGAACTGATTTGCTCCGTCAATAACAGCAGCTTCTATTAATTCATTCGGTATATTGTCATAACAACGTTTCATAATCAGCACACCAATAGGTGCCGCCAGACTCGGACACATCAATCCGATATATGAATTCAGCAAATTCAGTCCCGCCATCTCCTGATACAAAGGGATGATAATGGACTCAATCGGTACCATCAAACCTGCTGTAATAAGAATAAAAACGGCATTTTGTCCTTTGAATTTAAGCTTTGATATTGCATATGCAGCCAGGGATGTGAGGATTAAGGTTCCGAATGTTACCGCCATGGCTACTACCGCACTGTTTAAAATCCAGCGGAGAATCGGAGCTTTTTTTGCTACCGTTACATAATTTTCAAGTGTAAAGACACCAGAGAATACTTTTGATAAAATACTTACCGGTGTTCCATATGGTTTAAAAGAGGATACGAGCATCCATATAACCGGAAAGAGCCAGATCAGTGCCACCGCATATACCAGTATATAGAGGATTACTCTGCCGGGCATTAAATTTTTGTTTAATCTCACTTGTATATCCTCCTTTTACTTCTTTTTGCCTAAAATCTTATTCTGCAGCATAGTGATAGCAAATACGACAATAAAAAATACAAATGACATTGCCGCCGCACTGCCCATCTTACGGTTGGTAAATCCTGTCTCATAAATGTAATGTACAATCGTTCTGGTATGCGTTCCCGGTCCGCCGCCTGCCATTAAGTATGTCTGTCCGAATAGCTTGAAAGATGCAATTGTCTGGAGCATGATAACAAGTGCAATCGTATCCTTTAGCATTGGAATTGTAATAGAAAACAAAACCTGACCGGAGCTGGCTCCATCAATTCCGGCCGCCTCATAAATATCTGCTGGTATATCCTGCAGTCCTGCCAGAAACAATATCATATTAAAACCGACGGTCCACCATACGGTGGTTATCAAAACGGCTAACCATACCAGCCACTTTGTGTTCAGCCAGAACATTTCCCCGATGCCAAATCTGCCGGTAATCTGAGTAACCAGACCGGTATATGGCTGGAAAATGAAGACCCAAAGTCCAGTAACTACGGACATGGATAAAACATAAGGTGAAAATAAGCATACCCTGATAAATGTGGTTCCTTTCAGCTTTGAGTTAATAAACATGGCAAAGACGAAGCCGAACAGCACAATCGCAGGTGTGGAGATTACGACAAAATACAGCGTATTGAATAAGGCCTGCCAGAATCCTTTGTCCTGAAATATTTTAATATAATTTTTTATACCGGTAAAAGTCATGCTGCCACCCAAGGTTGCATCGTATAAACTCAAATTTATACCTTTCAAAATAGGATATAGTAAGAACCCTAAAAAGAAAATTAAAAACGGCAGAACAAAACACCACGCAATCAGATTCTCTTTTAATTTGCTTTTCTGCAAAACTCTTTTCTCTGAAGTGTTCATACAATGCCTCCTAAATTTCCCGGCAAAACTTTTATTTGCCTGTTTTATTTTTTATGCTGCTGCAGTAATTACTTACCGCAGCAGCCCACATGAGTTTTACTCATTATAAGAATCTAAGATTTCCTGGAACTGAGTCTGCATGTTGCTCATCGTTGTGTCAATGTCTTGTTCACCTGCTATCATAGCTGCCAGTTCACGGTAAGTCATTTCCGTAAGACCAGCAACACCACAAACCTGCGGAAAGAATTTCGCATAATTAGCAGAGTCCGCATAGTTCTCTCTGAAAGGAAGTGACTTGAATTCTTCCGATACCATAACGGAAATTTTGCTCGGAATGTGACCGGATTGTGCCCATTTTCCTGTATTATCCGTAATCCATTTCATAAATTCCATTCCGGCGGTTTTTTCTTCTTCCGTTATATTTGTATTCTTAGGAATTACAAGAGTATGAGAGTCCGCATAAACCGATTTGGTTGTTCCAAGCTGCGGAAACGCCATGGAAACAAAGTTCAGTCCGTTTGTTCCTGAAAAAGTCGGAATTGCCCAGTCTCCATTGATTGTTGCAACCGCAATATTTCCGGTGAAAAGCTCAGCTCCGTTTTTCTGGTTCTTCGGCCAGATTTCACTGTCAACCATCTTCATAATGGTATCCAGAGCCTTCTTGTTCTCAGCGCTGTCCAGTGTTGCGGTCTTGCCTTGTGCATCACATACATCGCCGCCGAACTGTGTGAGAAGTGTGTACCAAAGATACATGGGCAGACCATTCATGGAAGTTCCTGATAACGGCATTTTTCCGCTCTCGTCTTTTACTTTATTAAAGAATTCGAAAAATGCATCTTCTCCTTCCGGCACCACCACTGTTCCGTCACTTTCCAGCAGTCCCATTTCCTGGAATTCATCCGTATTGAAATGCATCAGCAGAAGGTGCGTATCAATCGGCATACAGTAGTACTTTTTGTCCACCTGGGATGCCTGCTGAAGTCTTTTTGTAAAATCCGCCCATTCAACCCCCGCTGCCGAACCTAAATCATTCAAAGGCTCCAGCAAATCATCGACTACGTATTCTTTGATTCTGGTGATATGATTAATTGCAACTGTCGGTGCGGAATTTGACGTCATTGCAGCCAGCAATTTTGTATAATACTCTTCTGATTTAATAATCATAAATTCGACTTCCGTTGTCTGGCTCTGCTCATTGAATTCATCAACAAGAGAGGTCATAATATCTCCGTCACCTCCGGAAAAAGGCGCCCAAAACGTAATTTTCGTTTTTTCTCCGGCCGATGTTCCGGTTTTACCTTGAGATTCGCCTGAATTGGATTCCGGCTTTGTTTCCGGTTTTGATGCTGAGCCGCTGTTTCCCCCGCAGGCAGCCAATGACATTGTCATAAAGCTAACCATAGCGACCGCCAATACTTTTTTACATAATTTTTTTACTTCCATTTGTTTTCCTCCTTCTCTCCTTGAAACAATTTTTTCCATGAAAGGTTTACTTTTCCATATCCCCCCTGATATGGCGAAAGACCCGTCACAGACAGGTCTTTCAAAATTTTCCGGGAAACTGTCTCACTTGATGATATTAGAATAACATCCGTTGCGTTTTCTGTAAATTTGACAGTTCTAAGAAAAGTGTCATTACTTAAACTAATTATTAACTAAAGTGCGAACATACTCTCCAGGGCTTACTCCGGTATATTTCTTAAATACTTTTGTAAAATACTTCACATCCGGGAAGCCGCTCTCTTCCGCTATCTCGTATATTTTCAAGCTCCCTTCCTGCAATAGCCGCTTAGCCACATCAATGCGGATCTGCGCCCGGTATGTTGTATATTTGATTCCCAGTTCCTTCATGAACAGCGAGCTCAAATATTCCGGCGTTACGTTCATTTTCTGCGCCATCTCTTCCAGCGGCAGTTCATTCCTATACTCTTTCTCCATTACCTGAAGGACCTTATTGATAATCGGGTGATTGCCTGATTTCAGGTTCCTGGAGTATTGCTCGTACTGGCGAAGTAAATTCATAATAATTTTATGATATTTATCAAGAAACAGGCTGTCTTTAACCCACTCCAGAATATTCAGATTGCTGATATTCTCATACAGCCCATAACTGGCCTTGCGAATCGCATATAAAATAGCTGCAGTCAGACAAATCAGGGCTTCTCTCACATCTGCACAGGAGTATAGCTTTTTCCGCAGATACTCCAGAAAACCCAACAGAAGGTCTTCAATCTCGTCTATCTTTTTTTCATTGATGCAGTTAATAATATTCCGTTCCAGTTCAGAGGGATAGGAAAATTTCTGTGTAACCACATTTGCTATCCGCTGCTCCGTAATGACGGCCGGTTTACAGTCAGATAAATTCCAGTTGCTGATATCCTGCAGTTTTTTACGGTATTCCCGGATTTCTCTGAGATCCGGCAGATAGCTTCCGGCAAAGACTATATATGGATTGATTTGCTCACGGCATATAGGCACAGCCCCATCGATTACAGATAATTTATCCGGCTCAATTTCCCGTATAAGTACATAGTTTTCTTTATTACCGTTTTCTCTGCAGGCATAAACCTTGTATTCAGGCAGCATATCCCTGATTTTTTTAAGGATAGCTTCAAAATCTGCCTGGACAATCCTGTTTTCCCCCCTAATCAGTACAAGGTAATTGTTTGCTGAATCTGCAAACCGCTTTATCAGCTCTTTCTCAAATTTCGAACCTGAAAAGCCGGGCATAAACAATGCATTTTCCAGAATGGCGTTGGTATCCATGAAAGAGGTCTGAATCTTAAACGACTCTTCCTCTATCGCCGCTTTTACTTTTTTTAACGCTTCTTCCAGCAGTTCCCGGTTGATGGGCTTCAGCAGATAGTCCATACTGCCAAGGGCAATAGCCTCTCTGGCATATTGAAATTCCGCATATCCGCTTAGAATAATATATTGGCTTTGGATTTTCCGCTCCTGAAGCTTCTTCATCATCTCCAGGCCGGTCATTCCTCCCATTCGAATATCCGTTATAATGATATCCGGCTTTATTTCCTGTGCCAGTTCAATTCCTTTTTCTCCGCTCCGGGCTTTGCCGGCCACCTCATACCCGCCGGAAATCTCCTCTATCAGACTTGCTATTCCATTTAATGTCTTCAGCTCATCCTCCACTATCAATATTTTCATTTTTACACCCACTGCATATCGCAAGCAGGCTTGCGATACTGCCACAAATAAACAGGTTGAAAGAATCTGTTAGTGGCATCCTTTCTTCTTACTTTATTTTCTTTCAACCTTTCCCTCCTGTGTCTTGTCCTTACAGCGTTTAGGTATTATCGTCTTAATGACTGTTCTCTCGCCAGGCTTACTGTTTACATGAACCTCGTGGTCTTTACCATAATACAAATCCAGGCGGGCAAGTACATTCAAAACGCCGATAGAATTCCCCGGATTCTTTCTCTGCTTAAATATCAGTTCAATTTGTTCTTCCGTCATTCCCTGTCCATTGTCGCTCACTATAAAATACATGTGGTCCTTATCCTGTTCACCAATCTGAATCTTAATCAATCCTCCGTAATCCACATCCGCAACTCCATGAAATACCGCATTCTCAATAAAAGGCTGAAAAATCATTTTATAAATCAAATTACCTTTTACGGATTCCTGGCATTCAATTACATACTCAAAATTATCCAGGAAACGTACCTTTTGAAGATACAGATACTGCTCCAGATAGGCCAGTTCCTCCTCAATCGTAACTATCTTATTGCTTTTTTGAATCTGATATCTCAGTATCTGCGCAAACTTGCCCAGCATATTGCTGATTTCTTTCTGATCATTTTCAATCGCCAGCCAATTGATGGAATCCAATGTATTATAAATAAAATGCGGGTTTATCTGTGCCTCCAGGGCACGGAGTTCGGCCTCTTTTTCCCGCTGCCCGGATTCCCGTATTGTCTTCATCTGATCATTGACGGTCTCCATCATGATATTAAAATGTCTGGCAATCAGGCTGATTTCATTCTTTTCCCCTTTATGAATGCCAACCTTTGCATTCAGTTTTCCGCCTTGCACCTTATTCATGGCAACTACAATATCTGAGATATATTTTGACATTTTTTTAGAAACATAAAGAATCAAAACCAAAACCATCAGAGCCAGTGCTAACGAAAAAATCATAACCATGTGCTGAATCTCATACAGGCGAGAATAAATATAAGCCTCATCCAGTACACTAATCATCTGCCATCCGGTTGACGGGACTTCTTCCGTCAGTACCATGTCCGTAGTTTGGGGGCTGTAAAGACCGAACTCGTCATAATATTCATCAATATTCTTTTCCAATATCTTTTTATCATAGTGGGAAATAATAGTTCCTTCCTGGTCCACAATCATGACATAATTAATCTTCTTGTCGTCATTAATCTGGGCATTCTCACAGATATCCGCCAGCACATTTTCTTCAATGCTGACAATTCCCGTTCCTACCTGCCGGTTCACATACCATTCAATGACTTGTTTTCCATAAGAAAATACATAATATTCTCTTGTACCTTTTCTGTCCAGATATGCCGTAGAGGCCCATTTACCCTTAAGTCCCTGATTGTCCTCAAAAATCCTGCTTTCGAAATAATCCTGATGTAGCTTAGAGATTTTAGGATATAAAAGCTCCAGTTCCTGCCTGTCATAGCCATATTGGATACCGGAAGCCGTCATGACTGACATGCTTCTTACTTCCGAACGATAAGTCAGAAACTCTTTCATAAAGCTGTCCAAATCCGACTTCACTTTCCACTCATTCTGAGAATTCATCGTATTCAGGGCATCTACAGCAAGTATAAAGTCCGTATTTCTGAATAGCTCGTCAATGGCATTTTTATAGCTTCTTAATGATGCTTCCAGATTCAGTGCCGTCTGTTTCAGGGAGTTTTGATAAGACTCCTTAATTCTCTTCTCCATAAACTGTTTCATATAGGCACTGCTGATTCCCTGTATAATCAACATCTGAAAGAGAAACACACCCACAAATACTATCGTGAGCTGCCGGGCAAATGTCTGCTTTCTCCAAATCCTTATCAGTTTTTTCATATGATGTCCTCTCCCTTATATTTCGGTCAAATCTTACTATTATTTCTTCGGGCAGTTTTTTTCAATATGTCTTTAGACTTGAACATTTTTCAAAAGTGACAGGTTCCCTGGAAGAAAGCTGCCAAGAGCTCCGGTTCTTATCCAATTTCATCCATATGCACCTCCGTGTTCGTATATCAGTATGCTAATATATACAAACATTTTACTTGTACTATAAATCTATCATATGAATTCAAACGAAACAAGTATATAATTTGATATTGTTTTTGTAATATTTTCACATAAAATTCATAAAATTCCTTTTCGCCGATTTCTTTACAAAGGAGAGCTCACATTCGACCTTATCGCTCTTTCTGCTTTCATTTCTAAAAATAATGTGACAAATCCGGTTTATTAAGTGTATTATTGATGAAAGCTTTCAAAATGTACAGGAGGTGGTTTTGTTGGAGCACGATATTTTTCTTGCGCTTGCAGAAAAGTATAAAGATACCGTGTTTCGAATAGCATTAAGTTATTTAGGCAACACATATGATGCAGATGATATAGTACAGGATGTCTTTATGAAATTGTTTATAACGAATAAACATTTCGCAAGCGATGACCATGCCAGATACTGGCTGATACGGGTAACAATTAATACATGTAAAAATTTATTAAAAAGTTCCTGGAAAACCAAAAATATCGCACTTGATGATAACACAGTAACAACTGTTTTTGAGCAAAAAGAACAAGAAGACCTGTATCAGGCAGTTATGGGATTACCAGAAAAATATCGTACAGTCTTATATTTATATTATTATGAAGATTTTTCAGTTAAAGAAATTGCCGGAATGCTGAAAATAAAAGTATCCGCTGTTACAACCAGGCTTTCTCGTGCGAGAGACCAATTAAAGGAGGTTTGGAAGAATGAATAACAAAAATTTCTATAAAGCCACTTTTTCTCAATTACATACCACAAAAGACTTTAATATGGAGGATTATAAAAAAATGAAAATCAAGCAAAAACGCATCAATAAAACAATAGCTGCTGCAGCTTCTGTCTGCATTATTTTGGTTACTTCTTCATCCGTATATGCGTCGAATATGTTTGGCCTGAAGGATATGCTTATCGGGAATAGAAACACCACATCCGCCGACAGTAATGTCGGCCGGAATAACAGTTCTGACGTAAATAATATTGTTCAAAATAATACTTCAGAATCTATTGATGATAATACTGTTTCAGAAAACAGAGGAACAGAGGGACCATTGGCTTCATCATATGAATACATTTCTCTCCAGGGTTTTACTGATAGTAATGAAAGTAAAGCTGTTGCTGAATGGACCGACTTCTGCAACAGCTATGACCAGGACGGAGCCCTTCTGGCACAGGTAGGCAACGGTCCGACAGGTCTGGATTCCAAATATGATTTGTATTTTGCATATACTCAGGAAATGGCAGATAAACTTGAGGAAATTGTTAAAAAATATAATCTCTCTCTTCATAGTTCATTAATAGATATTACCAGTACTGAGGAACTGATTGAAAAGGCCGGTTCAGGTAATTTCTTAGGTACGGCAAATACTGTTTACGGCAGCTACATGTACGAGGACGGCACCTTTCATTACGATGGATATGCTGATTTGGATAACGGCCTGAAAATTGATTATCAGTTCACGAATTGCAGGAAAGGAGCCTTTACCGATACAATCTTAAATATTGGCAGTATTGAGGATTATGAGGAATGGACATATACAACAACCGGCGGTATAACTGTTAACCTGGCCATCAGCCCTAAGAAATCCCTTATAATCGCTGATTTAGGCGATTCCTTTATAACAATTAATGTATTGGCAGGAACAGAGCGCGGATTTCTTGATGATGATGGCAAAATCACAGCCTCCGATTTGGAATCTTTCGCTAATACTTTTGATTTCTCATTAATAAAATAGTTTTGGATTTATTATAACTAAAAATTATCTTTTACCGGAGGCCGACAGTGAAATATCCTGCTGTCGGTCTCCCGTATGTATTGTAAGACTAAATGTATCCCCGTTTGCTATATATAACCGACCTTTAATTATATTATTAATCGTTTGACGAGCGTCCCAGTCTGGATTACCATAAACAAAATGCAAAATTACCGAACTTATTACACCTGGGAAAAGGATAAAACTCCTTATGCAAAGTGACAGCATACAAAATGACCGTTTCGGGTTTCTTTCATCGCCGGACATTCCTTTTTACAGCGCTCCGAGGCAACAAAGCAGCGGGTATGAAAAGCACAACCTGCAGGCGGAAAAAGTAGGCTTGGAACCTCTCCGTTAAGAACAATTCTTTTTTCTGGAGTATCGTCCACAGATGGAATAGCAGACAGAAGTGCCTGCGTATAAGGGTGACGGGGATGGGTATATACTTCCTCTGTTGTGCCGTATTCCACCGGTTTTCCCATATACATAACGCCAATTCTGTCACTGATATACTGCACAACATTCAGGTCATGGGAAATAAACAGATAGGTCAGCTGTCTTGAAATCTGTAATTTTGTCAGGAGGTTCAAAATCTGAGATTGAATCGAAACATCCAGTGCCGAAACCGCCTCGTCCGCCACGAGAACGGCAGGGTCAAGCAGCAGTGCGGCCGCAATATTGACACGCTGTCTCTGTCCGCCGCTGAGTTCATGCGGATATCTGTTTCCGGTTCCTGCATCAAGTCCAACTGTTTCACCGTCTCTGGTTTGATGCTTCCATTGTTCCAAAAAAGGCCAGAATGTCTGTAAATATAAGACATTTCTGACCTAAAAGACAACAAAGTCCGTGGCAATTGCTGATAGCAATAACTATCTTCCTTATCTATCATCAATTGATCTTATTGATAAATTCAAATATTGCTTGATTTACAGCTTCAGGATTATCAAGGTTCGTTCCGTGATGAGCATTGGCAATAATTTTCATTTCTGAATCAGGTATATGCTTATGCATATAAGGTTGCTGACGATTAGTCATATTATCATGATCACCTATTAGCAATAAGGTTGGGCATTTAACTTTGTGAAGCTCATTTTTACTTTCCATTTGTGTCACAGCAGACCATACTCTCTTCCATTCGTCATGATTAATCATAGAAAAAGCTTCCATTATATAATTATAGTTTTCAGGGTTAAATTTGGATAACATTTTAGCTTGAATTTTGCCACTTGTCTTCATAGGTATCAACTTACTGGAAATACGATTGATTGGTACAAATATTTTCTCATATAGATTAAATGTATTGCTGCAAGGTGTACCAATAAGAATTAACCCTTTCACACTCTCAGGGTATCTGATTGCTGTCTGTAATGAAATATGTCCTCCCATAGACAAACCGCAAAGCACAGCATTTTCTATATGTAGATGATTCATAAGGGCAATCAGATCGGCGCTAAAATTTTCTGAATCAACTGTTCCTTCTGGCAATGATGAGTGTCCATGTCCTCTTACATCCCATGTGATTACCTTATATTGATTTTTTAAGTAATCTACCTGTTCGTTCCATTGTAAATGATTCCATGATGCACCATGGGTAAAAATTATCGGCAGTCCTTCTCCAATTACTTCATAGAACAATGTTGCACCATTACTATCAAATGTAGGCATGTTTTTTTCCTCCTCTCACTCATACATTATTTTATAGTGCTGTACAGCACTTGTTTTTTATAAAATTCAAGTAATCTCTCGAATTCATTGCATATGAGATAGCTGTTGTAATTAAATAACCCTGTCATCAGCAAATTTCTGTCCCCGCATCTACTTTATTTTTTTCTTTGTACGCTCTGGCTCCCTCCATCTTAAGATGAAGCCGCGGAGAAACCGAGATACTATATTTATTGGCGGCAATCTCACTCTTAATAGTAGAGATTGTGTAACAATTCTCCTCAAAGTGATTTATAATACTTCCTACCTGGGGATAACAATGTGCATCACTGCCGCCGACAAATGGGATACCTATTTGATGGGATAACTCCATAATCCGGTCATACATAGGGGCTCCGCTTTCATCTAAATCTTTCGCATTTAAATCAAAGCAGTCCAGTTCACTTAAAAGGTTTTTAGGTAAACCCGTCAACCGGTAAGAATCCCTTAAGGGATGGGCACCGATCTTCAAAACTTCATAGGACCTGCAAATCTTAAGTAAATTATAAAAAGGTATAAAATTCTCTCTAGTATCGTTATCTGCTAATTCCATTCGAATATTTCTGATGCTGTCTCTCCCCCCTATTATCAGAATATGTCCGCCTTCCTTAATATCGACCTCCATGCCTGGAAATATATGGAATCCCTCTATATTATAACTATCTTGTATGTATTGGTATTTGTAATCCAAAACATCATAAATATTTAAAAAATTGAGTGTATTAAAATGTTCCGTTAGGGCAAAAGCGGTCAATCCCTCTTTAATACCCTCTTTAATCATTTGAATAAAGTAATCACTGCTAAAATCTATAGTTTTAGACAATTTTGAATGAATATGAAAATCTATGTTCATTAAGTCTACTCCTTTAAGATATCATTGTAAAGCCATTTATATATAGTTCTTCAAAAAAACTATTTTCTTTTCATTTCAGTTAACATATAATAAAGATATACACTAACTGAAGCAGAGGTTAAATGCATGAAACAATTATTCAACAGGAATTTAAACAACTTTACAAAAAATCAAAAATTAATTGCAAATTTCGTTGAAAATAATATAACGCGAATCATTTATATGACAGAATCAGAAATTGCTAAGGAAGTGAAAATAAGTACTGCATCTGTCTCACGTTTTTGGGGTGCTGTCGGTTATAAAAACTTTAAAGAATTTAAGCAAAGTCTGGTTGAAAAACATCATGTAAATCCGGCCTATAAAATGCAAAGTTTAATCAATAAAATAGAGAAAAACGACTTACCATTCAATATGCTGGAATTAGCGGAACAATATCTGGCGGATACATCTACAAAACTGTCCAGAGAAAGTTTTTATAATGCCGTAGCAGCCATAAAAAACGCCCGGCAAATTCATGTGTTTGCTCCCGGTATATCCTCAGGCCTTGCAGATCTGCTTCGTTTCCGTTTACGGCGTTACGGTCTTTGGGTGAATCATATTGAGAAAGGCGGAAATGAATTATTTGAATCTCTAATGCATTTAACTGAGGTCGATTTAATGATTGTTTTCGCTTTTTCCACCGTATCTTTGGAAGCACAGGTAATTCTTGACCTGGCATCTAAAATAGGCTTTAAAACACTTTTTATTACAGACGTTCTTGTATCTGATATAATTGGACAAGCCGATATCACACTATATTCCTATCGTGGACCGATGTGGGAGTTTCATTCCATGGTTGCACCTACTGCTTTGGTTGAAAGTCTAATTGTAGGTGTCGGTATGGAAAATCAGGAAACCACAATAGAAAAACTGGAATATTTAAACCGCCTGCGAAAGCAATATGCTTCTTTACTGCCTAAGTGATTTTATTTGCATTATTTTAATGATTTGATATTAAATAACCGGTTAATTCATCGTATATATTTATTTTTTCCGGTGAAAAAGAAATATACACCGTTTCATCCTCCTGATATCCGGCTTCCCCCATTTCCTTCACCATCAGAAAAAGTTCTCCCTTGTATAAATAAATAAAAGTTTCTGAGCCGGCTGGAAGAACAGAGTAGATATCAAATGCAGTGCCTTCCGGTACCGGCACAGCGGATATTATTATTTCTTCCGGTTTTATTGCCAGCCTTACCGCCTCGCTTTTTGGAGGTATAGCCAAAGAAACAGGAAATTTTCCCAAATCTGAAATCACAAACTGTTTTCCTTCTTCCATAATATGCTTTCCACTAACAAAATTTATTTTGGGATTTCCTATAAAATCAGCAACTTTAATATGTTCCGGGTGTTTATACAGTTTTCCCGGCGTGTCGACCTGCATCAGTTTCCCTTCAAAAAAAACCGCGATCTTTGTGGAAAGAGTCAAGGCTTCCACCTGATCATGTGTAACATAAATCATAGTAGTCTTCAATTCATGATGAAGTCTTTTTAATTCTGTTCTCATTTCTATCCGGAGTTTTGCATCCAGGTTTGATAAGGGTTCGTCCAATAGTAGAATTTTGGGTTCAGTCACAATAGCCCTTGCTATTGCAACTCTTTGCTGTTGTCCACCCGATAACTCAGATGGATATCGGTTCTCATAACCGGCTATATGAAGCTTTTTAAGAGCAGTCTCCACTTTCTTTTTGATATCCACTTTCGGAAGTTTCTTTATGTTCAGACCAAAAGCTACATTTTCAAATACAGTCATATGCGGCCACAAAGCATAATTTTGAAAAATTAAATTAATCCCCCTTTGAGCGGGTGGTAAAAATAAACTGGATTTTCCGTCTGCAGCAAGTTTACCGTTAATAAAAACCTCTCCCTCCTCCGGGTTTTCCAAGCCTGCTATCACCCTGAGAAATGTAGTCTTCCCACATCCTGACGGTCCTAAAAGAGTCATAAAATCCCCTTCTTCGATTTCCATATCAATATCATTCAGAATATGATTTTTTCCAAAATATTTATTAATTTTTTTTAATTCTATAAGGCTCATATTATCACCTGTTACATATCACATCTGCCTGCAGACGTGATACCGCCATAAATTAAACAGTTGAAAGAAACTATATATGGCAGTCCTTCCCGAGTTTAAATTTTCTTTCAACTTACCCCCCGATTCCTTTAGCTAAATCAACTTTTCCGATCCTCTTTGCCAGGCTGTATGTAATTAATATTATAATGACGATAATTACCATTATAACATTGGAAAATTGTTGATATCCATGTTCTGCATAGTCAAACAGCAGAGTTGTCAGCGTACGGGTCTTAGGTGTTACCAATAAAATAATTAAATCCAGTTCTTTCATAAGGCTAATAAAAAGAAGCAGAAAACTTCCGAATAAACTCTTTTTGCAAATCGGAAGTATGATATAAAAAAATCTTTTCCTCCAGGAAGCTCCCTGCATGGCAGCTGCTTCCTCCAATTCTTTTCCTATTTGCAGCATGGCACTGGTGCCGCTCCTTACGGCAAAGGGAAGTTCATTCACAACACTAATCAATATAATAAGCGAAATACTACCATATAAAACAGGTATAAATCCAAAAGTCTTTTTTGCAAACATAGACAGATAAATAGCAGAAAAAGCAATTCCTGGAATCATATAAGGGGCAAAAGATAATTGCTCTATTATTTTTGATAAGAAAGTTTTTCTTTCTTTCATAATGACATAGCCCATTAGTAAACCGATACAGGATGAAATCATTGCTCCCGTCAAAGCAATCATTAATGAATTTTTTAATGCAGATATAATAGCCTGATTTTTAAGAACTCCCACTTCTCCCGATGCAATAGAGGAATTAGAATCACCAATCCAAAAATGCAATGTAAAATTGTTGGGATTGAAATTTCCGTCCATAAACATAAATGACCGTAATATTAATATGACAATAGGAGTAAAAACTGCGATACCCATAACCCCTAATATTAGCCACGTGACCGGTCTTTTCCATTTCCCCAGGGGGAAATGATTTTTTCCGGAAGCTTTTCCTCCAATCGTTACATAACTCTTTCTTTGGCCAATTACTTTCTGATTCATAAAAATCATAAACCCGCAAATTAGTAGTAAAATAATACTTAAAATATAGGCTTCCGCTGTCATTCTATTCTGAATACTGCTGTGAATCATAGTTGAAATCGTATAATACTTAACCGGCAATCCCAAAAAAGCCGGTACACCAAATGATCCCATGGATTTTGAAAATGTCAGAATAAAAGCCGAAAAAACAGCTGGAATCACAAGCGGAAATGTGACTTTTATCAATACCTTTAATTTGCCTGCCCCCATAATTTCTGCCGTTTCTTCAAGATCACTACTAATAGAGGATAGTGCTACTGATATCAGCAGAAAGAAAAAAGTGAAATAATTCAGCGTAAGCGTAAGAACGATGGGCAAATAGCCATATGCAAGCCAATCCGGCGGATTTATTCCCAATAAGCTCTGCAGGATTCCCTGTGACCCGCCGATTTTATTATTCTTAAACACGGCGAGCCATGCAAAAGACGTGACCCAGGACGGCAGCATATAGGGAAGTATGGCAAGAAAAGTGATTACGCTTTTATGACTGAAATCCGTTCTGGTAACCAGCCATGCCAATCCACCGCCTAAAACCAACGACAAAATAGAAACTCCTGCGCTGATTTTCAGAGAATTATATACCGGTACATAAAACAGCGGTTTACTGATCGAGCTGGCAAAAACCCTTTGCCAATTAAATAAAGTGAGGCCCTCTGTTTTATTCTCCACAGTTATGGCCTGTGCACTTAACTGCCACTGAAAACTCTGGGAAATAATTTCCCAGAGTGGTATAACAATGGTATAAACTAAGAAGATTAAAGCTAATATACTTAACAGATGTACCGGATTAGTCAGGACACTTCTGCATATATTAGATAGTTTTATCAAGTAAATCTGTAATGCATTTTTTCTATTCTTCAATATGCCTCCCTCCTTTTCATTCAATCATCTGCTCACTGATTCATCAAAATGAAGTCTTTCACTTTTTGTATATTTTTATAGTAAAAATCTGCATCGTATGACCATAAATTCAAATCTTTGATTAATGGCTGCTCTTCTAAAATGATATCTGCCCGTGTCGACCAGGAACCTAATACGTTAAAAGGACTAAACCCTTCTCCTTTCCCGTCGGCTTCACCTGCCATCCAGCGAATCATAAGCTTCGCGGCATTAATATTTGCAGCCTGATCGGCAACATATAAATAGGCTGTAGTAGGTATTGACATTTTAGGACTCATATCGTAAATATATGACATTTTTAACCCTTCATCTTCAATATATCTGGCTTTACTGGAAGTGGAAATTCCCAATGGCGGTTCTGATTGCCCAGGTGCTCCAACGGCTTCAACTACATCATCGGTAGATTTAACAAGAATTGGATTATTTCCCAAAAATCTTTTTATAAATTCATAGCCTGCATTCTCGGTGTCATTTAATTGTAATTCTTCACCGTATTTTTCTTTATAAGCGGCTGCCATATCTTCTGAATTCTGAACAAATGCGACTAATAATTCCAGCATATCTGCTGATAAAAGTGGATCATCAATTACTACTTTACTCTTCCATTTGGGGTCTGTTAAATCCCACCAATTACTTACCGGAGCCTCATCATATATTTCTGTATTGTAAAAAACGACCCTGGAAGAAAAATAATAAGGATAACCGGGACTATCTTTAAATTGTTCTCCAAGTTTATCTTCTATATCCCGCGGGACATATCTATGTAATCTTTTATCTTTTACTAATTCATTAGAAACCATTCCTCCTGAATCCTTAATAAATACAACATCCACATTGTACAACCCCGCCTCCTGCTCGCGTATCAGCTTTTCTATCATTTCATTTGTGGAAATATCATATGCTTCTACTTTAATGCCGGGGTATTGTTTCTCAAAACTGCTTTTAACATCCATAATACGGCTTGATTGTGAATAAACTACTACTTTTCCTTCTTGTTTTGCTTTTTCATAAAGTTCCTCCGGTGTCTCTGTTTCGTTTAACTTTGCGTTTTCAATCCATATTGGTTTTTTCTCACCTGTTACCATTTGTTCCGCTCCGGACGGCAAAATATTTTCATTCTGGCTGCATGCCGTAAATACAAAAGATAATAGAATCATCATCAATATAAAATGTTTTTTAACTTTTTTTTCTTTCAACTTTTTTCCTCCATTTTTGTATCAGCCTTTGCGTATCTGATGTTTGTACCGGTAATTGTATATTTCGTAATTCAGCAGACACTAACTTTACAGGTCAATTTACATTTCTGCTTTTCTCTTGTTTCAAGGTAAGCTAACTATAATATTTGAATGTTAACTATTTATTAAATCCAAGTATTATGTATGTAAAATTTCATTATTCAATTTTTGTATTTTTATTTTCATTTTTATAAATCTTACGATTCTAATTATCCTGATTACATAAACACTCTTGAAAAAGTTAGAATATATGGTTTGGGGTTATTAAAGAATATTTTACAAAATTTGCGACTCGGGCAGTAATTTTAGCCAAAAAGATTCCGTGCTTTGTAAAACCCTATCGAATCTCTATATTTTGGTTAAATTATTTTTGTAGGCAAGAACGATAGTGCCAAGAGGAATATATGAATAGGCATCATTCCCATTCTAAATGAATGACTTTTTATGTTCAGTGACAGTGAAACAGCTTGTCGGTACACTAGATTCCAATCTCCTGCATTTTCGCCGTAACTTTTTTTATTCTGTCCTCAGTATTGGTACCGTTGAATTTCGGAAACAGCATTTGGCTCATGATTTTCCCATCACCCATAAACAGGATACGCTCTGCTCTGGCCGCCACCTTTGCATCGTGAGTCACAAGCATAACCGCAATACCCTCCATATTGATTTCGGAAAATAGGCTCATAATCTCCTGGGCGGATTTTGAGTTAAGGGCGCCGGTGGGCTCGTCACCAAAAATAATTTTCGGGCTGCCCATTAATGCACGGCATATTCCCGCACGCTGGAGCTGCCCTCCCGAAACCTGTGTAATATCACGGTTTTCCAGTTCCGGGATACCTGTTCTTTTCATCAGCCTTCTTGCCTTTTCCGTTATTTTCATAAGGTTTTTTCTGTTGCTGCCCATGGACGGAAGGATGATGTTATCCAGGATATTCAGGTTTTTCAATAGAGCAGGCTGCTGAAAAACAAATCCCATTTTTGTTCTTCGCATGTCGGCAAGTTCATTTTCAGTAAGTGATAATAAATCCCTGTCGTCAAAAACAACCCTTCCGCCATCAATAGCCTCCATACCGCTGAGGGTAAATAAAAGCGTGGATTTTCCTGATCCGGAGGGTCCCATCACCGCAAGGAACTCACCCTCGTTAATCTGGACGGACGCGCCGTCGAGGGCTTTGTACCTTTCATTCCCCATGCCAAAAGATTTTACAATATTTTCTCCTGCCACAATCTTTTTCATAAGCTACTCCTTTATATTTTGAGATATTTTTATATATTCCACCCCCGACGTGCCGGCTATTGTTGCAATCAGCACCGAGCAGGCCATCATCAACGGGCAAAGCAGATATGCGGTAAGCGGGTTAACTGCAAACTGAAAGGACGATGCTCCGAACCAGGAAATCACTGCACCTGCAAGGATTTCTCCCAGTGTATTTGCCAGAAGTGTCCCTAAAACAATTCCGACAATCAGAACGAATACTGTACGCGCAACATACTGTACTGTAATATCCCGGTCTGTGAAGCCGAATGCTTTCAACAGGGCAATGGCATACCGGTCTTTAGCCACAAGCATTTTCATAAACAACAGCGTAACCAGGAGCGTTATCATCAGAGCAGCCGCAATTCCGGTATGGGAAGCTTTTCCGACAGAGCTGATTGTTGAACCGAAGGTCTGCAAAATATATTCATTAATATCCGAAACCTTTGCAAATTCATATTTTCCGGCATATTCCAAAGTCTTGTTGCCGGCAAGTGATTGTTCCGCAAGCTCCGCGCAGATTACGCTCCACATGATGTCCGCTGAATGATCATCAAAAACTGCTTTTGCAGTCTTGCCTCCGTTAGTGATGTCGGAATAAATTCCTGATACAGTGAGATGTTCCTCCTTTTCCCCAACCATTATTGCCATCATATCTCCGACTTTTTTGCCCAACTCCCCGGCGTTCATCACCGAAAGGGCAATTTCATCTTCTGCGGCAGGGGCTCTGCCCTCGGAATACTTTACGGGAAATACGGAATGGTCACCCAACTCAACCTTTAGGCGTTCCTCCGTGCCATCCGGCTGTTTTACCTTGAATGTCTTGGTTGTAAGCACAACATATTTGGATATAGCCTTGTCGCTCTCCATATCCTTTGTAATTTCCGCCGATTTTTGAGGAATTTTATCGGTCTGCTGGATGTCAATGCGCATATGATATTTTCCTATCCCCATATAGGTGATGAAGCCTTCTGAAGAAATGGTATTGTACAGGTTCTGGGGAACAATGATAATAAACACAGAGATTACAAGCACAGCAAGCATGGTGGCATACAGTCTTTTCCTTGAGAGAACATCCTTGACGCCGAGAAAAATATTCGTATCGAGCAGCCTGTTTCGGCTCAGGCAAAAATGCGAAGCACCTGAAGATTTTTCCTGGGATGCTCCAAAGCGGACCGCCTCTGCAGCCGATATTTTCCGGAAACGTTTCAGCACACCTTTTACATAGGCAATAATTGCGAGGAATACCACCAGTACACCGCCCATTCCGAAAATCAATGCCAAAGCCGCATGGCCGCTTTCCCCCATATAAAGCCGTATATTTTCAAGAAGTATGCCTCTGAACACAAAAGAAAGCACAAATCCGAAAATACATCCCGCTGCAGCAATCACTGCATATTTTGCAAGGTATATTTTTCTGATGTCAGAAAGACGCAGCCCAATTGCTTTCATGGTACCTATTTCCCGGTAGTCATCCTCAATTTTCGCAAGCAGCGTAAAACGTATGCAAAGAAATGCTATGGCAACGACAAGCACGCTTACAAGCAGAACCACCCCAATCATCAGCCCGTCGGAAATTCCGTTCATGGTTTTGAAAAGGGGATAGGTAACCGCCGGCCCGTTTGTTTCCAATCCTGAGGAAACATAGGCGGCTTCGAATGCGCCAAGGGCGGATAAGTCCTTTAATCTAAACTCAATCAGGTATTCTATGTTTCCGAAATCCTTTATCATTGCGTAATCATTTTCGCTTACAAGAAACCGTTTTGATGAGGCCAGCAGCGAATTCATCTGAGAATCCCGCAACAGTCCCGCAACAGTAAATTCCTTTCCATAGATTACAGCCCTGTCACCGACCCTTGCTATGCCGTCCTTCATATAGCTGATGGGAACATAAATCTCTCCATCGGATACATTGATAACATTTCCCTCAAGGTCGAGGAGATAGTCAAATTTTTTGCTCTGGGTACTGAAGCCGTTGTCCTGAACGCTGTTCGCAAGGGAGTTTCCTCCAATAATAATATGGGCTCCGTCAACATTGAGAAACTCAAGTACCTGAAAATCCTCCACATGACTGTTCTGCTCCGCGAAAGCCGCAAGCCGCACAGCATCCATTTCACCTGAATGCATCTGCATAAAATGCGGAGTTTTCGCCTGGGTCATTAAGGTATTGACGGCACCGGACAAATTGACGATCAGTATTGCCGCCAGCGAAACAAGCAGGGCAGCAGCAGCGACAAATATCACTGTCGTCAGTGTAATGGTCCTGCTCTTCAGCATATCATTGCGGATTATTCTGTAATACATAGGCCACCTCTGCTTCCGCTGCCAAACATGTGCAGCACAAATGAAAGGCTCCCCTCTTCCGCACCCAGCAGTCTCTCTAAATTAAAAACAAAGGCCCGTATCCGCGAAGCACGTTCTTCATCTGTCATCTCAACCATATCGTCATCAAAAACGGTATTGGTATAAGCTATAACCATTTCCATGCATTCATAGGGATAAGGCGTATTGAACAGCCCCTGCCCTATCCCCTCCCGGATGATATCCGCCAAAATTGGGGTAACACCGGCGAGTATGGCCCTTTTTATTTTATGATGCATGAGTGCATTCTGAGGCTTATGGATGTGTTCGATAATTTCCCTGCCTCCCCCGCTGCTGATGTTCAGCGCCATGACAACCTGGACAATGCGTTCCTTGATCGGGATGCTTTTATCGGCTGCCATTTTCCCTGCCGCACTCAAAATACGGTCATTGTACCGCTCAATAAGGGCATCCATAATATCCTCCTTGGATTTGAAATGATAGTACAGCGTTCCCCGTGCAATCCCCACCTTCTCCAGAATATCATTTGTGCTTGTGCCGTCAAAGCCCTTCTGAGCAAAAAGCTCGTCGGCCGCATCAAGTATCTCGTTTCTGCGTTCTTTAGCTTCTTTAACTATCCTCATCTTTACATCTCCTTATTATAGACCGACTGTCTGTCTATTACAGGATAATATACTATTTATATAACTGTCAAGTAAAAGTAAAGTAAAATAATTAAAATAAACAGGGCGTGAGTTGCCCTGTCCAATATGAATTTATACAATGTCGTTAATCCCTAGTATCCAAAACTTCCTATTTTCCATCCTGTCTGGGGAGATTCATAAACGATACTGCAATCCCAAATCTGGCTGGAGCTATTGGCAAACTGATTGCATACCGTTCCGTTATTAGTAAATCCATACCCGTCTATGAACAGGTTTGTGGCGCGGTTCCTTATTTTTACATAGGAGTCCTAGAGAGTGTTTGAAAAATGCTTGCGCCGGGCTGGATGCTCCAATTTGCGGGAGACAAGGAGCGATTTTGGGGGCGTAGTAGTGCTATTCTCCCAAAATTGCGGCGCAGTATACCGCAAAGTGGAGCGTTCAGAATGGCACAATGATTTTTCAAACACGCTCTAGCTTGCATCGCTTGGAACAAGCTTTATGTAGTCAATTCCCATATCATACCCTGAACTGTTTGAGTTTTTGCCGGTAATCCTGTATCTGAATGTCTTATTGCCGACTATACCAAAATAAAGATTACCGGTAGTTGCCTCCTTGAATGTTGCCGATGATTGATACATATCAATCGGTGAACCGTGATTCGTGCCCCCTATTGAAAGCTGTGCAATTCCTCTTGTAGGGGCGCTTCTGTAACCAGTTACCACTTTATAATTACCGGCTGCAGGAACATTAACGGTAAAGTCAACATAGTCACCTACCGAGTTTGAATTTACCTTTACCCATCCTCCACCGCTTGCTCCGTCATTCCATACATCGGAGGTAATCCCGGAAGACAGTGTCCTGGATAGATTTTCGGCTTCGTACTTTATCGTTGAAGAAGAGTCCGCTTTTTTATAAGCACGGAAATAGTCGATAATAAACTCCCTTGGATATAAGGATGAACTTGTATCCGCCGTCCCAGTCCACCCGGAGTTTTCATATATGCTAAGGTAAAATACAGCCGCATAGTTTGGCGACTGATTTACCGTCCTCATTAAAACATTGTCTACATAAAACTTTATACTGGTCCCATCCCATTCCAGGGCATAAATATGAAACTCTGCCGAAGGATCAAAGGAAAATGTCACAGCATAGCCATTGTCGGTAAGGTTCGGGTCGTCCCACTTAATTAAATTAAAATTGTTCCTGCGTGCATTCCCAAACTGCTCCATAATGTCAATTTCACCTTCCTGTGTCGGCGTATCACGTACCCCCGTGGTCCAGAACGCACAGTGGTAGCCTGTTTGATTAACAGTCTTTGCACGAATTTCGAAATAACCGTACTTTGGTGTATAATTCATTTTTGTAGGCGTACTGTGGTTAAAATCGTCCTTATGCAGGTAATCTCTTTGGCCGGTCTGAATACTTGATACCTTCATGGCATTGCCGGGATAATATGTTGGCTGCTCCCTATCAATCCTTAATACCAGACAGCCATCCCTGAATGTATATCTGGCGGCAGCCCTTTCCTCCGTGGTCCTGTAAGACAAGTAACTGGGAATCCACAAGCTGGTATCAAGCGAAGTACCGTTGAATTCATCATGGCGGTCTAATATCCACCCTTCCTTTTGGAGGGGATTAGCCGGAACATCTGCGGCTGAAACCGGAGACATCCATACTCCCTTAAGCAACAACAAAGAAGCCGTCAAGAACAGTACAAAAAACCTTTTTACTTTTTTCATAAAAAACTCCCCTTTCTTAAATTAACTCGTTATTCCCCTTTCAAATTTCAGCATGGCAGAAAAACCAGCACCAAACTGTTTCCAGTCCTTTTCCCGGCGGCACAGTCCCTGCTTTTCTCACTGGATATACCGAACAGCTTTTTCGTCAGATACGCTACCTGCTCATTCTGGTTTGCAATTGTAGTGTTGCAGGTATCTACAAATGCACGCAGGGATGTTATCAGTTTATTCTCGTTACAGATAATCTCATTCAGCCCGGCAATGATGTCCTTCTGCTGAAGGAGTTTGGACTCTTTTGCACTCGTTGCACTGTTTTCTGTTCCTTTTTTAATACCTTTATTATACCACAAGAGGCATTGAAAAAGAAACGGAAACATCAGATTCATCTCTGCTCCATAGTTCTTTAATTGATTTACATTGCCGTATGTTCATCCTTTCCAGGCATTTTTATCTTTTAAATGATTGCACATAATTATAGGTCTATGATTAGTTGCAACTAACCACAGACCTATCTTATATTCCATTTCTTCTGCCTGCAACACTCTGCAATCATTGCTAATTTTACATCAACACTCAAGCCAGGCACATTATCTGCATATATTATCATTTGATTAACAATGTTTAACATTCAAAATCATCAATCTGCTTTCTTACTGTGGTCTCGAAAGTTTGATGGTGAAAAACCGGTATTTTGCTTAAAGATACGGCAGAAATAACTGTTGCTGTTAAAGCCGACTAAGAGGGAAATATCGATAATCTTTTCATCCGTATATGCCAGCAAATCTTTAGCACGCTGGATTCGGATCGAATTGATATAATCAACCAGGCTGGTTCCGGTTTCCTTTTTAAATAATTTGGATAAATACTCAGGGTTTAGAAAACATATTTTGGCAAGCTGCTCCAATTGAATATTAAGATTGTAATGAACGGATATGTAGTCTGCCACTATACGGACAGCTGAATGGATATTTCCTCGAAAGATTGGTGAGGTATCATGTTGTAAAAGTAAAGTTTTCTGAAATTGGATATGAGCAAATGTAATAAATTGAGTGATTAACTCAATAATCTCCAAATAGGTATCAATATCCTTCTTATCAAAACCATGCATATTATCCAAAAAACTTTGAAATTTATCAGGTTTTATTCCGATTAAGGGTGCATTTCTTTTTATTTTACTGATAACCTCATTCTTTTCTGATAAGTCAAGGAGATTACCTAAATAGATGACACAAACCAGCTTGTTATTGATATAAACCGGCTTAATCACTTCTGTCTGTCCCAGATAGCATTGCCCCAGGAATGGGTCTTGTGATTGCAAAGCTTTCTTTAAGGTCAGTGACTTACAATAAAGACAAGTTTTATAACCTTTGGAGGTTAGCTTGGCAGTGTTACAAAAATCATGATTATGAGTGAAACCGGTCGGCATCAAGGTAAGATAAGGATTGCTATGCAGCATACCGGAGGTATCATGGATACATATTTTATATTTTCGGCCTTGTGTTAACTGTTTAATTAATTGCGCCAATAAAGGGTATGGTTCATTAATATTCATGGGGTACTCTCCGGAAAAAGGTTTATAGGAATTTTTCAGTTCATTATAGCGAGAATATTCCATAATGTCAATATTGTCCAATAAAAGAATCCGAATAGTGCATGAGGGTATAATGGATAAACTGTAAAATAAAGAAATAATCATGAAAGACTGATTGCTTTTGAAATACAAGATATGAGTGGTTCTGCAGATTCCTTCATATATATTTTAAAATATACTTTATGGGAGGTTTTATGTTAAAAAGAAAAACTTTAAGTCTGGTACTATTTTTTGCACTAGTCTTATCAAACATGGTATTCACACCTTTTACTACCTATGCAGCCGCAACAATTCAAAGTTATCCGATGCCTTCAATCTACAGTGCATCCAGCGTATTTTCTCTCAAGGCGGATAACACTTCTGTTCCAGTTATTTCTTATGTACCGGAATATGATTATGCTCAATTTTCCTTTTCTGGGACAGTAAATATTGAAGTGCAGGCCAATGAAGCTATTACATCCTATTCCATCAGTCCGCTGGCTAAAAATATTGCCGCCAGGGTTAGCGGAAATAAACTGACATTTACCCTTTCAGCATCAACGTATGTAATAGTGGAAATCAATAATTTGAAACGACTGGTTATTGCTGCTGATCCCTTAGAAACAGATATTCCGGCTTCATCTGGCGCTGGTATTTATAATGTTACCCATTCTCCCTACAACGCAGACAGCACCGGTGCGACTATGGCAACCGCTGCGATACAAAAGGCAATTGACGATGCCCATAACAGGGGAGGCGGTATTGTTTACGTTCCGGCCGGCGTTTTTAAATGTGCGAATTTATATCTCAAAAGCAATGTGACCTTTTATTTGGCCGGAGGCTCCGTCATTGTTGGGACGGGCAACGGTGCAGACTATGTGACGGATTTTAATAAGAGTTCACTTGGTAAGGACGGAACATTTTTTATCAGGACTACGACCGGATCCCATGACATTACAATAAGAGGACGGGGAACCATCGACGGAAAAGGGATGGATATGAGATTGAATTCAAATTTTTTGAATAACCTTTTGGTGCCGATGCAGACCAGTAATTTTACTTTTGATGGTATCATACTAAGAGATGGCGGTTTCTGGGCCTTCATGCCGGTTCGTTCGGACAATGTGGTGATTAAGAACTATAAAGGATTCCAAAAAATGGGACATCTTGAGGCAGATGCCCTGGACATCAATGAATGCCAAAATGTTACGGTTAAACATGCAATCGGAATATCGAATGATGATACCTTTTCAACAAAAACCTGGTGGCAATATGGCATGTCGGCAAATTGGCCGGGAACGGTCGAAAATCTGGATACGGTAACCTTTGATGATTGTTTGGCATGGTCAAAATGTGTCGCCTTTAAAATAGGTATGGGAACCGGACAGCTGCAGAAAAATGTAATCTTTAAAAATTCTTATGTATATGAATGCTCCAGAGCTTTAGTCGTTGATCATTCCTATCAAACAGCAGCAGTTCAGAATGTAACTTTTTACAATATGGATATTGAAAAGTGTAATCATACACAGTTCGGCAATTATTGGTTCAGAGTTTCAAGCAGCAGCGAAGGTCCTGTTAATAATGTAAAATTTGAGAATATCAATGTTCGTACAGTCGGGAGTCAGACATCGATTCTAAGAGGATATAGCGCTGTAGGAAGCGTGGACGGAATCTTTTTCTCTAACATCAATATCAAGGGGAAGATTGCAACGAGCTTATCCGATATGAAAGCTTCCCAGGGTAATTATGTAAGTAATGTAAAAATTGTTAATTCTATGAATATTTTATTGAGCGATCACTTTGAAGGCGGTAATCTTTCCTCATGGACGCCTGCTATGGGCAATTGGGGTTTAAAGTCGGACGGCAGTAATGTTTTAACTCAAAATGCTTTGACAGAAGCAATTATTACAAGGGGAAGCGCTTGGTCAAATTATGCTTATGAAGCCGGTCTGAAACTTCCAATAAAGAATGCAAATGCCGGATTGCTCTTTAGGGTGCAGGATGCCAATAACTATTATATGTACAGAATAAACGGTCTGGCAAATAAGGTGGAATTATATAAGTGCATTGGCGGAACCTTAACGAAAGTCTCGGAAGCCGCAGTCACGGTCAAAGCCAACGACTGGATGATGCTGAAGGTTGAGGTAAACGGAAATCAAGTGAAGGGTTATGTCAACGGAAGATTAATGACGGATTGGACAAATCCCATAACACAATTGACCTCCGGAAAAATCGGTTTTAGGACCACATCTCAAAATGTATCCTTTGATGATGTTTTGGTAACCCAATACTAAAACGAGAGAAAGTATAATCCTGTAAAAAATAGCGTGAGAATTTACTATTCATTTTAAGACATAGCTTCTTTATGGATAATAAATTCTCACGCTATTTTATATATGAAGTTAAAAATATTCAGGAAGAACACAGAAAAATATGTAGAATATTACAGATTGTTGAAGAATATTCCATGACACTAATTAGATAATAAGTTATAATTAATTACATATATCCCAAAATCATCCTATGAAAGAAAGGAAAGCACGGAATGAAAAGTATTTCATCGATCAGTATAAGGAAGCGATTGATTATTTATTTTATTGTAGCAATTTTGATTCCTACTGCAATTGTCACACTGACAGTATACCATAAATCAAAAGGTGTGATAGAGAAAAAGATTGATGAAACGAATCAAAAAAATGTAGAAACCATATCTGAGGTAGTAGAAAAAAGAGTAGAAAGTATTTATGATATTTCAACTCTCATTACCTATAATCCACGGTTAATTGATATCTTATCCTCAGAGAATGATTGTAGTGCGATTTCTATTGTAAATGAAATTACTGAGCTGGAAACAATCATTAACGGATACTATCTCTTCGGTCAATCATATACCGATAGTAACTATATGTTTCCGCGAATTTATATGGTTGGCAGAGAGGAATACAATCAATATAAAATTTCTGATAGGATTCTTGATATTGGCCAGATAAATAATACTGATTGGTATAAGAATTTATCAAAAAGTTCCTTTAGTATCGCCGGTAAGGATCAAATGAAAATATTAAACGGAACCGTTGACACCATAAAGGTCGTCAGAAGGCTTTATCGTACCGATAATCCTTTTAATCCATTTGCGGCTTTACTAACCATCGATATTGATGAAACATATTTTACCGAGCTGCTGGAAAGGCTGAATCTTTCAAAAGGATGTGCTTCTTATATTATTAATGAGGATGGTATTGTGATAATCGGTAATCCGCTGGAGGATTCCTCCTATATACACGATTTTATGCGGTCAAATATGAAAAATACCAATGATTTTCATTCCAAGATTATCGATATAGACGGTAAGAAGATGCTGATTTCTGCAAAAAACATCCATAAAATCAATTGGAATATCGTAACGGTTTCGCCCCTGAATGAATTAAATAAGGAATTAATCAATCTCAACAAAATTATCATCATGGTTGTGCTTATATGTATTGTCATTGCGGGCATTGCAGCCATACTTTTATCCAATGACTTTTCAAAGCCCATCGAAAAACTGGTTGAGTCAATGGAAAATGTCGATCATGACAATCTGCAAATCGAATTGGATTATAAGAGGGAGGATGAGTTTGGATTTCTTATAGAACATTATAAGAGTATGATGGAACGAATACGAGATTTGATTGATAAGCTTTACATAAGTGAAATCAGAAAAAACAAAGCGGAACTGAAGACAAAAGAAGCGGAGATGGAAGCATTAATGGCTCAGATTAACCCGCATTTTCTTTATAATTCTTTGGATTCCATTAATTGGCTGGCTCTAAAATATGGTGCAGAGGATATCAGTACAATGGTTAAAAGCCTGTCCCATATCTTTCGATATAGCTTAAATGGCAATAGTGTGATTACCTTTGAAGAGGAAAAAAAGCAGGTGGAAAGTTATTTGCGCCTGCAGCAGACGAGATTCAAGAAGATGCTGGAATATTATATCGAATTCGATCCTGAAATTAAAAATTGCCGGACGGTAAAATTAATTCTGCAGCCTATTGTAGAAAACGCAATCGTTCATGGCTTTCGAAATAGTGAGAATCCAGGCTTGATTTGCATGATCGGCCGACTTTTAGAAGAGGATAAAATTGAGCTTCGAATATCGGACAACGGATGTGGAGGAGATATCGGTAAAATGAACCGGATGCTTAGAGAGCAGGAGGAAGGCGAGGCCGGGAGTGAAGGTGGTTTATCCATAGGCATCCGAAATGTTGATAAAAGGCTTAAAAATTTTTTCGGTGAGGGATTCGGGCTTGAATTTAGCTCAAATAAAGAAGGCGGAGTTACTGCTATACTGAGACTCAGAGCCATTCGTAACAGGGAGGATTAACATGCTAAAAATGATCGTGGCAGATGATGAAGCAATGGTTCGGGAAGGGATACGCAATATCCTTGATTGGAGCATATATGGGATTGAAATCGTAGGGGAAGCTGCGAACGGAGAAGAAGCCTTGAAGCTTAGCAGAAAAATGCAGGCGGACATATTATTTACTGATGTTAAAATGCCGGTTATGGATGGTTTAGAGGCAGCACAAATCATTAAAGAAGAGCAGCTGGATATGAAAGTTATTATATTTAGCGGGATTCAGGAATTTGAGTATGCAAAAAAAGCAATCAAAGTGAATGCGGAAGGGTATATTCTTAAGCCTCTGGAGAAAAAAGAGCTTATTCAGGCAGTAAATGAGGTGACCCGTCAGATTGAAATTGAGAAAAACCGGAAGGAAATGATGAGCAAGCTCAAGGAGCAAATCAAGGAGAATAGAATAGCGGCGGAAGAAAAGTTTTTACGTAATTTATTATTGGAACCGCTGGAAGAGGAAAGAAAAATAGCGGATAAGCTGGCTTATTTTAATTTTCCCTTCCCTCCGGACAGCAAATTCCTGGTCGGAATCCTTGCGATTGATGACTGTGCAGATAATGAGATTTTAAAAGAATTTGAAAGACAGTTGATGGTATTTTCGATTAAAAATGTTGCTGAGGAAGTGATTCGAAAGACTGCAAAAGGTGTATGTGTCAATATATCAGAGAATGAATACGCACTTCTCGTTGATTGTGCAGGAAAGGAAGAAAGGACGGAGGAAATCTTTAGTCATATAGCGTTTGAACTTGCAAGACTACTTGGCATTTCCGTATCCATCGGTATCAGTTCCCTAAAATATGGCTTAAAGGATATGAGCCCAGCCTATAAAGAAGCGAGAAGCGCATTGCAATTTAAGTTCTATATCGGTAAAAAATCATTAATTAAATTTTCTGATATTAATGATAAGAACGATAGAATGCTTTCCTTTGATTTGTATCGGGCCGAGAGTGAACTTACTGAAATAGTTAAATTAGGTGATATAAAACAGGCAGAGACAAAGACCAGGGAAATTTTTGTTCAATTGTATAAAAATCAAGGAAAAATCGAATATGTGCGAAATATCGGCCTTGAAATTGTATTTACTTTATCAAGGATGATGAATGAATTTGGCAAATTGATGGAGGATATTACCGACGATAAGCTAACAATTCTTCAAAAAATACAAACCTTTGAGGATATCTTTGACTTGGAGAACTATATCAAAGAGATTATTACTTCGGTGGCGGGCTACTTTTCGAAGAAGTTCAGAGCAAAAAATGAAAGGCTGGTAGTTGATATCAAGAATTTTATTTCAAAAGAATATATGAATAACATCAATGTGAATAGCATTGCGCAGAATGTTTTTTTATCTCCGAACTACATCAGCCAGATTTATAAAAAGGAAACCGGTGAAACTATTACAGATTATCTGACGAGGCAAAGAATAGACGCTGCGAAAAAGCTGTTAAAAGAGACAGATCTGCAGATACAGCAGGTATCCGAAATGGTTGGATATGAGGACGCATCGTATTTTAGTAAGGTGTTTAAAAAAATTACAGGAATTTATCCGCAAAAGTACCGGATATTCCTGCAATAGGCAAAGGGGAAGAGAGAACTGTAAATGAGTTCTCTTTTTCGTTGTATAAATGCAGGCAGCCTGCCTTTTTTAAAGATATTTACAACAAATTATAGATATTTCCATACTCGTATTTCAGGGAGCCAACTATAATGAGTTTGTTACTGGTAACAGAGGAGATTAAAGAGAAAGGATAGACAGTATGAAGAAAAAGAAGTATACGATTACAAGCAAGACAATTGATTTGGACGACACTTATGACGTTATTGTAGTCGGAGGAGGGCCGTCCGGGTGTGCTGCCGCCATTTCCGCAGCAAGAGAGGGTGTGAAAACCTTATTGATTGAAGCAACCGGATGCCTGGGAGGAATGGGGACCTCCGGATTGGTCCCTTCCTGGGCACCCTTTTGGGATCAGGAGAATATCATTTATCGCGGAATCGCAGAAGAGGTTCTTATCAAAAGTAAAGAAAATATGGCACATGTAAGTAAAGATGAGCTAAAATGGGTGCCAATTGACGCCGAACATTTAAAGCGAGTTTACGATACTTTGGTTTGTGAATCCGGAGCAGAAATCTTGTTCCATTCTTTTTTGTGCTCCGTCGAAACCGGTGAGAATGGATTGGTATCAGAGATTATTGTCAGTAATAAAAGCGGACTCACAGCATATAAAGCGAAGGTATTTATCGATTGCACCGGCGATGGGGATTTGGCAGCCTGGGCAGGAGCTGAGTTTATGCTGGGAGATGAGGAAAGTAAGGAGCTGCAACCGGCCAGCTTATGCTTTGTTCTCACGAATGTAGATGATTATGCTTACCAATATGGTCCGAGATTACACAATTCTAACCTGCAAAGTCCGATTTTTGAGATGATGAAATCCGGGGAATTTCCAAGGATTGTTGATTCTCATTGCTGCAATCAAATGGTAGGTCCCGGGGCCGTATGCTTTAATGCCGGTCATTTGTGGAAGATTGATAATACAGAGCCGGGTAGCACCTCACAGTCGCTGATTGAAGGGCGTAAGATTGCGAAGGAATTCCAGGAAGCCCTTGCGAAATATCAACCCAAGGCATTTGGAAATTCCTTTTTAGCTGCGACAGGTTCCTTGATGGGCATTCGTGAGACACGAAGAATAGTGGGAGAATATGTTCTGACGGAAGAAGACTATTTACAGAGAAAAGGCTTTTACGACGAAATAGGAAGAAACAGTTACTATATTGATATTCATCATTCCGAGCACGAGAGCAGTTTGGAAACAATCGAGGGTTTTGATTGGGAAAAGCACCGTGCACGGTATGGAGCGGGAGAATCCTATGGAATTCCATTCCGCTGCCTGGTTCCAAAGGGTTTAAAAAATGTCCTGATTGCGGGCAGGAATGTATCCTGTGACCGGGCTGTGCAAGGAAGTATTCGGGTCATGCCGGCATGTCTTGTAATGGGAGAGGGGGCAGGGGCTGCTGCTTCACTTATGGTGAAAGAAAAAATGGTAAATACGGATTTATGCGGCCCGAACATTAAAAATCTACAGAAGTTATTACTGGACCGTGGTGCATATTTTCGGAGCAATGAAACACTGTAGAATAGTTCAAGTGATAAAGGAATTTTCCATTTTAAAAAATTTTGAAAAAGATATAATCAAAAGCGTCAAATAAAAAGAGGAAGGGAAGGTATTAGTACATGAAGATGTATAAGAAGATTGTTACAATTCTTATGGTTTTCACCATGACATTTACGTTATTGACCGGATGTGGCAAGGAAGAGAAGGGAACTTTAGATACATCCAAAAATTCTGAGAACAATTCCAGTTCAAAGAATGAAAAATCCGGCGATGCACAGGCAAGTGAAGAAGTAACCATGGATACCATAGAAGTTTGGACCAACAATGCTTCCACGAAAGAGGAAGATGAAAAGATGGTTGCTGATTTCAATGAAGGCCAAGGAAAGGAACTTGGAATACAAATTAACTATAAGATTTACGGCGGCGATTATGCGGATGTATTGGCAATCGCTCTTGCTGCTGAAGAAGGACCGGATTTATTTAAGGTGCCTCAAACGAATCTGGCGCAATATGCGGAAACCGGATTTATTACCCCGATTACCAAATACCCGAGAGGCCAGGAGTTTGTAGACACTTATGGGGATGAACTGCAAAACAATTACAATATTATTTTGGGTGATGTTTATACCGTTCCCCATACAATCAGCACAATAGGTGTTGCGTATAACAAAGACTTATTAGCGAAAAACGGATATAACGAGCCTCCCAAAACCTGGACTGAATTAAAAGAGATGGCGGATACCATCACAAAGAACGGAAATGGTAAGGAATTTGGTTTTATTGAAGGGCTCAAGAGTACTGGTTATGTTGGTGTGAACGGCTTATGGCATTTTGTATCTTCCGTAGGTCACAGTGAGTTCAACCCTGCGACCGGTAAATTTGATTTCGCATCAATGGCTCCTTTTGTACAGCTTTTAGCAGATATGTATGATAACGGTGACTGGTTCCCCGGTGTAGAAGGTTTGAACAATGACGCAGCACGTGCCCAATTTGCGGAAGGCAATATCGGTTTTAAATTATCTGCCAGCTGGGATGCCGGTGTATGGCAGGATCAATTTCCTGCAAAAATGGATTGGGGTATCTGCAGGCCGGTATTTGATTTAAATGATACCTATAAGAATTACACCTGGCAGACACATTCACTTGCCTTGGGTGCCAGTGCGATGGAAAAACCGGAAAAAGCGCTGGAGGTATTGAAATTATTTGTATCGGATGATGCGACACGAGTTCTATATGAGAATGGAAAAGCAATCCCTGCTAAGGTTTCTGTTATTGAAACAGCTAAAATGGAACCGACAACAAAGAACTTTGATCAGTTTGCTGACATGTCTGATTCAAAACTTTATCCTCTGTCGCCAAAGGGTATGGTAAAAGTAGAAGGAGAAACCATGGAAACAATTCTCTTAAAGGCTTTCTTAGGGGGCGTATCTGCTGATGAAGCCATGGCTGATTTGGATAAAAGATATAATGAAGCGCTGGATAGGGCTGTTGCAGATGGTCTTGACCTTACATTATATACAGAAACAAATTAATAGAGGTTAATCATGTGCCGGTCCGGTGGCCGGCACATGATTTTGAAAGGATTAGTATATGAAAGTAACGATAGCAACTGCACGAAATCGAAAATTCAGCGGCAAAAGGTTTCATATTTCGGATTCCGGTATGGCTTACCTTATGATTACACCTATGCTGATTGGTTTTCTTGTATTTACTATTTATCCCATTATATATGTTATTCAGTATTCTTGGTTTGATTACGATGGCTTTACCGAGGCTAAATTCATTGGCTTAGATAATTTTGTAAGAGTTTTTACCAGAGATAAGCCTTTTTGGACTTCCATAATGAATACTTTAATCATCGCATTTTCAAAGACCAGTATTGAGTTACCGCTAGCCCTTCTGCTTGCTGTATTGCTGAATGCAAAACGAAAAATAAATAATGCTTTTCGTACATTTTTGTTTTTGCCGACCATAATAAGTACGGCAATCATTGGGTTGATTTTCTCAATTCTTTTTAACTCTTATAATGGTATTATCAATCAAATCCTGCTAAGTATGGGATTGGACAGCATCAATTGGTTCGGACATAAATGGACTTCTATGATTGTCATTGTGATATCGGCGGTCTGGAGTCATCTGGGAATCAATATGATTCTGTTTTTGATGGGTCTTCAAAGCATACCGAAGGAGCTTTATGAGTGCGCTCAGATTGATGGCGCAAATTCTGTACAGAAATTCTTTAAAATTACAATTCCCATGTTAGGACCTGTTTTACAGACCATACTCATGTTAGCGATTGTGGAAGGTTTAAAGCTTTCAGATTTGGTTTTGGTACTTACCAACGGACAACCGGCAGGTTCTACCGAGGTTGTGATGACTTATATTTACAAATACTTTTTTTCTACCGATTCACTTTCCGGAAGTATAGCCCAATACGGCTACGCATCCTCAATGGCTGTTGTAACCGCGGGAATTATAGGTATCATCACGGTTTTATATTTAAGACTTTCCCGAAAATTGAAAAACGTATAGAGAGGTGATAAAATGAAGATGAAAAAAATAAGTTTACGGCTGGTTTTATACACCTTTTTAACGGTATGCACACTTTTCGCATTGTTCCCAATTATTTACCTTTTTCTGGCATCGTTTAAAAGCAATGCGGAGATATTAACCTCAGGTGCACGAATTATTCCGGAAAAGTTTGTATTTGAAAACTATTCCCAGGCATGGAATCTTGCAAATTTTAAACAATTAACCGTCAATAGTGTGGGCATGACCTTTTTTATTGTGGTTGGCAGTATCATTACCACAACAACTCTAGCTTATGTACTGCAGCGCGGAAAATTTAAAGGAAAGAAATTTTTGTATGGATTATTTTTATCCACAATGTTTATCTCCCTGGGCACCTCAAGTTTGTTTCCCCAACTTCAGGTAGCAAAAACCCTGGGGATTAATAATTCATTAATTGGTGTCATCATTATTCGGGTATTTGGTATTAATGTTACTCAATTATTCATTGCAACAAGCTTTATGTCTACTATTCCATATGAAATAGACGAGGCGGCTAAAATTGATGGATGCGGGTTTTTGAGAGTTTTTTATAAAATAATTTTCCCGCTGCTCAAGCCTTTGATTGCAACCTCCGGATTGCTATCCTTTCGAGCAGCGTGGAATGATTATATGCTTCCGATGATTTTCACACTGACACACCCGGAAAAAGCTCCGTTAATCGTAGGTGTGGTAAGCCTGAGAAATACGGGAGAGGCAGCCTCCTCATGGAACCTAATGCTGGCGGGAACGACAATAGCGATTATACCCATGTTAGTGGTATATCTTTTTCTCAATAGATATTTCATTGAAGGTTTAACAAGCGGAGCCGTTAAAGGCTGACGGCTTTACTAAGAAAGGGATTTTATGCAGACAACAAAAATAATAAAGCGGTATGAAAAAAATCCTATCCTGGAAGCTAAGGATATACCCTATGATGCAACCTTAATATTTAATGCCGGTGTAGTGAAGCATCAGGGAAAATATATTATGGTATTTCGAAATGATTATAATTATACAAAACAGGGACCTTTTGGATTTGAGGGTACCAATCTCGGACTTGCCTTCAGTGAGGACGGAATTCATTGGGAGGTTGAGAAGAAACCATGTTTTACATTGAACAATGAAGAAATTATTCGAGCCTACGATCCAAGATTAACGGTTATTGATGGGGTTTGCCATATGTGCTTTGCTGTCGATACCAAGCACGGTATTCGTGGTGGAATTGCGACAACAGAGGATTTTGAAACCTTTGACATAAAGCATATGACTGCGCCGGATAATCGGAACATGGTTCTTTTTCCTGAAAAAATAGACGGAAAATATGTCCGGCTTGAACGCCCCTTTACTGTTTATAGCAGAGGAGGGGTAGACCGATTCGATATGTGGATTTCTAAATCCAGGGATTTGGTGTATTGGGGAGAGTCAGAACTATTGCTTGCTGTAGAAGATGTACCCTTTGCAAATGATAAAATCGGACCGGCAGCGCCGCCCATCAAAACGGAGTATGGCTGGCTGACAACCTTCCATTCGGTGGATATTGATCAGAGCCGAGGGAAGAACGGATGGGAGAACTCCTGGAAAAAGCGCTATATGGCAGGCATTATGCTGCTTGATCTAAAGGATCCGACAAAAGTTATTGGCATGTGTAAAGAACCACTGCTGCAACCGGAAGCAAGTTATGAAAGAGACGGATTTCGAAATGATGTTATTTTTCCGGGCGGTATGATACTGGAAGTGAACGGTGAGGTTAAAATTTATTATGGAGCGGCAGATACGGTGGAGTGTATGGCAACAATTCATGTGAATGATTTAATTAATTTATGCCGGCATTAAGCATAAATAAGAGTTGCATCACTTGGTAAGTAAGGTAAAAGCTGCTTAGAAATGGAGATAAGTGTGAAAGAAAATATAGATAGAGAAAGGATGCCACAATGAGATTCTTTCACTCCTTTTAATTTATGACAATAGAATACAACCTTGTATTCTATTGCATGTGGCAGTATCGCAGGCCGGCCTGCGATGCAATGGGTGTAATACATGAACGGGAGAGATACACTGAAATTTTATGGTTTTCGTGATGAAGTTTTTGATTTTGATGGTGCAGTTTCGGTGGAAATTACATCAGAATATGCAGCACCCTGGAGAATTGATTATCATGAGAGGGAATTGTATCCTGTTCTAAAAGATGGAGTAGGCAAATATGGAGCCGGTATCCGTCTGTGCTTTGAGACGGATTCCTGTGTGATTGGTTTCAGACTTTCTGAGCTGGAAGAAGCAGTCCTGATTGATTTAATGGTGAATGGAGAATATAAAAAAACAATTGAAATTACAGAAATTGAAACTATCATAGATGGCTTTGCGCCGAACCACAAAAGAATCGAATTATGGCTGCCCCAAAACAAACAGCTTAAATTTGCAGGTATACTGGTGGAAGAATCTTCCTCGATTCAGAAATGTGGGAAACGAAAAAAAAGATGGGTACATTACGGCAGTTCCATCAGCCAATCAAATGCAGCAGCTTCTCCTTCCCGCGGGTGGGCGGGGTTGACGGCAGAGCGATATCAGTTATCACTTACCAATCTGGGTTTTTCCGGCGAATGCGTTTTTGATCCGATGATTGGCAGGCAAATCAGGGAGCTGGAGGCAGACTATATAACACTGAAGCTGGGAATCAATACCTATGGCGGATTGCTGACAAAAAGGATGTTCTCACCTTGTGTAATAGGCCTAATCAAAACCATTCGTGAAAAACATAAGAAGACACCATTGGTCATCATATCCCCAATCTATTGTAAAGACCGGGAAACGAAGCCGGGAGCATCCGGTCTTTCATTGGAAATGATGCGAGATTTGTTGCAGGAAACCGTAAAACAATTTCAGGAATATGGCGATGCACATATTTATTATATCAATGGATTAGATTTACTGGATGAAAGATACAATGATTATTTGCCGGACGGTTTGCATCCCAATGCAGAAGGACAGTATATTATAGCAGATAATTTTTCTAAATATATTTTTGAAGGTATCTTAGGTGTGAAAAATATATCCTAATGATTCGTGTCTATGCGGAAGCGGGAAAAAGTATAAGAAATGCTGTGGGTAAAATTAAATATAGGGGGGGTAATTCTATGGCAAAGAGCCAAAAACTTTACCTGTATTTATAACTTATAAGAAGGATTCAATACCCTTAGCAGCTAATTTTAACACTTCCTGTCTGTTAATATCTCCTTTTGAAAACAGCAATCTTACATATAAGGAAGTATTTATCTGCCTTTTCATTTCTCTTACTGACCAGTTTGAATTTATTGCCTCATTTTGATAAAAACTACGTTTATCCTTATCTGAAATGCTTAACAATTCACACTAATGGGACTAACTCAAGAGGCTGTTGCAAAATTAAAATGTATCTCACTTGTGGGAGAATATGATTTATATTTCGCAGATATTTTGTGAAAAGTATGCGCGAATGGCTCCAAGAAAGAGAATGGAGCCGTTTATTCGCGCGACTTAAAACAAAATTCAAGAAATATAAATCATATTCTCCCACAAGTTCAGTAATTTGACTATTTTGCAACAGCCCTTTTGATATCAGTTCATTATTCACTGCTCTTGCTGCATTATATCTTGCAGTATCAAGAATATTTTTAATTCCATTTACCAATGGATACCTCTTTTTAAATTGAAATTTTTCTCAATGATTAAGGTTCGAATATCGAAATTTCAGAAAGCGTCTTTCTAAGATTAAATGCATCCCAAGGCAGATGTTCGGTAATACTCAAGCCGACAATTTCTGCCACCTCAGAAGCATCTTTCAAAACTCTCTTCACTTCTTGTAATCTCATTCTTCCAACAGCAGCAGGGAACTCCTCTGGATTAGTATATGGCTCTGCTGGATAAATCGACCTGAAATCAACAGGTGAAAGTACATCCAAGTCCCAATGAACAGCAAGATATCGAATGCCTTCTAGTTGTATCCATTCGTGGATGGAAGAACTACTCTTTTGCAGTTCTTCTGGAGAAGCAATTTTCAGATTAAGATTTTTACAAGCCATATCCAAAGGTCGTAGTCTTTCCTCAATCAAGCCTGCAAGCAATACTCGTTCTTTAGCAACAGGATGATACGTCTTTGTCAACTCTGACTGTGGATTTTGCCCCAATAAGTTTGAGAGTGTCATTTCATGAAAGTGCGAGGTATACTGGACATTTGCCATATCTGGATGTGCATCAAACCAGAGGATTCCCATCGTGTCTCCGTACTTTCCACTTAAGTAGTCAAAGGGAACTTGTGATACTGAACAATCCCCACCAAATACAATCACCCGATCTGGATTCTTTTTATTCAGAACATCCCTTGTTTGCTTTATCGTATTCAAAATTACTCCACCAAAATCAACACCATCTACAGCAGCAACAGGGGCGTCAAAGTCTGTTGCCACTTCTATTTGGACAATTTCATCTGTATTACTTGGTGGTGCAATGTGTGCAAGCAGCCTTGATCCAAAAACATAGTTTGAATTCACGCCACCATGCCACTCTGGATAAACCAATCGTAATGTTTTCTTTCTCATCACTATTTCCTCCATAAAATCCATTAAATCATTAATATAATCGCGTTTTATCGCCTTTCAAGCTCCACGACTGTTTCCACGTGCACACTATGCGCAAATTGGTCCACTGCCTGCACCTTTCCAATCGCATAACCCCTGTCGCAGAGATATCGCAAATCCCTGGCCAGGGTTGCGGGGTCACAGGATACGTATACTATTCTTTGGGGCGCCATTTGAACAATAGTATTAAGCAGGCTTTCTTCACAGCCTTTTCTTGGAGGATCTACTACTATGACATCCGCTCGTATATTTTCATCCTTATATTTTTGAGGCAGAATTTCTTCTGCTGCCCCTACGAAAAATTCAGCATTTTTAATGTTGTTGATTTCCGCATTTCTTTTGGCATCTTCTATGGCCTGGGGTATAATCTCCACTCCGTATACCTGCTTTGCCCTTCCGGCTAAAAACAAGGATATGGTGCCGATTCCGCAGTATAAATCCCACACTGTTTCGCTGCCATGCAGCTCGGCATAGTTAAGGGCCGTCTCATATAATATTTTAGTCTGCCTGGGATTTACCTGATAGAAGGACAGAGGGGAAATCTGATACTTAATATCTCCGATATAATCCGTAATAAAGGGCTTTCCCCACAGGCTGATAACTCTATCTCCTAAAATCACATTGGTCTTTGCTTTATTTATATTAAGGCTGATACTGGTCATTCCGGAAATTTTACTTAAGCTTTCCGCCAGCTTCTCCTTATGGGGAAGGTCCGTTCCGTTTATAACTATACAGACCATAATTTCACCGGTAATAAAACCAACCCTGGTTAAAATATGGCGCACCAGCCCTTCATGCTTTTCTTCATCATAAATACTGATCCGGTATTCTTCCAGAAAGGAGCGTATGGCTTCAATTATCTTGTCATTTTCCTCAGCCTGGATGTGACAATGGGAGGTATCTATGATAGAATGGGTTCTTCCGGCATAAAAACCGATTACAACCTTTCCGTCTTTATCCCGGCTTACGGGAAACTGGGCCTTGTTCCTGTAATTATAAGGCTCGTCCATACCGATAATCGGTTCAAGAATTATTTCATCCTTAAAACCGCCTATTCTCTCCAGGCAGTTTTTCACTTTATTCTGCTTATATTCCAGCTGACGTTCATAATCCAGGTGCTGGAGGCTGCAGCCGCCGCATTTACCCGCAATATTGCATCTGGGATTGACCCGGTAAGGGGAGGCTTCGATTACTTCCATCAATCTGGCGTATCCGTAATTCTTTTTACACTTCATTGTCTTAACTTTTACTTTATCGCCAGGCAAGGCGTTTTTTACAAATAAAGTGTATCCCTGGAATTTGCCGATACCTTCTCCCTCTGAACCAATATCCTCTATTTCAACGATCAATTCGTCATTTTTATTTATTAACATTCCCACTCACTTTCAATCGCACGGCAGCCGTACCTAATCTGGCGTCCTTCCTTTCAAAACAGGCCGCCGTAAGCCGCCCGCCTCTTAAAGCGTTGTCTTCCTGATATTGGATTCAAATAAACGGCTCAGTCCCAGCCAGGGTCCTCTCTCATCTCCGTTATTTAACAGCTCCGTCATAGTCTGCAGCTTCGCATCCGTATTATCGGCAAAGTTCAAAGCCAGGGCTTCTATAATAGCCGGCTTTTTCGGTGAGCCGTATTCCAGTTCGCCGTGATGTGCCAATATACAATGCTTTAACTCCGAAGCCAACGTTACCGGAAAGTCCGGAATGGTCCGGATTCTGGCTCCCACAATTTCCGTGCCCATATAGATATGTCCTAATAATTGCCCTTCATCCGTATAATCATTTTCCGGAAAGGACGACAATTCCTCCATCTTGCCGATATCATGGAAAATGGCTGCCGTAATTAACAAATCCCGGTTTATTGCAGGGTAATTGCATGCAAAACAATCGCATAACTTCACTACGCTTAAAGTATGTTCCAATAAACCTCCGACAAAACCATGATGTACACTTTTAGCTGCAGAATGTTTCTTGAATTTAGCAATAAAATTCTTGTCTTCAACAAAAAAGCTTTCTGTCAGCTTTCTTAAATGGGGCTGCTCCATTGAACTGATGTATTTCAGCAATTCGCTGTACATCCCATCTATATTCTTAGCCGTAGTAGGGACAAAATCCGTTGGATCATATTCTCCCTCCTGGCTTTTTCTTACCCTCTTAATATTTAGCTGCAGTGACCCCTGATAGCATATCACCTGTCCGTCCACACGGATATACTCCATGGCTTCAAAATGATCTATGCCAGCGGACAGTTCCCATATTTTAGCGTCTAATGTTCCTGATTTATCCTGCAATAGTAGAGAATAATAATTCTTTCCTGCCTTTGTTTTCAATATTTGTTTTGTTTTGCAGAGATAGGTTTCAGAAACCATTTCTCCGTCTCTCAGCTCTCCAATATATCTCATTCAAATACCCGGCCTTTCTAACTCTTCTTAATATCAAATTTTAACAACTCTTTCCTGTTCCCATTAACCTTCTACCGGATTTTTATCGTCTCATTTATTATACCTTAGCAGACTGCGGTTTTCAACCGCTAATAAAAACTTTATACCCTGGGATGCGTTTGAAAAATGCTTGTGCCGGACCGGATACTTCACTTTGTGGGAGACAAAGGTGCGATTTCAGGAGCGTAGTTAGTGCCTCCTCTCCAAAATCGCGACGCAGTATTCCGCAAAGTGAGGCGTTCCGAACGGTGCAATTATTTTACAAAAAACGCTCTGGAAATTTACCATTTTTTGTCGGTGTATTTCTCCATTGCAGGTTATAAAAACTGGTGCTATACTATAGAGTACATGCAAACACGGAAACTCCGCTTTCATCCATCTGAGCCTTTTTACACATCCATTTGACGGATATGCAGATAAAGGTTCTATCCAGGAGGTTAAATAATTGAAATTTCTTTTGATTATAAACAAAAAATTTAAGAATATGAAAATTTTTTTAAAGTTATTCTTGTCCTGTTTTTTTGCAACCGTCCTGATTTCCCTGATTTCCGGCACTATTACCTATTCCATTGCCTCTGACATTATATTAAATAAAGCAGTTATGCAGACTGAAGAAACAGTCAAACAGGTATCGGAAAATTATGATTCCTTCATGGAATTAATCTATAATAAAATCGAGTATCTGGCTTTTAACCCCACACTGCAGGAAGAACTGCTCAATAGCAGTCCGGATGAAGAAAATGGTTATTATAGCGGAACACGTAAAATCAAACGTCTGATGGTACAAATGTTCAACAGCATCTACATGAAGGACATGGAGATATACGGTAACAATGGAAAGGAATATTTCTGCTCGGTAGAATATCAGGCGCCAAACCTTCCAAACATAGAGGGATTGAAACAGACTGCCCGGAAAAACATGGGTGCCATTGTATGTGTCAATGATATTGATTCCAGCGGATGCCTGCAAGTGCTGAAAGAAATCAAAGATATCCTTTCCATGGAATCTTTAGGTATTTTTCGTTCTTCCATCCGTCTGTCTGCCCTGAAACGGATTCAACAGAACGTGGACTTTGCTTCCTCCGGCGAGATTCTTTTGCTGGATGCGGATAACCGTGTGATTCTGGGAAAGGATTCCGAACTGACAGATGCGCTTACCCGGCAGGCCGGAAAACTGTTCAGAAACTGGGATGACTCTTTCCGGTATGAAATCAACGGCAATCCCTATCAGATTGTTTATTATGTATCCGAATACACCGGATGGAAAACTATAGGCATACTTCCGGATCGTGAAATAACCAAAGCAGTCCTGCCTTTAAATTACGGCGTTGCCGGTTCCGTTATCACAGGATTGATGTTCAGCATTCTGCTCTCGGCCATCATGTCTTACTTTTTCACACGCCCAATTAATAATACCGTAGGGGCCTTAAAAAAATTTTCAAAAGGTGATTTTTCTGTCAGGCTGGAAAATGAACGTCTGGATGAATTCGGGGAAATGAATCAGGTGTTCAACTCTACCATTCAAAAGATAGAAACCCTGCTGGACGAAGTTTCCCACTACCGCGTACTAAACAAAGAAATGGAATTCAAAACCCTGCAGGCACAGATTAACCCTCACTTTCTTAATAACGCCTTAGACACCATAAACTGGCTGGCACATAAGGAAGGCAGGGAAGAAATCTGTGATATGATCAGTGCCGTAAGTAATCTGCTGCGTATCAGTATTAGTAATAATGAGGCGCTTTTTACGGTGGAAAAAGAATTGCGGTATGTTAAAGATTATCTTTACATACAAAAGACCCGGTACCATGACCGCTTTGAATCCATATTTGATATCGATCCGTCTATTGAGCAGCAGATGATTCCCAAACTCACGATTCAGCCATTGGTTGAAAATGCTATTGTACACAGCGTGGAAATAAGCAGGGAGAAAACCGTATTGAAAATAGAAGGATACCGGGAAGAAAAAGATGTTATTATCAAAATAGAAGATACGGGAGTTGGTATGTACCGGAAAACACTGCAGACTTTATTGAGTCCGCCGGCTTCGGATGAAGGACAGAACAGCGTTTCTACTTCTCATACGCGGCTTGGTATCTATGCCGTACACCAGCGCCTTAAATATCTGTACGGAGAAGACTACGGACTTACTATAGATTCAGAACCCGGTGAAGGGACATGTATCACAATCCGCATACCCTTTCAGGAAAATATGGAGGATGTATATGCCCGTGCAGAAACACTTGCTGACAGGAGGTCGGATAATGGAACTCAAAGTACTGATACTTGATGACGAATATATCATTTTAGACGGCTTATGTTCATTTCCCTGGGATACCTACGGATGTCTGGTCGCCGGAAAGGCCGAAGACGGGCAGGAAGGCTTGGAACTGGTGGAAAAATGCCGGCCTGACATTATATTAAGCGATATTAAAATGCCCGGTATGGACGGCCTGGAATTTGCCAGGCAGGTTAAATCCCTGCATCCGGAAACAGAAATTATTCTTCTTACCGGATATGATAATTTTTCCTTTGCACAGCAGGCTCTCCGCATTGGTGTATGTGAATATTTATTAAAACCGGTAAATTTTCGGGAAATGCATTCCATTATTGAAAAAGTCTGCATCAGAATCCGGGAACGAAATAAAAATCAGCAGGATTATTCCGAACTGAGAAAGCGCTATCAGCAGACGCTTCCCATGGTCCGCAGCAAACTTCTGTCCGATTTGATTTACGGCCGCCTGAAAGACCGCAAGGATATGGCAGTCCGTATGAACCTGCTCAATCTAAAAATCGAAAAATATGTATTTATCTATGCACGTCTTCAGAACCCGGATACGGAGCATATCTCCGGACTGGAACCAGGACTTGCAGATTTCATTGTCCGTAATATCTGTGAAGAATTCATGAAGGTTCACTGCATTCAGGTTTTCTCTGAAACGGATACTCTCGGATACTGTTTTGTTACGGTATTTCCAAAGATTATTGAAGATACCGATTGTACCGGTCATTGCATACAGGCCTGCGAACTGATTCAGCAGAATATTGCAGATATAATCCGTACAGAGATTTCTTTTGGTATCAGCCAGGTCAAAACGGACCCTTATAATATGAACACGGCATATCATCAGGCCGTGGAAGCTTGTGAACAAAGTGCTTATATGGGGGACGCTTCCAGCATTTTGGAATATAATGATGTGACTGATTTTACACTGAATTCCTGGAATATTACCGATGGTGAGAAAAAGCGCCTGTTTTCCGAAGTTGCCAGAGGAAATATTGAAACCGCAAAAAAATTTGTCACACAGGTTTTTGAGGATTGCACCGATATAGAAGTTGAAAAATATGCAGCCATGGAATTACTGATTAGCTGTTTTCAATATCTTGGACGTGAAACCACAAATTTCCGTTTCGGGGAAGAAAAAAACTCCCTTTTAACCGATGGCATTGAACGTATCTGGAGCTGCCGTACCAGACATGACATCCTGGATTACCTGAAAAAAGCCCTTGGGCTGATTGCCGCTAAAAACGGGAGGGAGCAAATCGATCGGAATCAAAGAACCGCCCGGAATATTCTTGAATTTATTGAGACCAATTACAAACAGGACCTTTCTCTGGATTCTTTATCGGAACACTTTAAAATCAGTAAAACTTATATTAACCGTCTTCTGAAAAATTATTCGGGTAAAAGCTTTCTTGAAATCTTACTGGATACCCGTATGGCAAAGGCAGAACAACTGATTTCAGAAAATAAATATAAAATATATGAGGTGGCAGAAATGGTAGGCTATCATGATTTCAGCTATTTTATACGGGCTTTCAAAAAGAAATTTAATGTTACGCCTAATGTTTACCGTAAAATCTAATTGCCCTGAAATAGTAAAAATGCGCACTCTATATCACCTGAGTGTGCATTTTTTTTATTGTTTTGTTTCAGAAAGTACAGTTTTTACCCATTTTTTTCATACAGATTTTTTATAAAAATTATTATAATTTAATTATTGAAGAGAAAAGCCGGAAACAAAAATAGTCCGGACTGCCCGGCTTCTTTTATTCAGTAATGCATTAGAGTGTGTTTGAAAAATGCTTGTGCCGGGCTGGATGCTTCAATTTGTGGGAGACAAGGAGCGGTTTTGGGTGCGTAGTGGTACTACGCTCCCAAAATTGCAACGCAGTATACCGCAAAGTGGGGCGTTCAGAACGGTGCAATGATTTTTCAAACACACTCTAGAGAGTGTTTGAACCTTAAAGTCTCTGAAAACCGACTTAAGGATTTGGAGAAGATTGTTTACTAAAAGGAGGATATTATGAAAATGAAAAAACTTGTAGCACTGGCTTTGGCAGGAATAATGCTTTTGGCGGCTCTTCTTACCGGATGCAATAATGGTTCATCGGCTAATTCCGACAATTCAGCCGACAGCAGCGCCAAGAGCAACGGCGACCGCAAAAAAATTACCGTGCTTTTAAGAGACAGCGAAACTTCTAATAAGTACATTATGTTTAAGAAGCTGCTTACGGAATTCAGCAAAGAAAAAGGTCTGGAAGAACCCGAATTCGAGCTTGTAAGCGGGGATGCGGATTATGTAACTAAGCTTCAGCTCTATATCAACAGCAACGCTTTGCCTGATATCTACGGATGTGCAAATGGTGCGCTTTCCAAAGCTGCTAAAGATATTAATGCAATCGTCAATATCGGCGGCGAATTGGAACGGATAGGCATGAAAGATGATATGAATGGGGCAGTATATGATTTTTTCAAAGATGCGGAGGATGGAAATGTATATTTATTCCCGGAAAGCCTGAACTGTGAATTCTTCCTTTACAGGAAGGACATTTTTGATGAATACGGCCTGCAGGCTCCTGAAACCTGGAATGAATTCCTGAATGTATGTAAAATATTAAAAGAAAAAGGCGAAACACCTCTGATTGTAGCAGGAAAGGAGAACTGGCAGCTGATGCGTTACCTTTCCTTTGCCCCATGGCGTATGACAAAAGACCAATTCATTATGAATTATATAAACCAAAAAGAAAAATTCTCAACCAGCAAAGCGGCACAGGAAGGTGCTAATCTTTTGTACACCTTGGGTACGGAAGGATATTTTCAGGGCGGATACTTGAGTACGGATTACACCGCTGCAACCGATCTGTTTTTCGGCGGTACAGGCTGTATGTGGTACAGTGGCTCCGGGCAAATATCACAGGCAAGTGAAATGTATGCAGACGGACAGCTTGGCTTCTTCCCTGTTCCTGATGTGGACGGTGAGGAGAACATGAAAACAAACGTACCAATCCACGGGGGATTCGGCACTGCGTTTAACGCCCAGACCTATGATGAAACCATGAAAGATTTCTTTCGGTACATGTGTGAAAATTACTCCGCTGCCTGCTATAACGAGGCAAAGGTATTTTCACCATTTAACGATGAGATTCCGGAAGGTCTGGACCAGATGTTCTATGATTTACAGCCATTGTTTGCATCTGCCGATGATGCCTGGGTATCCTGGGATGATAAACTGGACTCCGCTACCTTAACCAACCTGGTAGACGAACAGCAGAGACTGGCTTATGGAAGAGTAACTCCGGAAGAATTTGAAGCTGCAGCCGACCAGTTTATAATAAATAACAGTAGATAGAATCTGGTGTACTGACACACTGACATCTTGGCTAATGACTTGCCTATATTTCCATCTGCCGCGTTGTCGTCAGTCAGCGTAGAGCACCGCTACATCTCCCTCCTCCGCCTTGCAGGCTGAAAATTCATTCTGCGTCATTCGTCCAAGCGCCAATGTGTCAGCACACTGGTTTTTATAGATAACTCTTGAAGCAATTCCATAAAGGGGCTGTCGGAACTTGTTAGAGCCATTCACAGCCCCTTTATAAAAGAAAGGAAGTGATAATATGCAAAAATCATTTGGACGCAAAAAGGTAATACTCCTGTTCCTGCTTCCTGCATTTATCATTTATACATTATTTGTTGTTATATCCGTCTTATGGGCCGGCTATTACAGTTTCTTTGACTGGAGCGGCATTGGTGAAAAAACATTTGTCGGTTTATCAAATTACATACAGCTTTTTACCAATGACTCTACATATTTATCCACAATCGGGCATACTTTATTTTACACTATTATCTGTATTCTGGTGCAGGTATTCGGCGGTCTGGTATTTGCAATCTTTTTAACACAAATAAACAGATTCCGTGCCGGTCTGCAGACTTTGTATTATGTTCCGGTTGTTATTTCCACCGTAGCAATCTGCCAGGTTTTCACGAAATTGTTATCCGTTACCCCTCCGGGAGTTATCAATTCTCTTTTGGGAAAACTGAATCCGGAATGGGTCTATCTGGAGTGGCTCTCCAACGACTCATTATCCTTAACCGTTGCCGCATTCGTAGAGGGTTACAAATATCTGGGATTATATATGGTTATCTTTTATGCGGCCTTAATTGGCGTCCCAAAAGAGCTGGAAGAAGCTTCTATCATGGACGGCGCCAACGTATTACGGCAATATCTGCACGTGAAGGTTCCATACATTAAACCTGTAATTATTGCTAATTGCATCCTGGTATTAAATGGTTCTTTGCGTTCCTTCGATATTTCATTTCTTCTGACCAAAGGAGGTCCGGGCAATGCTTCGGAACTGATGTCAACCTATATGTATAAACAGGCATTCTCCAGTATGAAATACGGGTATGGAAGCGCTGTTGCCATGGCAATCGTTGCCATCTGCCTGACCATGGGATTTGTATTCCGGCGGTTAACAGAAAGAGGCGATGACATATGAAAATTAAATCAAAGAAACTTATATTTACCTTACTGAAAACTATCCTTGCGGCTCTTCTGCTGGTGTTGCAGGTATATCCCATATTCTACGTAATTTTGTCAAGCATGAAGAATACCGCCGACTTCCGGCAGCTGCCATCGTATGCATTGCCATCTTCTATCAACTTTGAAAATTACATCAGGGTTTTTACGACCAGTTCTATGCCGACTTATTTTAAAAACAGCATCATTATTACGGTGGGCGTACTGATTCCGCTGCTGCTGGCCAGTTTTATGGCAGGTTTCGCATTAAGTAAAATAAAATTCAAGAATAACAGCAAGATTTTAAATTATTTTATGCTGGGGCTCATGCTCCCTTTCCAAGTAGCATTAATTCCGCTATTTACCATCTTCAGCAAGACTGCCATGCTGAATACATATCCGGCAGTCATCCTGCCGCAGATTGCATTTTCTCTGTCTTACTCCATCCAGCTGTTCTACTCGTTCAGCAAATTCCTGCCGGACGATATTATGGAAGCAGCAATTATTGATGGCTGTTCCCCATTCCAGACATTTGTAAAAATCGTTTTTCCAATGTCTACGAACTCCATCCTTACGGTAGCAACCATGCAGGGTGTATTTACCTGGAACGACTTTATCTGCGCTTATACTTTCACCCGTTCTACGGATATGAAGACGGTAACTCTGGGACTCAATGACTTTGTCGGATTTATGGGCACAACCGACTGGGGAGCAACCTTTGCAGCCATTACTGTTACCGTGCTTCCAACCTTTGCATTCTATTTTTTTACAAATAAATTTATGCTGGGCGGATTAACTGCCGGCGCTGTAAAAGGATGATTAAATTTATTAAATGAAAGTGAGGATTTTCCTATGAACAAATTATATTATCAATTCCCCAATACCTGGTTCGGCGACTGTATGCCATTCGGCTATAAAGATAAGTTCTTTTTATATCACCAAAGAGATACCAGAAAACCCTGCCCGTTCGGTGAACCCTTCGGCTGGGATTTATGCACAACATCGGACTTTGTGCACTATGAGGACTGCGGTGTAGCTGTTCCCCGGGGTACCGACGAAGAACAGGATCAGTTTATTTTTGCCGGAAGTGTTTTTGAAGCCAATGAACAGTTCCATATCTTTTACACCGGATATAACCGCGATTATCCGGCCCGGCAAAAAGCCTCCCAAGTATTGATGCATGCAGTCAGTGACGATTTGTACCACTGGACCAAAACGAAAGAAACTCTGACATTCAGTCCTCAGGACGGATATGATCCCAATGACTGGCGTGATCCCTTTGTTATCCGGGATGAAGAAAATCAGGAATATTTATTGATTCTAGGTGCCAGAAAAGCCGGTCCCAAGACAGAGCAGACCGGAAGAACCGTACAATTTACATCTAAAGATTTAAAGAACTGGGAATTTAAAGGGGACTTCTGGGCACCCGAACTTTATACTATGCATGAGATGCCTGACCTCTTTAAAATCGGAGATTGGTGGTATCACATCATTTCAGAATATAGCGATAAAAACAAGATTATATACCGTATGAGCAAGAGTCTGAAAGGCCCCTGGATTGCACCGTCGGATGATGCCTTTGACGGACGGGCCTACTATGCGGGCCGTACCTTCTGCTTAAACGGACAGCGTATTCTGTTTGGATGGGTTCCTACCAAAGAAGATTGTGATGACACCAAGAATTTTGAATGGGGCGGCACCTTTGTCCCGCATGAAATTTATCAGCGGGAAGACGGAACCCTCGGTGTAAAAATACCGGACACGGTATGGAATGCTTTCGGCAAAAGAGAGGCCATTAAAGATATGACCTTGAATACTCCTTATGCCAGAATCGAACAGGTTATCGCCAGAAACTGCGGTAACATCTATTCGTTTGAAGCAGATATTACATTTTCCGAAGGCACACGTTCCTTTGGTATCCGGGTTCTGGAAAATGAGGCAACCGCCCAGTCATACCAGTTCATTTTCCCGGTAAGTGAAAATAAATATATTTTTGAAAAGAATCCTAACTGGCCATGGTTTGGATGTATGAACATAGGACTGGAACGTCCCATTGCCTTAACGCCCCAAAACACGTACCATGTAAAAATGATTCTGGATGATACCATTGTAACCTTATATGTGAATGGAGTAGCACTAAACAGCCGGATGTACCAAAAGCCCGATGATTCCCTAAGTATTTTTGCGACGGATGGAAATGTTCAGGTTAAGAATATTTCCATTGCCCGCGGCCTGGTATGACTCTATTCAGATATTTTACAGTCTTAGTTATGAGAGGATAAGGAATGAAAGAATATTTTACAGGAATCCAGCATGTTGGAATTCCGACACATAATCTTTCTGCGACCATTGATTTTTACGAAGGGCTTGGATTTGAAACAGTACACCGGACTTTTCTTGAAAAAACCGGACAAAATGTGGCTTTTTTAAAGCTGCATTCTCTGGTAATTGAAGCTTATGAGCAGGAAAATACCGCCATGGCAGACGGTTCCATCGATCATATCGCTATAGATGTCCATAATATAGATGCCCTTTTATCAGAAGTAAAAGCCAAGGATTATAGACTTTTAACCGGCATTGAATTTCTTCCCTTCTGGAAACATGGCATTAAATACTTCATTATGGAAGGCGTTAATAAAGAACGGATAGAATTCTGTGAGATTATAAGGGGCTGATACCCGGAAGTAAATACAGCCAAATCAGAAGGTGAAGCTGCAAAAAAGCTTTGGCAAACACGCTCTGAAACATTTTAGCTATTTGCAGCTTCACCCCTGATACTCATCTTTTTCGCAGCATGAGTATGGTTACCCCACCTAATATTTTTTATTTACATATATACGGATTAGGCTTCCACCAACAGGTCCCGCCAGAAACAATAGATACATGGGAAACTTTATGTATATTGGTAACTCTTCCATGTTAGAAGAGAATTCAAAAGGGACGGAAATAATAGTACATAAGAACAAAGTCACAGGCAGCCATATTATTAGGTAAATCCAGGCATATATGTCACCAATAGTAAAAACCTTCCAAGCACGTTTTTCAGGCGGTACATAGTATCTATGTTTCGGCCATGTGCGCTTTAATGCATTCATATATAAGGCTATATATGATAATATTGCCCATATAAACGTAATTACAAGTAAAAAAGATAAAAATTTTCCAAAATTCATACTATCCCCCTTAATATACCTCCCCTGTTAAATAATACCAAACTCTCTGCATATCTGCCGCTAAAACCATAGCATAATGTAACCCAAGCGGCATAGTTAAAAAAGTTGGTATAATATTCTATCAGCTTTTTTATTGCTTCAATGCGGGTAGAAATATCGTTACCTGTTAAAAAACTTTTATTATATAATAACATTCACTGGTTATCTTTGTCAATATTTATGTTTTTTTGTCAGGTCAAAATATAATAAAGGTGTCAGAAAAGCCGGAATCCAACAGGGACACAGTAAAATATACCCTCCTCTTCCGTCTATGCATTAGACTTCGGGCGCTGTCGCACCGTCACTTTAATAACAACTGCCGCTGGTACGTTATGCGTATCCCGTAGAGCATTTTTATCTTATAGGAGCTAATTGCCCATAAGATAAAAAATAGCCGGGAAAGCATTCTCATACTTCCCGGCTATTTTCTACATGTTAAGCATGGATTAGTTCTTCCAGTACTTTTTTTGCAGTTACAATATCTTTTTTCTGTTGTTCCCCTGAGATTTCCCTTTCAATGGTAATATCCCCCTGATAACCGATTTCCTTTAGTTTTGCAATAAATCCGGGGTAATCCACCCTGCCTTCCCCTAATGGTTTTTCTTCTCCCAGATTCCTGCCGTCCGTAGGATACATGCCGTCCTTTCCATGGATTCCAAGCACGTATTTACCTAAGATATCCAGGGCATCCACCGGATTGGCCTTGCCGTACATGAGCAGGTTGGCCGGGTCCAGATTAACACCAACATTGTCATAACCGATATCTTCGATTGCCCTTTTTAAGGTAACCGGCGTCTCCTGGCCTGTCTCAAACAGGAAATTCTGCCCGTTATCTCTACACTTTAAAACTAATTTTTTCAAAGCCGCTATAATGCCATTATAATTTTCATCATAAGGATTTTCAGGCATATATCCGACATGAGTCACAAAATCCCTGATATTCATCTTTTTCGCAAAATCAGAACCATGCATTAATGTCTGTAAACGCTGGAAGCGGTACGCGGCCGGAACTAACCCGAGGGTAAGCTGTCCGTCATAAAAATCCCAGGTTACAGGTCCCGGCCATCCGCACCAAAAAGCCGTAATATGAACCTGGTGCCTGACGACGGCCTGATTAACCAGTTCCGCCATCTCATCCGTAAACCGGCCTTCATCCCAGGAAACCAGCTGGCAGCTGTGCATGCCCATGGCACACAGTTCTTCAAATTTCTCATTTATATTTCTACCAAGTTCTATTAATACACCAACATTCATTTTAAAGCCTCCTTGATTGACGGTTTAGTAAATTTACACCTGTTAAACTATCTGACCTTTTCTGGCACAAGTTATCCTTTCACTGCTCCTGCAGTTATACCGCCAATAATATATTTTTGCATAAACACAAAAAAGATCAGACTTGGTATTGTTGACATAACAATTCCCGGCAGCGCATGCTCCCAGTCAGCCGTCTGGGCCGAAAACTGCATATATAATGCACTTTGTATATTGATAGCCGATTGTTTTCCTCCCACAATTAACTGATTGGTTATTACATCATTCCAGGTAGCCAATGCATCCAATACAATTACGGTAGTAATAATGGGTTTTAAAAGAGGAAATACAACGGAAAAATATGTACGGTATCTGGACGCTCCGTCTATTAATGCACTCTCTTCCAGCTCCAGCGGAATTCCTTTGACAAACCCATGAATCATAAATACTGCCAGGGGCATACAAAGCCCTATAGATACAATAATATAACCGGGTTTTGTTCCTGTCAACCCAACCTTTGAAACCAGTTTGGTCAAAGTAATCATATACGCCTGAAAAGGCACCATCATGGGCAGTATAATAAGACCAAAAATCACAGTACTGTATTTTGTTTTTGTTCTTGCTAATTTATATGCTGCCATAGGTGCACAAATTACAACTCCCAAAACAGTACAAACCGTATATAATAAGGTGGTTAAAGTTAATTTTGAAAAATTAAAATTTATCCAGGTCTCAGCATACATATCAAAACTGATTCTTTCGGGTAAGGCCAGAAAATGCTGGATCATATCATTATATGGTTTAAAAGAGTTAATAAAAATCAGCAAAAGAGGCATCAGCCAGAATATGGAACAAGCTAGTATAATCCAGGAAAATAAGTCAATATTTCTGTATTTCTCTTTCATTATGCCTCAACCTCCCTGGACTTTGTAACTCTCATCTGAATAACCGTAACTGCCAGCACCGCAATAAAGAATATGAGTGATTTAGCCGTTGCCAGTCCATAATTGCTATTTGTAAAAGCTTCCTTATAAATATTGTAGGCGACCGAAACGGTTGAATTAGCCGGCCCGCCCTTGGTGAATACCATAATTACGTCAAATAATTTGAATGCAAAGGTCAGAGACGTAAATAAGCAGATTGTTATGGAAGGCATAATTAAAGGTAACGTGATTCTTCTTATAATCATCCATCCGGATGCACCGTCAATTCTCGCCGCCTCCAGGATATCAACCGGAACCGCAATGATTCCCGCTATATAGGTGACCATGTAAAATCCGATATTCTGCCATACAGTCATAATTACAACTACGTAAAAAGCTAATTTGGGAGTGCCTACCCAGCTCCAGTTAAAAAAATCCCAGCCGGTTATGTTAAAAAGTGCCTCAAAGCCGGGTCCAAAAATAAACTTCCAGATTAAACTGATGGCAGTAAGACTGATGAGATACGGGACATAATAAAATGCCCGTCCCAGGCTGTTTCTTTTCTTATGCTCAGCAAGTTTCAGTGAGACTGCCAGAGAAATAATATTAACAATGATTACATAAAATACAGAGTATTTTAAAGTAAATACTGCTGATTTTATAAACAACGGATCATCCATAAATATCTTTTTAAAATTATCCAGTCCGACAAAGGTCATATCTTTACTGATACCGTTCCATTTAAAGACAGAATAATAAAGGTTCATCACAAAAGGAATATCCGACACAAACAGCACAAATACTAAAGCCGGTATAGTGAAAACGGCAAAACATATTCCATCTGATATTTTTCTCTTCGTTTTGACACTCATTTTTTCGCCTCCCTATATCATAAAGCTAGAGTGTGTTTGAAAAATCATCGCACCGTTCTGAACGCTTTGCGGTATACTGCGTCGCAATTTTGGGAGCGTAGCACCACTNNAAATCGCTCCTTGCCTCCCACAAAGTGGAGCATCCAGCCCGGCACAAGCATTTTTCAAACCCGCTCTAGGGGCTGCTGCAAATATTATATCAGCCTGAATTTTGCAACAGCACCTTTAACGAATATTATTTCATGATCAAAAACCACACTATGGGGTAACCCAGCCTGCCTGAAGAGCTGCAATTGCATCTTCCGCAGAAGTTTCACCTAACATATAGCCTTGAAGTACAGGTCCGACAGTTCCGTCCCCATAGCCATCCGGATATAAGGTATGAATCCATCCGTTGGTTTTGCCGGCAGAAATATAGCCTGCCGCATCGTTGGCCAACTGGCCGGCAACCTGATGATCACCTGCTGCTGCCGGGACAGACCCAATTGTGCTGCACATCCAGTCCAGTCCTTCTTCGGAAGTCAGTATGAATTCAAGATATTCTTTTGCTAAATCAAGATTGGCAGAATCTTTATTTACTATATAAGTCCAGGAAACAGACGACAAAAGAGTAGTGTCATCAGAATTATCACTTACGGGGCAAGGTAAAAAGCCAAGGTCTGCATCGGCATTAAATTCATCCAGGGTTGCCTGGCACCAGTCGCCCATATGTATAATAGCCGCCTCCCCATTTGCCAGCTTATTTTCAGAGGTTTCCCAGTCAATTTCCAACGGTTTATCGGGACCGTATTTGACCGCCAAATCCAAGACCTTAAATAAGTTCTTATAATTTGGAGCTGTATCATAGGTTAAAGAGCCGTCATTCAGGGCCGCAACCGTGCCGGACGCATCTAAAGACTTATCCATTAAGAAATGGGTGGCTAATTGTCCTAACACCCAGGTTTCTTTTGCCGCAAGTGCAAATGCGGTAATACCAGCTGCATCCAGCTTCTCGCATGCTTCCTCCAACTGTGACACGGTTGCGGGTAACTCTGTAATTCCTGCTTTTTCAAACAGAGTTTTATTATAAATAAGTCCCATATTTTCATAGGTCCAAGGCAAAGATTTCACATTACCTTCCGCATCTTTACCGGTGTTGATTGCAGCTTCATCAAATTTTGACAGTACATCCGCATCATTGGTCCAATCATAGGCAAAATCATAATAGGCCTTAGCTTGTGTACCTGTCTGTACGGCAAATAAATCCGGAATATCGTCAGAATTAAATCTTGCTTTTAACAAAGTCTCCGTATCATTTGGTGCATGTTGTACTTCTACTTTCACTCCCGGATGACTTTCTTCAAAGCTTTTTACCAGTTCGCCGTACCTGTCAAGTCCATATGCCTGAGCGTCAAATACTGTCAGCGTAACATTTCCGCCTGATGCCGCACCGGTACCGGAATTGCTCTCACCTGGCTCTGTTCCTTCTGCTGCGGTATTACTACCGGATTCTGTTGAACCGCAACCTGCCAACAATATTACGGCCATTGTAAAGCTTAACAATAATGCAATAAATCTCTTTCTCATAATTTCCTCCTTAGAATTTTTTCGTAAAGTATACTTATAGAAATAAAGAAATAAAAAACTTATTATTTCATTACCTCTGATAATTCATCTAAAGTAAGCAGCACGGATTTAACACCTTCCGATAATGGAGCTGCCTCTATCGGCTTTTGATTAACCAGGCATTCCACAAAATATTTTATCTCCGTATAATAAGCCCCCAGACTCGTAATATTAATACCCGCTGAATCATCTTTTGCATCATACTCCGGTTTTAAATCCGGAATTGTAACCGCTCCGTCCTTATGAAATACCTTCACATGAGGTTCATAAAGACTGCTGAATACTATGGTGGCATTCTCAAAAGAAGCTCTGTAATATGCCTCAAAGGGCATTTTGGTTGAAATATCCCAGGTTCCTTCCGCAACTGCAAAGATATTGCCGAATTCATAGGTAGTAACTACCTGATTTGGCAACCCGTTTTCAAATTTCGTTGCATGAACCTGATATTTGTCCGGTTCACCAAGCATGTATCTTAAGAAATCCGTATCATGTATGTGCAGATCCAGAATAACGGACCCGCTCTTACTTATATCATGGAACCAATCTTCCCAGCCCCAGGTAACATCCCCGCTTAATCTATGCATGATGATGGATTTAAGTTCTCCGTAGGTCTTATGGTCATAAACCTCTTTTAAGAACTTATATTCCTCAAAGCATCTGACTACCTGGCCGACCATAACCTTAACCCCGGTTTTCTTTTCCGTATCCAATAATCTCTGACAATCTTCCCTGCTCAGGCAAACCGGTTTCTCTACAAATACATTAATGCCCTTTTCCATGGCCCGGATTGCCAAATCCGCATGCAGATAACTTGGGACGCAGATATGGACTATGTCAACATCGGATTTCTCAATCAACTCTTTGCCTGATTTAAATTTTCGGACTCCTGTCCATTGTCCGGCGGCTCTGTTCAGAAATTCGTCTCTGCAGTCGGCAACCGCAGTTACCCGGATATCATAATGTCTGGCCAGCTCTTTTAATGACAGATTATGCACCGTACCCATACCGCCGCAACCGATAAGTCCTGCTTTCATAGCAACACCTCTTTTCATAATAGTTTGTCCACCCACCTTATTAATTACTTTTAAAAAAAGCTCTTTATTCAAGAGCACCCTTGCTAATTACATAAAATTTAATGTTTTCTAAATATAATTTGGAACTTTTATCTAGTACAAATGATAACACTCGCTGATATCTTTGTCAATTATTTTTTGATTTAAAATAAATTTTAAATCAAAATAAAAATATTGATAAAGAAGCGTACATATGATAGTATTTTTTTAATTAGTAAGTTAGCTGAATTAATTAATTATCAATCGCTAATTGATTAATTATTTATTTTAAACACCCATTAATACAATTTTACTTGAAATTATGAAGATAAAAAAGTATTATTTTCTAGAGAGAATATAAAAATTAATACATTTAAAAGATTAACAGACCAGAGGGGGTATTCAATTGAAATTGATTAGCCAACATCTAATTAAAGATTCCAATATGAAACTATTATATAATGCTATATACAATAACAGCGGCATTTCCAGGGCTCAACTGGCCAAAATGTCTAATTTAAGCAAAACCACCGTTTCCACTCTCATTGATGAATTAATTACCCGCGGTTTTGTTTATGACTCCGGAGTAACTGACTCGAACAATGTGGGCCGTAAGCCAAACAGTCTGCATGTAAAGCCATCGAGTTATTACGTTGTTGTCTTTAGCTGGCTGGAAAATAATATCAACGCATACTTAATTGATATTACAGGCGCCACTACATTTGAACAGCATCTTAAGCTTCAGGATGAGGATACCTATGTATCTTTGTCCCGCAAATGCATGGATGAGGACATTCTTGCCCTGGTAAGCCGGAATCAGATTCTTGGCGTCTGTGTAGTTGTATCTGCAATGATTGATTCTTTAAACGAAGAAATTTATTCAACTACACTCAGTCTTCCAAAATCTGAAGGCGTGAATCTTATTGCTTCATTGAAATCGACTTTTTTTGAGTTTCCCGTTGCCGTTTTGGAAGATACCGCATGCTCTGCCTATGCAGAAAAAGCTTATGCCCGGGTGACGGAGCCTGATTTTGCCTTTATTAACTTTAGCCGGGGTATTGGGGCAACACTCTTTATAAGAAATCAGATGGTCGGTAAAGCCGACGGTGCTTCAACACAATTTGGACATTATTCCGTAGACCCCAATGGAATCTTATGTGTGTGCGGAAATCGCGGCTGCCTGGAAGCAATGATGGGAGAAAGCGCATTAGCTAAAAGGGTAAAAGCAGAAGGCGGCAGTCCGGCACTGAACCGGCTGCCGGCCATTACCTATGCCACATTGGGCAATGCCGCTTTATACGGGGATGCTGTTTCCCAAAAAGTAATTAAGGATTTTGCTCATTTTCTCGCCCATGCCCTTGCTAATTTAATCTCTATCGTAAATCCGAATCTGATTATACTCGGTGGAAAAAGCATACTTTTAGGTAATTTATTTTTAGATGAGATAAACAAGACCTTACAGTCAACAGGTTTCAGAAAAATGGTGGATTCCGTCACAGTTGAGTATTCCAAATTAGATTCCAATGCTTTTATAAACGGCGCCATGAAATATTTTTTTGATGTTCACTATTCCTTTACAAAAGACTCATCCAATTCATTTTTTATAGGATGACGGCGGTAATCCCGGATAAAATTATTATCAGGGCCGGTGATAAATTTCCACATATGCCGGTGCATCCTTTGCAAATCGATTTTGGGCTGTTGCAAAATAGTCAATTTACCGGACTTGTATCTGGAATATGGTTTATATTTTTTGAATTTTGCACCAGCACCAAAAAAACATCGCAAAGCGGCTTCTGATAAGTCACTTTGCGATGTTCTTTTTATCTATTTACCGTCTTTTTTCCCAAGAACTACTTCCAGTTCCATTTCCTTGGAGGTGTTCTTTCCGTTACGTCTTAAGACTACATTTACAACAGCCTTAGGTTTACAGGCGGCAATCACGCTGTTAAAAGTACTGACCGAAATAATCTGAGTATCATTGACGGATAGAATAATATCCCCGTTCTGCAGTCCCGCTTCCAGCGCAGGGGAGTTTGTTTCCACTTCCGTAATGCATATACCGTTGGAAATTCCCGCCTGCGTAAGAGCCGCCTCTGTCATATCCACGGCTTTGATTCCAAAATAGCTTCGTTCCCGGTTATTTACCAGGCTTTCTATAACTTCCTTTAATTTCGAAATACCAATTACGGTATTAACATTCTCATTGGATTCATCTTTTATTTTCTGCGTGATTATCCCTATTACCTCACCGCGCAGATTGACAATCACTCCGTCACTGTTTTCATTGTCATGAATGTCCGTATTAAACAATTCGATTTTATTGTCCGTTATATATACACTGTTACCTTTGCTGGTAATAATTCCGAGAGCCATCGAATCCACATATCCGTTAGGGCTTCCCAGTGCAAGGACCGGCGAGCCGATAATAAGGGAATAAGATTCCCCTAAATCCGCCGTTTTTATATTGTTTAAAACCGTTTCCGGAATATCCTTCAAACTTACGGCTATCACTGCCAGATTAAGATCACTGTCATAGTCCTGAAGCCTGGCTTTTGCATCCAGGGAATCCGACAGGGCTACCTGTATACTTTTCGCATCCTGGACCCTGTCATAGCTGACCAGAATTAAAAGGTCCGCCTCATTGTTGGCTATAACCAGGCCGGACGACACTTTATAAGCCTCATACTCATTGTCCAGCAGCACGTCTACCCCGCTGCTTATGCTGGTCACATGCAGGATGGATTTATTTACATCGCTTGCTACATTTCTTATCTCCATGTAAATATTATTTAAATCCTGGATATCAGCCGGAACAGTTCTCTCTATCACCACCGTATCCGGTTTGTCGTCTGTATTGTCTATTGTCTGGGGATCCCCGTTGGGATTGGTATTGTCTTTGGCACCTCCGGTTGGTTCAGGCTGGCCATTCGGATTAGATGAATCATCCGGGTTGGCCGAAGGAAACTCAACCGTCTTTTTATCCTGGTATTTTCCTAAAATCTTACTAATTGCAGGCTCGGAAATGCAAAAAGCAATTCCTGCCACAACACCAAAAATACATGCCAATATTATCGTCCATGTTACGGAGTAAAACATTCTTTTGAATCTGAATTTCTTCTTGGACGCAATCTGTTCCTGAATAAAAGAGTATTCTTTCTCCTTATTGTTATTATCATTTGACATTTCTTTTCTCCTTTAGGACAATCCGTATGCTTATTTTATCATGTACTTATGAACATTATATGAATGATTTGTAAACAAAAGGGTATTTCACCACGTATTTTCAAAATATGGTTTTATTTTTAACAAAAATAAGGTAAAATAGAGAATTAGGGAACCGCCGCTTATCTGCAGCAATGGGGTTACAGAAACAGGCAATCGTTATTATTGGAGGAAGCTTATGAATGAAAAAGCTTTGAAAAAATTAGAATATGACAAAATTATAAATAAATTAACTGAGCTGGCCGGTTCCGGCCTTGGCAGGGAATTATGCGCCCTGCTGCTCCCAAGTGATGATATAAATGAAATTACGGCAAGACAAAGGGAAACTTCGGATGCCTTAACCCGTATCTTTCGGAAAGGCAGCTTAAGCTTTTACGGCCTTCATGATATCCGCGGTTCTTTAAAAAGGCTGGAAATCGGTTCTTCCCTGGGCGCGGGTGAACTTCTGCATATCAGTTCCGTACTGGATGCCGCCTTAAGAGTTAGGGCTTACGGCGTCAGGGATAATGAGGAAACAGCGGGGGATTCCCTGGATGAAATGTTTCAGTCACTGGAACCTTTAACCCCCTTAAACAACGAAATTAAGCGGTGCATCCTCAGTGAGGAGGAAATCGCCGACGACGCCAGCCCGGCCTTAAAAAATATACGCCGTACCATGAAAATAACCAACGGTAAAATACACGAGCAGTTGAATTCTATGGTCAACTCATCCGGCTCCAGGACTATGCTTCAGGAAAATATTATTACCATGCGCAACGGCAGGTATTGTCTGCCTGTCAAGCAGGAATACCGCAGCCAGTTCCCCGGCATGATCCATGACCAGTCCTCCTCCGGCTCTACTTTATTCGTGGAGCCAATGTCGGTTGTAAAATTAAATAACGATTTAAAGGAGCTGGAGATTAAAGAGCAGGAAGAAATTGAGAAAATATTGGCTGAACTGAGCAACCAGGCAGGCCTTAACACAGATAAACTGGCTGACAACATAAAGCTCCTGGCCCGGTTGGATTTTATATTTGCAAGGGCCTCTCTTTCCAAGCAGATGAAAGGTACGGAACCGGCTTTTAACAATAACGGTATTATAAATATTAAAAAGGGCAGACATCCTTTAATCGAGCCCAAGAAGGTTGTGCCTATCGATATCACTCTGGGAAAGGATTTTAATCTGTTAGTTATAACAGGCCCTAATACCGGCGGTAAAACGGTCTCTTTAAAAACAGTGGGGCTGTTTACCCTCCTGGGCCAGGCGGGCTTGCATATTCCGGCCTTTGACGGTTCCGAGCTGGCCGTATTTGAAGAGGTCTTTGCCGATATCGGGGATGAACAGAGTATTGAGCAAAGCCTGAGTACTTTCTCATCCCACATGACCAATACTGTTTCCATTCTGGAACAGGCCAATGATAAATCTCTTGTCCTGTTTGACGAATTGGGCGCCGGAACCGACCCTACGGAAGGTGCCGCGCTGGCTATGGCAATCCTGTCTAATCTTCACAGAAGAAACGTCCGTACCATGGCCACAACCCATTACAGTGAGTTAAAGGTATATGCCCTTTCAACAAAAGGTGTAAGCAATGCCTGCTGTGAGTTTGATATTGAAACCTTAAAGCCTACTTACCGGTTATTAATCGGTATTCCCGGCAAAAGCAACGCCTTTGCCATATCCTCTAAGCTGGGACTGCCGGACGCCGTCATTGAAGATGCCAAAAACTATATAGGCATAAAAGATAAAAGCTTTGAAGATTTAATTAGTGATTTGGAGAAAAACCGCATAGCAATGGAAAAGGAACGCCTGGAAATCAGCAGGCTGAAAGAGGAAGCCGAAGAATTACGGCACCGCCTGGAGCAAAAAAACGAAAAAATAGATAAAGCCAGGGAAACAATCCTGACAGAGTCTAAGGAAGAAGCCAGAAAGCTCCTCCAGGATGCGAAAGATTTCGCCGACCGTACCATTAAAAACTTTAACAAATGGAACGCTGAAGGGGGTATCCGCAAGGATATGGAAAATGAACGGAGTACCCTCCGGGAGAAATTATCCGAAACAGAGTCCGGCCTTTCCTTAAAGGGTAATCACAAATCAAAGAAATCAGTTAAACCGGGTGATTTTAAACTGGGTGATTCCGTAAATGTATTAAGTCTGGGGTTAAAAGGCATTGTCAGCAGCCTTCCTAATGCCAAAGGCGATTTATTTGTCCAGATGGGCATTTTAAGATCCCAGGTCAATATCAGCGATTTGGAATTAATTGATGAACCGGTAATCACCGGACCTAATATAAACCGTACCGGCAGCGGTAAAATAAAAATTTCAAAGACGGCAACCATCAGTACGGAAGTTAACCTGATAGGGAAAACAGTAGATGAAGCGCTCTCCATTCTGGATAAATACCTGGATGATGCTTACCTGTCCCATCTTCCCCAGGTCACCGTCATCCACGGCCGAGGTACGGGTGCACTTAAGAATGCCGTGCATTCCCATTTAAAGAGAACCAAGTATGTAAAGTCCTACCGCGAAGGCGCTTTCGGCGAAGGCGGCCAGGGTGTTACCATAGTTGAGTTTGTGTAAATAAAAGGAGGCTTTATGGCAACGAAACAAAAAATACTAATAGTTGACGATGATGTTAATATTGCAGGACTGATTTCCCTCTATCTGACCAAGGAATGCTTTGATACCCTTATGGTCCATGACGGCGAGGAGGCAATTCTTAAATTTGCAAGCTACCAGCCGAATTTAATTCTGCTGGATCTGATGCTGCCGGGCATTGACGGCTATGAAGTCTGCAGGGAAATACGCAGAACGTCTTCCGTACCCATTATCATGCTTTCGGCCAAAGGTGAAATCTTTGATAAAGTCCTGGGCCTGGAACTGGGAGCGGATGATTATATTATCAAGCCGTTTGACTCCAAGGAATTGGTTGCCCGCGTAAAAGCTGTCTTAAGACGCTTTCATCCTGTCGTTGCACAAGCTCCGGAGCCTGCCTCATCAGACCAGACCGGTGATTATGTATCCTATCCGGATCTTGTTATAAATCAGTCCAACTATTCCGTATTGTATTACGGAAACACCATTGAAATGCCTCCCAAGGAGCTTGAATTATTTTATTTCCTGGCCTCCCATCCCAACCAGGTCTTTACCAGGGAACAGCTTTTGGACCATATCTGGGGTTATGAATACATCGGTGACACCAGAACCGTTGATGTGCATATCAAAAGGCTGCGTGAAAAAATAAAAGACCACGTTTCCTGGAGTTTATCAACGGTATGGGGTATCGGCTATAAATTTGAGGTAAAAAAATAACGGAAAACCTACCTGTGTACCGTCTTATTAACCAAAGATTGCTGAATGTTTTGCCAGCCTGCAAAAGCAAAACAGTACACGGGAACGATACGCTGTATAAGCAGCAGACGGAGACAGTATGAAACGGTATTTATGGATTAATCTATTGATTTGTTACATCTTTTCGGCAGTATTTATGTTTATACTTCTTAATACATATGCTGCCAATCGATATGAAAATAAATTAGTAGAGGAAAAAAAATCTTTATTATACAACGAGGCAGCTTCCATTTCTGCCGAATATATGACCAGCTTCTATAACGAAGAATTATCGCTTAATTATCTTACAACACAGATTAAGACCAAAGGGTCTATTTTAAATGCCCGTATCTGGATTGTAAATACCGGCGGTTTGGTTATATCCGACACCAGGCCGGACCCCGACAGGGAGGAACCAATTAATGTTATGGAGATGGACCCGGATTTCCTGGATGAGACCTTCCACAGCCGCACAGTTATGAAAGGTGTATTATCAGAGCCCATGGTCAGTGTGGTATACCGGGTAATTTACAAATACCAGGTGCGGGGATATATAGTTATGCATTCCTCCTTAAACGGAATTCAAAAAGAAAGTACCTATGTAATCGATATACTCAATATCTGCTTTTTGATATTTTTAGCTTTTTTGTTCCTTATATTCGTCTACCTTTATTATTTAACCATTCTGCCTTTGAATAAATTAAATAAAGCGGCGTACGAATATACGAAAGGGAATTATTCCTATGCTCTTAAAATAAAACGGCAGGATGAATATGGGCACCTGGCTAATTCCATATCTTATATGGCCGGTGAAATCAACAATCTGGATGATTACCAGAAAAAGTTTGTAGCTAATATTTCCCACGATTTCCGTTCTCCTCTGACTTCCATTAAGGGTTATGCGGAAGCTTTGCAGGACGGAACCATTCCCTATGAGATGAAGGATAAGTACCTGGGAATTATATTGTTTGAAACAGAACGGCTGAATAAACTTACCACAAGTCTTTTAGCCTTAAACAGTTTTGATAATCATGGCACTATATTGGATATTGTTTCTTTTGATATCAACCACATTATTAAGAAAACGGCTGAAAGCTTTGAAGGTGCCTGCACCCAGAAGAAGATTACATTAAATCTTATCTTTTCCTCAAAAGAAACCTTAGTGGATGCCGACATGGGGAAAATCCAGCAGGTACTTTACAACCTTTTTGACAACGCCATAAAATTCAGCCATCCCAATTCCGCAATCAAGATATCTACCGTGGAAAAAGGCGATAAGATATTTATATCCGTGAAAGATAACGGTGTCGGAATACCCAAAGATAATATAAAGAAAATATGGGAACGATTCTATAAAACAGATGCCTCCAGAGGCAAAGATAAAAAAGGCACCGGGCTTGGTCTTTCCATAACCAGGGAAATCATTACTGCCCATAACGAAAATATTAATGTAATCAGCACGGAAGGTGTCGGAACCGAATTTATTTTTACCCTGCCGAGATCGGAAGGATTTCTTCTATAGCCGCCTGTCCTCGTATCATTACAGGCTGTCATCCCAGGTGTGGTGATGAAGCTGCCCGTTTCTTCTCATTCCGGAGAAATTATTCTGACGTAATGCTTCATAAAGGACAATGGCTACGGAATTGGCTAAATTCAGGGAACGTATCTCCCCAATCATTGGTATGCGGACCGCATTTTCTTTATTCCGGAGAAGAATTTCTTCCGGAATTCCCGCACTTTCCTTACCAAACATAATAAAGCTGTCCGGTTCATAGCTAACCTCCGTATATACATGAACCGCTTTTGTTGTGGCCATATATACCTTCGCATCGGGATTTTGATTCAGGAAGTCTTCATAATTGTTATAAACCGTAACATCAAGGTCCTTCCAGTAATCCAATCCTGCTCTTTTAATTTCTTTCTCATTCAGTTTAAAACCCAATGGTTCTATCAAATGTAATCTGGTTCCGGTGGCCGCACAGGTTCTTCCTATGTTACCCGTATTGGCCGGTATTTCGGGTTCAAGTAACACAACATTCATTCTGGATACTCCGCTCTTATTTATGTTGAAATATTTAATCTTTTTTTATTAAATTTAAACAAATTATAATTGTAAATCCGCTTAAGTCAATATCAAAACAAACTTTTTTGTATGATTTAAGTAGGGCTGTTCCTGTCAGCCGCAAGGTAATTGAAAAAATTACTTAATAGCCACATTGATTTCAATAACCTTGCTGTCATCATAAACTAAGGGTATACAGACATTCTGAGAAAAGTTATTAGAAAATGAAACATTGCCAGAGCAAAGAGTTGGGGGCGTAATATCAATACCGACCCCTTTTGTTGAAAATATTGTCGCCGTATTACCCATAATCATATTGCCCAGCTCACATACGGCACTGGTTGATAATTCGTCCAATTGAGTTACCGGCATCATAATCATTTTAGATGCTATGTCACACGCTACCACATCCGGAAATGCTATCATAGCCTGCCCCCGTATTTCGCCTGTTATTCCGATTATAATAACTAATGTTTCATCTGTAAAATCCGTATCCTTCACATATGGTTTTCCGATCTTTACATCTACAAAGCACATATCCTTCAGTATCTTCGTAGCAGCAATTAAAAAGGGATTTATGTGCTCTGCATTCAATCCTGCCATAATTTTTCCTCCTAAGTAACTGGTCCGTTCATTACAGACTCCAAAATAATGATAATACGATTTTATCACAATTATACCAGATTTTACAACCCAAATATTATTTTTACAAATTATATGCGTTTATGTTTCTTAACAAAGCGTTCCATCCGCTCCAATGCTACTTTTAAATTTTCTATGGAATATGCATAGGATATTCTCAGGAAGCCTTCTCCGCAATCACCGAAAGCCGTACCCGGTACAACTGCCACTTTTTCTTCCTTCAGCAAAGCGGCGGCAAATTCTTCCGAAGTCATTCCCAGGCTTTGAATACAGGGGAATACATAAAAAGCCCCATACGGCTCAAAGCAATCCAGGCCCATTTCACGCAGGGCATGTACTAAAAATCTTCTTCTCTGGTCATAGGCGTCCCGCATCATTTCCACGTCCGAATCACCGTTTCTTAAAGCTTCCACCGCAGCATACTGGCTGGTGGTGGGAGCACACATAATGGCAAACTGATGGATTTTAACCATTTGCTCGATAATATTTTCAGGACCTGACGCATAACCCAGTCTCCAGCCGGTCATTGCATAGGACTTGGAAAAACCGTTAATCAGAATCGTTCTGTCTTTCATACCCGGGAATTCCGCAATAGATACATGTTTTTTCCCATAGGTAAGTTCCGAATAGATCTCATCCGATATTACAAAAATATCTTTTTCTTCTATAATTTTCGCGATATCCACCAGGTCCTCATATTCCATAATAGCCCCCGTGGGGTTATTGGGAAAGGGCATAATAAGTACTTTTGTCTTATCTGTTATAGCATCTAAAAGCTGTTCTTTAGTTAGTCTGAACTCATTTTCTGCTTTTAATTCTATAACAACCGGCTTGCCGCCTGCTAATACAACACAAGGCAAATAAGATACATAGCTTGGCTGAGGTATTAAAACTTCATCCCCCGGATCTACCATGGCACGCAGGGCGATATCGATTGCCTCACTGCCTCCGACGGTAACTATGGTTTCACGCTCCGGATTATAATACAGCCCGTATCTTCTTTTTAGATAATAACTGATTTCCAGCTTTAATTCCTTTAATCCTGCGTTGGAGGTGTAAAAAGTCCTGCCCTTTTCCAGGGAATAGATACCTTCTTCCCTGATATGCCAGGGGGTATCAAAATCCGGCTCACCGACACCTAACGATATGGCATCCTTCATTTCACTAACAATATCAAAAAATTTCCTTATGCCCGACGGCTGTATTTCCACAACTACTTTTGATAATGGGTTTCTCACGGTGTAATCAGCATCCTTTCATCGTTGGTCTCATGCACTAATGGTAAACCATGTTCTTTATATTTCTTTAGAACAAAATGGGTTGCCGTACTTAATACTGCTTCCATGGGAGCCAGCTTACTGGATACGAAATTAGCCACCTCTTTCATGCTTTTGCCTTCTATAATAACAGTCAGGTCAAATCCGCCTGACATAAGATAAACGGATTCCACTTCATCAAATTTATAGATTCTTTCTGCAATTTTATCAAAACCCTGTCCCCGCTGGGGCGTTACTTTTACTTCAATCAGGGCGGTTACCTTTTCGCTTTCTGTTTTATCCCAGTTAATTAAGGTAGGATAACCGCATATAACGGTCTCCGCTTCAAGCTCCTTAATAATGGCCGATATTTCCTCCTCAGAGCTTCCCAGCATGGCTGCTAAATCCTTTGCGGTCAATTTACTGTTTTTATCAATGGCAGATAATATTTTCTCTCTCATTTTACTATGTCCTTTCTATAGATTAAGATTGATATGATTCCTCTTTTTAATTCCCAGTACAGCCTTGCACAATTATCACTTAATTCAGCACCCGCTATTTACACCAGTGCTGCGTTATCGTCAGTCAGCGTAGAACACCGCTACGCCTCCCTCCTCTGCCTTGCCCTGACGCAAATATCAGGCACTGATATTAAGCGAAATTTATGCAATGCTGTACTAACTGCTTACCTTATACAGTTCATCGCTTCCCGGCGGCGATAAGAAACGTTTTTCCTCTTCATTTAAGACAACCCGGTCATTCCCCGGCGTAATTCTTCCAATCACCGCAGCAGGTATATTGTTTCTCTTAAGCATATCCGCCAGTTCATTGGCTCTGTCCGTAACCATAAGCATCACACCGCTTGATATGAGCTGATAAGGATTCAAATCATAGAATTCACATATTTCTATGGTCTCCTGCTTAACCGGTATTTTCTTTAGATCAACCTCCAGTCCTACTCCTGAGGCTTCCCCCAATTCCCATAAGGCTCCGAATATTCCGCCTTCCGTTACATCATGCATGGAGGTTACTCCAAAGTTACCCGCTATCTTGGCTTCCGGAACAACCGATATGTACCGGATAAAAAGTTTAGCACCCGCAATAAAATCCCTTGTATATTTCGTTAACAGTTCTTCCTCTTTACTATCGGCTATAATTGCAGTTCCTTCCAGGCCCGCCCACTTCGTCATGATAATTTCCTGGCCTATGGTCACACCTGCGGTTTTTATCATGCGTTTCTTAGGCATTTTACCAACCCCGGTAACCGTTATAACGGGCTGGTTAACTGCTGCCGTTATCTCCGTATGCCCTCCCATAATTTCCACATCCAGGCTTTCACAAACGGTTTCTATCTCTTTCATTATTTCTTTTAAATCCGATTCCCTGCTGCCCCCAGGCAGTAAAACGGTCAGCATAATACCCACGATTTCAGCGCCGTTGGAGGAAATATCATTTGCAGTTATATGTACCGCAAGTGTACCTATATTCTTTGTGCTCCCGGTAATGGGATCTGTGGAGATGACAAATACTTCATCCTCTTTTAATTCCATGACACTGCAGTCTTCTCCGACAGCCGGCCCGACCAGTACTTCTTTTCTTCTGTGCTTAATCTGTTTTAATATGGAGCGTTTTAAAACCGTCTCAGATACTTTACCAATCTTCATTCATACTGCCTCCTATATTTACCGGGTATTCTATTAAACAAATGGGCCGGCGCCGACGTGCTGTCACTTTAGCGGAAATCTTACATCAGTGCGCCGTGCACATCCCGCCTGGAAGGCTTCTTGTACAATAGGACGTAATTTCCTATTGTACAAGAAAGCAGGTTTGTTATATAAAAATATCAAACCTGCTCAAACATCAATGCCCGCCCAAGACAATCTTGCGTAAAACAGCCTCTCACAAAACAAAGGCCTTATGTCAGTTAAATAGCAAAGCAGGTATTCCTTCCGCTTTGCTACTTAATGATTACTATCATTATTTATTAATTCTCATCTGCAGCATTAACCTCAGTCTGACTGTCTGCGGTATTATCCTCAACCTGTGTATTTTCATCAACCGAATCTTGTGTATTATCTGGTTTTTTATTATCTTCCCTCGGAGGAGCATCATCACCGGCAGGAGTTTCTGCATCTGCCTTATCATCTTTTGATTCTTCCTCTTCTTCCTCTTCTACCTCCATGGTCCCTACGGTAACATATTTGGGTGATGCATTATAAACACTTCTGTTTACCCTGGTTCTGCTTACTTCCACCCCATTTTCATACACTATCTTGTATAATTCCGCCACATATCCGGTATGGGCTGCCTGGGTTGTCAACTTATAAGTTGTCGGTTTGGTAGGGTCTTCGGTAACCACATCTTTTCCCGGTGCCTTTTCCTGCAATACCACTGATTCAAATTTAATGGTTCTGTTTTTGGTATCTCTTGTCTCATTGCCCCAGATTTTAAAGGTAATGGTTCTTCCTGAGGTGTAGGCTTCTACTACAACGGGGGATTCCGTATCATTTTTAAACTTCAAATCCTTCCAGGTTCCTGCTATTGCCGAATCCCTGGATAAATCCACATAACTTATCGTCATGGAATGTGCCTGGCGTTCCACCACTTCCAGTTCGGATAATAAAACCGCATTATACAGTGTGGTCGTAACCTGGCATGCTCCGCCGCCTATACTGTCCACAACCCTGCCGTTGGAATAAGCACCTGCTTCATAATATCCGTTGGCCGTAGTAAAAGGTGTTAATTTTTCATAAGCGGAGAATACATCCCCGGGATATAAGACTGTATTATTAATCAGTTTGGCACCATTAGCCAGATTACCCGCCCGGTTTTGGGAGGACGTGGTATAGGTGGTTGAGAAAGTACCAAGTAAATCCTTACATTTTTCAACCATTTCCCTGGTATATTTGGGCTTATCGTCTTCAACTACCGCAGCCAGGGCAATATCTTCCTGGTTCCAGCCGTCTAAAACTGCGGCCTTTATATCCGCAACTGTCTTATCTACATTGACTTTGCGGCCAACCGTATGATCCGTATAGACAAAACTCCCGTTCTCCCGTTTTACGGTGGCATTTACAGCAGCTATATCGTATGCGCTGCATTTCTCTTTAACAAATTCCTTAATTTTTTCATCGCTTAAATTAAATTCCAGATTATATACTAAATTGGATTGTTCCGTATCCTTCAGCTCTTTATATCTTTTAATGAGGTTACCGGTTTTACCGATCATTACGGCTTCTTCAATATAGTTATTATCCTTATAATCGTAGCCGAGCCCGCTTAAGGTCACTGTTTCCGTATTACCATCAATTGTAACGTCAATCTTCCTGGATTTTAAATCATCCACATAATCTTTTACCGCCTGCTTTGCTTCCTCAGCCGTCATGCCGCCGATATGGACGGAATCTATATATACGCCCTGGGTAATGGTTTCATCTTCCTCTGCTGCATATACCCTGGTACTTGTAGTAGTAAATAATAAGCAAATTAAAAATAATATAATTACCGTAATTATGCTTTTCTTCTTATCCATGCCTCTTTCCTCCTCTCTACGTACTAAAATTAATTGTATCATAATCCCTTGATTAATCAAGTTATTTCTGCTGTTTGACATTTTATCATATATTATGTATATTCATAATAGGCAGAAATTATATTAATACATAATTGCACTTAAAACCACAGGTACTACCATGGATAATACTATAATGATAATAATAACGGTGGAAATAATTTTTCTTGCTTTTTTGTTTCCTAAGTTCATTTTTTTATACCCATTGCAAACTGCAATTACATACCGCAAACCGCTTGCGGTACTGCCACAGTACATAAATGTGAAACAAGTTTCACAGGCTGAAAGAATCACAATGTGGCATCCTTTCTTTTTATATTTTCTTTCAACCATTAAATCAGCAGAAAGGACATTAAAATATGCTTATTATAATAGGGATACTCCTATTTTTTTATCTTTTGATTCAATACTCCAATTACAGGACAAATCGTATAACCCAAAAAGAAAAAGATGCTTTTTGGAAAAAAGAATACCAGGCAAATGCAACACGGAAGGCGGATATATCTTCCCTGGATTATATCACCATCCCTCTGGATGCCCTTCCCTTTGCCGAAACAGAGGAAGAAGAGCTTAAGTCCGTTCAAACCGGTATAAAAAACCTGGCCGGACAGCCTATTTTAAATCTGACTGGTTTATCCAACACCGATTTAAAGCTGGAGTACGGGGTAGGGAACCTTTCCTTTCTGACCCAATGTGATGATAATTATACCCTGTTAATACAAGGCCTGTACAAGTGGGGCTCCTATCTTTACAACCATAATAAACAAAATGAAGCCGTTGCAGTCCTTGAATTCGGTATACAATGCAGAACCGACATCAGTAAGAATTATATCCTGCTGGCCGAATTATATAAGGACCTGAATATGCCGGAAAAGATAGATGATTTAATCCGGACAGCCAAAACCTTAACTTCCCTGTCAAAAGAGACCATACTTGCCGCTCTGAAAGATATCAAAATGTCTTACTATTTAATGTGAGCCGCCGCACCGGCCAGAAGCTATTATAATTCGTACTAACACATATGCATATCGCAAGCAAGCTTGCGATACTGCCGACATAAGACATCTGCTTTTTGGATGTCGTTGTCTAATAATAAGTGTGAAATGTCTTTTATTTCACACTATTTAGTATATTCATTCTGTTTTGTATGATTCATACCGTTCAGATTATTCTTCCCTTTTCCAGAATTATTTTATCAATCATACGGGAAGCTTCATTCCGGGTTAAGGAATCTATCACCTGTATATTTTCTATCTTATGATATTTCATTAAATCTAGCAAGTAATTTTTTTGTTTATTTGTAATTGACTGAATTTTTTTAACCTTATACTGCAAGGGCCGGGGTAAGAAAACTTCCGGTTTGTCCGAAAAAAATTCATTGCACAATTTAACGTATAACATAGCCGTTGCTTTGGCATCATCGTATGCCCGGTGTGCATTGTCATTTATAATATTATAATAACCGCACATGCTGGCCAGACTTCTGCTTTCCAAATCAGGCAGCAGCTTTCTGCACAGCGTAAGGGTATCAATCCCCGTTTTTTCAAAATGTAAATGGTATCTCTTGGCCGCCCTTTTAACAAAGCTAAAATCAAATCCAATATTATGGCCTATTACTATGTAGTCTTCCAGAAACCGGACAAATTGCCCGAGGACCGCATCTTCCGTTTCGGCATACCGTATCATTTCATCCGTGATACCGGTTAGCCTGATAATATGTCCCGGCAGTTTCATCAGGGGATTGATAAATTCATTAAAATATTCAATAATTTTGCCGTCCTTTACTTTTAATGCACCAATTTCAATTATCTTATCCGACTCCGGACTTAAGCCGGTGGTTTCTATATCAAAACAGACAAAAGATGTAATGCGTTCTTTTTGCATATTATTCTTCATATGCTTTTTTACCTTCCCATTTACACAAAGAATACAAAAAGCATTCGCCGCATTTTGGATTTCTGGCGGTACAGATTTTTCTGCCATGGGCAATAATTTGCAGATTATATAATATCCAATGGTCTTCCGGCAGCAGCTCCATTAACTCGTATTCTATTTTTTTCGGGTCCTTTGATTTGGTAAATCCCAGTTTGCCCGATATTCTTTTGACGTGGGTATCCACAACAATACTGGGTTCATGGTATATGTTTCCTCTTATGACATTGGCCGTCTTTCTTCCCACCCCTGCCAATTTAGTTAATGCTTCTATGTCCCTCGGCACTTCTCCTCCGTAGTCCGAAATAAGGGCTTTTGCACATTCAATAATGTTTTTGGCCTTATTATGATAGAAACCGGTGGAGTGTATGTCCTTTTCCAGTTCCCTTAAATCCGCATTTGCAAAATCCTCTACTGTTTTATATTTTACAAATAAATCTTTCGTAACCAGATTCACTCTGTCATCCGTGCACTGGGCGCTGAGTATGGTGGCAAATAACAGCTGCCAGGGAGTTTCATGGTTTAAATAAGTCTTATGCTCCGTACTATAGTATTGGTCCAGCAAAGATAATATCTGTGTTACTCTTTCTCTTTCCGCTTTTGTAATTCTTCTTTTTGACACTTTTACCTCTCTTTTCTTCCGCAGCCCTCTTCTGACTGCCGTTAAAGTATAACCGGAAGCACTCTGGCCCGGGAGTTTAAAGGACTGCGATGCATATAATCATACAGTATAAAATTCCCATCCCATACGGCAAAGCCCGTTTCCGCTGTTTTTACAACATCTATGTCATAATGCTCCAGGTGTATATAATGTTTTATCTGTTCCGGTTTTATACCTGCAGCATCCGGTTCAAGATACTTTCTGATTTTTTGTTCATTGCAGTAAAAATCCCTGTACTGCTTTTTATACTCTTCATATTTCTCCGCAAAGGAAGGGCGGCTTTTCAGATTTTCCCTTAAGTATAAGTCATGGACTAAAATATTTCGAAAGGCCCCAAGATTGATATTTACGGCAGTATCTTTGCCGGTTTCCTTCATTTTATCCATAAAATCAATCAGAATTTCATATCTTTTAAGCCTGGAGGATTGGATGCCGCGAAGCTTCTTTTCTTCATAATAGCTACCCAGCCCATAGTATAAATCAAAGGGTGTTTCAAAAAAATGCTCCATATATTTTATAGCATATTCAAACTGCCTGCTGTTATAGTAGATTTCTACCATGTCTTCCACCATTTTCAGTATCAGTATGTCATCATAGCTTAACCATCCGGTATATAATACTTCATAAGGCGGGATGCTCTGGTATGCAGTCCCCCATTCCTTACTTTCCCGGTGCATGGCAGAACCTTTTAATACCTTAAGGAAACCAAGCTGGAACTGGTCAGGCGACAGGGCATATACCTCGTTAAAAGACTTCTTGAAGGTTTTTAGGTCTTCATAGGGCAGCCCTGCGATTAAATCCAGATGCTGATGAACATTCCCGCCTTTATGGATTAAGTTTACCGCCTGTTTTAATTTATCCAGGTTCATCCTTCTGTGAATGGCTTCTACCGTCTGGAAATTGGTGGATTGAACTCCGATTTCTAACTGTACCAGCCCTTCTCTTAGGGAATTTAATATTTTCATTTCCTCTTCTCCCAATATATCCGCGGATATTTCGAAATGAAAATTCGTAACCCCGTTATCGTTTTCCTTAATGTACTTCCATACGGCAAGGGCATGATTCCGGTTGCAGTTAAAGGTCCTGTCCACAAATTTCACCTGGGGAACCCTTTGTTCCAAAAAAACGGCCAGCTCCTGCTTAACAAGTTCAATATTCCTGAACCTTACTTTTTTATCCACCGAAGAAAGGCAGTAGCTGCAGGAATAAGGACAGCCTCTGCTAGTTTCATAATAAATAATCTTATTTTTAAAATCCTCCATATTCTCATAGGGAAAGGGCAGGGTATTTAAATCTATTTCCGGTCTTACGGGAGTAACGGTTACCCTTTCTGTCGGCTCTGCCGGCAGATATCCGCCAGGCGCCGGGAAATCTCCGGTTCTGCGGGCACTTTCTCTAAAAGCGATTCCTTTAATATGCTCCAGCGAAAGCCCGCCTCCAATATAATAATCCAACAGCTCCAAAAAGGTGCCTTCCCCTTCTCCTATCATAATTCCGTCTATGGCTTCTTCCGCCTCCAGGCGGCGTTTTGCATCATAAGAAACTTCCGGGCCTCCAAGCCATATTTTACAGCCAGGCAGCAGCTTCCTAAGCTCCGTGCACAACCTTTCTATTATGCCCATATTCCAAATATAACAGGAAAAGCCTATAAAATCCGGCTTTTCCTTATAGACAGACTGCAATATGTCATCGGTATAATTATTTATGGTAAACTCGGTTATCCGTATGTACGGATTATATGCTTTTGCATATGCCTTCAGGCTGTATAGCGCAAGATTGGAATGAATATATTTTGCATTGATTGCGGTTAATAATATTTTCACACAGTACTCCAGTCCGTGTCTAAAACACATGGTTTTATCCGGCTTTATTTCAAATTCTCTATACTATAGTAACATATATTGGATAAAATGAAAAGAGTACGGACGTTTCGTTTCAGGGAAAACGCAGGAAGGGAAATCATCCCGGGAGGAAGGGGCGGCTTGCGGATGTAGTTGGTAGACTTTTGCAGGAAAGAACCCCTATGACACTAATAAACTCCGGAAATCACTTAAAACGGAGTGAAAAATGGACAACTCGCTTACGCTCAGACAGTTCCATTTTTCACTCCCGGCGTAATTTCCGGAGTTTAAGTGTCATAAGGAACCTTCCCAAATGCAAAAGTCTACCAACTACATCCGCAAGCCGCCCCTTCCTCCCGGGATAATTTCCCTTCCTGTGTTTTCTGTGAAACTCCCTACTCTCTTTTAAAAAAATTTATAACTTGGTTTTTCTTCCCCCAGCAGAAAATACTTCAGGTAATCATCCATTAAAATAGCTACTAAGGAAAGAACAAACCATATATTGGTATAAAGAAGGCAAATCTGCCCCATAAAATTATAGGGAAGCTCGGAATAATCCCATATATTAAGCCCCAGCCAGACATTAACCACCAGGCCTGCAATAAATTCCACCGCCGTTATAAGGAATGCGGAAATTACCATCTGACTTATAAGGGATATTTTACGGTGAAAAACCTCGTTTATCAATCCAATAAGAATAAAACAGATTCCTCCTGCAATCAGCATGGATATGTGGGAATAACCCCGGAACAGCAGTTCCAGCCCGCTGTAGGAATATCCGCCGACAAAGAAGAGAAGAATGTATTTGAGCGTCCTGTTACATAATCTTAGCATATTGCTTCCATCCTTTCCGGAGCAGGATTCCTTCGTAAACTTAAGGCAACTGAAATATAGTATACTCAAGTTAAAATCTCTTCATACGTTACTCCTCTTGCTTTGTATATTTAGTTCCTGTTTAGTATGCAGGGAAAAGCAGAACGGCCGCTCCAAACAAGGACGGCCGTTCCGTATCACTTTTACAGTTTCTTAACCGGGCGCAATAATTCATATCCGATGGTTTCGGGTAAATGGAGCTGATAATCCTGACAAACGCTTTCATTCCACGCAAAGCCTTTTGTAGCAGGATCAAAGTTCCATGCCAGAGTTTCCACACGCTTCATAACTTCCTCGCAATCTTCTAAAAAATTAAAAGCCGGGTGGTAGAACACAAGATAATAACTCTCCGGATACTCATGGATTTCAAAGCCTTCCGGCACTTCACCTCTATAATCCGGCGGCAGGCCAAGACCGTAGCTGTAACCCTTAACTCCATTTTCATAGAACCAGCCTGCGGTATGGCAGCCAAGAATCGGGTGTGCCACATTACTCATGCTTTCAATTGTGCCGCAGATTGTATCGCAGTCTTTACCTTCCCAAAAAGGGAAATAAGCCTGCACTTTGCTGTCCCGGATGCAGAGATATTTGTGGGCTGGAATAAACGCCGTCCTCACTTTTGCTTCAGTCAGAATCGTTTTATTCATAGTTTTCTCTCCTTTTTGCTCATAATATTCTGGAAAGAGGACATCCTTTTTGCAGCGGAAAGGAACGGGCAACGGCCTTTTTCTGTATGCTGCAGGTGTACATCCATAGGCATACACAAAAGCCCTGGTCAGAGCCTGCTGAGAAGAAAAGCCATACTTCATTGCAATATCAATGATACGCTCATCTGTATCCCGTATATCCAGCGCCGCCCGGCAAAGCCGCCGTCCCGCCACATAGGTTTTGAGCGTCACGCCTGTGACGGCATGGAACCGGCTGGAACAGTAGTAAGGGGAATAGCCGATTTGCCTTGACATTGTCAGCAACGTGGGCGTAACGGTTATATTTTCTTCCAGCCAGTCAATCATTTTTTGTACTGCTTCGTTCCATCCGTACATCTGTCCTCCTCCTTCCGTAAATAGGATACCAAATGCAAATGCGGTTTGTTTTAACATGAGTTGCAAAGATAATATGGCATTATCTTTTTTCCCGGAGTTGGTATGTGAACAAAGAAAGGAGATTACGGTCAAAATGTAAGTCTCATATCGTACCAAACAGCACCACCATGGATAGAATTTGATACCCCTTCGTTTATATAGCCAAATTTCTCATAATAGTGAATTAAATTCTCTTTGCATGTGAGAATACAGCCTTTTCGTCCTTGTCTTTTTGCATCAGAAATAACATGTTCCATAATCATCGCTGCTAAACCTTTTCTACGATATTCGGGAATCGTGTTAACTCCAAAAACAGCTTGCCAATTGCCGTTTTCGTTATGTAGCCCGGCACCTTCAAACATTTCGTCGCGAATAATACTTTCGTCCGTTACCATGCCGTTAATAAAACCGATTAAATTTCCGTTATCTTCTAATAGCCAGAAATGATTCGGATACACACGTAAACGGGCTTCAAAAACCTTCTCTGAGGCAGCCTCCGCAGGCGGAAAGCATTCTGCTTCCACCGCTGTTATAGCAGATAAATCGGACAAGGTTGCATTTCTAATATCCATATTATTTCTCCTTTTTTACCGGCAATTAATCAAATGTTATTTATGAGTTAAATAAATTATCCGCAGTTTAAATTCTTATTTTGATTATGTGTATAATAATTCGTCTATAGTATAGCATATCAAAGCACAACAAAAAACCTGCAAATTCCATGTGAGAATTTACAGATTTCCTGAGTAGTGTATAAAAAATTCTGACGGTGAAGTACGGATTATGCTCTAATCATAACCTACGCTAATTCATAATCGATAAATCGAACGGCTTCTCCCTTGTTATCCACAAAAGATAATGCAATATAGTCAAACCCATTACGTTTAACATCTTCCCATGTCATTTTGGAGCCGTTTATGAGAATCACATTTCCTTTTTCATCCAAATCGTAATCTTCTTTTTCAGCCTCATAATTAATGTAATTAACAAACTGCTTTTAAGCATATCCAGCCTTTTTTATGCATGTGTAATTCTATGTTTTGAAATCCAATTTTTAAAAGACGGTTTTTTAAATCTTCGCCCTGGTATACAGTCATGCCGTCTATGCGGCTTGTCCATGTGGTGTCTTCAGCGTCGTCTGATTCACAGCAGATAAGGAAAACTCCATTCGCTTTGAGAACCCGCTTTATTTCTTCAAAGGCTTTATCCAAGGATGGCCAGAAATAAATTGTTTCAAAGGCAGTAACAACATCTAAAGAATGGTCGGAATATGGTAAGGACAATACATTGCCTTGCCGAATGGTGCAACGCTTTCCAAGGTGGGCCGAATTTGTTTTTTTGCTGAAGGCAACGCTTTCCTCCGAATAATCTATTCCGTCTGCAATGCTTTCAGGTAAATCTCTTAACATTTTTGCAAGATTTGCACCACCACCGCAGCCAACATCCAAAATATGCAATTTGCCCTTTAAATTCAGATAAGAAAATCCCCATTCAGATAGCTGTGTATGCCCCGAATTCATACCTTTGAGCATTATTCTTCCAAGGAATCCTTGTGGTTTTCTAGTATTTTGCAAAATTTTTTTGAACATCTTATCCCAGCTTTCATTTTTAATTTTACTTATTTTACCACTGAAACACTTCTCTATAAATTATACAATAAACCCGCGATTACGTTTAGTCAGTTTAGGATTAAATGGGCAGAGTACCTCTTATGATTAATTTTAAATCTGTTTATCATCATTATACTCTATCTCTGTTTATTTTCAATTCTTTTCTCCTTTTTAACTTAACCAAACAGTCCCCTCAAATTTCTCTGGATTTTAAGTAAGACATTGTAGTATAATTTATACATGAAAAGCACCCATTCTTCTCGGTTTTTTTGGTCTAAATCAAATTTAATTTCACAAAGAGGCGCTTTTTTATACCAGAATTTAAAATGGATTATATTCCTTTTTTTCTAAATTAATACTCTAACAATAAAAGGAGCTTGATGAATATGGAAAATAAAATCATTCGCACAGGAACACTTGGATTTGGAATGCAGGTTAAAAATCCTTTCATTGCCTGTATGCACCATCGGGATGCTTTCCCCAAAGGCAACGGCCGGATGGAACCGGCGGTTCCCAGCATGGAAAAAAGCACTCAGGAGGAATTTGACCACAGTGCCCCTTGGCGCATGTATTACGGCAAAACCGTTCCCGGTTTTCCGGTGCATCCCCACCGGGGCTTTGAAACGGTGACGGCGGTACTGGAAGGGTTTGTAGACCATGCCGACGGGCTGGGGGCCATGGGGCGCTATGGCAACGGTGACGTTCAGTGGATGACGGCAGGTAAGGGGCTTCAGCATTCAGAGATGTTCCCTCTTCTGTCCAAAACTCAGCCAAATCCTATGGAGCTGTTCCAGATTTGGATTAACCTTCCTGCCAAAAACAAATTTGTATCCCCTCACTATAAAATGATGTGGAACGAAGAAATCCCTGTGGTTCTTCATACCGACAGCAATGGCCGCAGAACCCGAATCCGTCTGATTGCCGGACATTACGGCCGGACAGAAAGCCCTATGCCCAATCCTGATTCCTGGGCAGCAGACCGGGACAACCATGTGGGAATTTGGCTCCTGACCATTGAGCCTGAAGCTGAATTTATCATTCCCGGCGTTTCATCTACCCTGAACAGAATGCTGTATTATTACATGGGACATACAATGCAAGTTGAAGCCGCAGAGCTTTCTTCCGGCTATTTTGCCGAACTGGCCGGCGGCGAAAACATTATCCTGAAAAACGGAACAACGGAAAGCCGGCTGCTGCTTCTAGAAGGAGAACCCATTCAGGAACCGGTAGTGGCCCACGGTCCTTTTGTTATGAATACCCGGGAGGAGATTGTGCAGGCCTTTACCGATTACCAAAGTACGCAGTTTGGCGGCTGGCCATGGACAGAGGACGGTCCTGTTTCTCCCGGAGAAAAAGGGCGGTTTGCCCGGTATGAGGATGGCAGGGAAGAAACTCCGCCTGAGAAATGACAATCATAGAATAGCTCGTGCCGGCTGGCTTTCTCGGACAGCCCGGCTGAGTAAAACTCCGGGCGGCGGTGCTTGCGCCGCTCCGGAGTGCGTTTGTTCAATACCGCTCATTAACTCTGCTTCTCCAATTGTGCAATATCGGGATACAGAGCAGAAAGTTTTTCATTTGCTATTTCCAGCTGCTTATAATATTCAGCATAGGAATAGCTTAATTCTTTTAATGCAGGAATAAAGATATCGTAATAACCGCTTGTGCGGTTAAACTCCTTTAATAACGACTGAATTTGATACACGGGCGAACTTTTGTACTCATCTGATTGCTTTATTGCCAGATATTGCTCAAGCATTTCTTTGTTATGCTCTAAAAAGTCGTCCGGGTTCTCTACCGATTTTTTTGTGGTCTCTATCATTTCGGCAATTTGTTCCGTGCCCATATGCTTTGTACTCTCCATTAGATAATCCTGTAAATCTTCCGGAAGGGTAAACAAAGGAACATTATCTAAGAAAGATATGATTTTCTCGTATGCTGATTTTTGCTTGTCTGTTGTAATTGGTTCGTTTAAGAATCGGGCAAAATGCAGACAAATAAATCTCCCATAATATCCCGGAAAGGCTTCTAATAACTTTTCAGTTATTGTCGCACTATCTTCAATTGCTTTTAATTCAGAATTAATTTCTGAATAACTTATACCGGAACTAAGTTTATTAAGAATTGTTTTCTTTGCCTGTTCTCTTTGGAGGCTCAATTCTTTCTGAACAGATAGCTTCCGTAATGAATAGCCCGTTTCATCTTTAAGAACTGCCTTGATTTCATTTGTACTTATCCCCAGCTTGCGTAAAACAGATATTTTTCTCAATTGTTCAATATCCTTTTCGCTAAATTCTCTGTATCCGTTTTCTAATACGGTGGGTTCAAGCAATCCTTGCCCGGAATAATATTCAATCGCTTTTTTTGTTAAGCCAGTTTCTTTGCTGACCTCATTTATCAACATAATTATCACCTCAAAAGAATGATAAGCCAACACCCAAGGTATTAGTCAATAGGAATTTTTCAAAATTAGTAAAAAGTTTGATAGTGCATCAATGAAAACCAATCCTGTATCAGCCTGCCGCCCTCCTATAATGCTTATAATTTCACCGGTAAATTGTAATTTATTAGTTTTGCGGCAGGCTCATCTTATAAGAATTTGGGCTTTCATTATGAGCAATAATGAGACCACACAGCGCTATAGCCACAAGCGGAAGGTGCAGAATTCCCATCCACCAGCTTTCTCTTTGTACGACAAACCATGTTACCACATTTAATAAACCGAAAATAAACCCGGCATAAGATAAAACGGATAACGTGGGTTTGTGAATTCCCTTTGAAAACAACAATAAGACACCAATAATAACTGGGGTTATCATACAATATGTAACACCCGATTCATTGTAAAGTACATGCAAAGTAAACGCCGGAATAACCGCACCGGCATCCGAAACGGTATAAGGCATCAGATATGCCAGCAGCATCAAAGGAATAATCCAGCAACGCCCTCTGTTAAAAAATTGCTTTTGAATTATTGATTTACCCTTTATTAAATCGTATATGCAGAACCCAAGCACAGCAAATTCAATCAGGGTGTTCCCTAAAAGCCATACAAAACCGTAAGTTTCTGTTTGTGCCATGTTCTGAAAAACACCAACGGCAGCCAATACGAAAACGTAATAACCGAATACTGCCTTTTCTGATTTCTCTCTGAATACGAATGGCGTGATTGAAACGCACAGTAATAACAGCTTGAATACGGGCAAAAACCACGTTATTGAAGCAATCAGGGGACCGGACAAAACAGAAGCAATAACAGAGGCAGTGTCTGTCTGTTCGAATGGTATTTGAGAATAAGCCGGAATAAATACCAATATCGTTAATATAATCTTAAACCAAATTTTATGTCCTAAAGGTTTTTTCGTTTTTGCCATATCGGAACTCCTGACTAACCTTCAAATTGTAATTTTTCTGCTACATTAAGCTCTATTGTTCAGTTAATTGGATCAGCCTTGCATTATGCCTATAGCGCCATATCACTATTGTTTATTTCGGTATTTATCAATAGTATCATCACACCATATATGTGCTTCAATATATCTTTCCGGGCCATGTAAGCCATCGTTATTCCAGTCTTGCGGAAGTCCATATTTGGCAATAAGTTCAAGTATTTCATCATAGGTATAAAGCTTGCGGCGATATTCCTTATCATCCATTTTATTTACTCTGGGACTGAATACAGGATGGGAATCTCCATATGTAAAAGAAATCGTTCTTAAATCAAATTCATCTATAGGTATTTTTATGTAATCACTATTGTCAAACCATTTGGCCAGCCATGGAGAGTGTTCAATTACCATATAATGCGGCGCTTTTCGTTTGATAATGCCACCTTTTTTCGTAAACTCTGTTACTAATATTTCTTCATAGTGCAATCTATCCTCTACATATGTGGGATGCCGTTTTGCACATTGAACAAACGGTTTTGTATCCTTTATAGTCTTCATAATTATTTTGGCTTCATCAATAGTTAAATCTGATAAATTTAAAAATGCACCGATTGTTTTATCAAAATAATGATATAAGTACAAACCTATCACCACACATATACATTCTCATTTTGCATTACATTAAATAATCCGCAATACAAAATTGCCCGATAAATTGATAACCATATTTATACAAATCATATTTTATCAAATAAAAGCAAAGAAGTCAATTGCAGCAAACAATCGACTTCTTTGGATAATAATTATGTAATAATAGTGGAAAAAAGGCATCCATCAAACCCGTACTAAAAGCAATATCGTGAATTACATCTCAATTCCGTGATTTTCTATAACAGCGCAAAATGGTCACTCTCGATAATTGATTTCATTTGACATAAGCAAAAAGGGTGTCCGGCGGGTTTACGACAATTTGACCCGCTAATGTAGTTTATACTCACCTGGAGATGCGGGTTTTGTAGATGATAAATCAGAAGGTTTTGTTTATATTTTGCTTTTCAAAAACTCTACAACAGCCGCACGTTTAAAAACAATGAATTTATATTTTTCACCATGATGTGTTAGTATACAAAAACAAGAAATTATACCGAATAGTGCTCTTTTCCTAAAAACTTCGCTCATATCGCAATAATCTATTTTTATTGCTGAATCACCCAAAGTAGTTGTAAAAACAATACCTTTTTCATCAAAATACAAAAAACCCGAATCAGGATTAATTATCAATGGGATATGAGTTGCAGCAATTTTTTTACCAGTATAATTTTCCATACCTAAAAATTTTTGACCTCCACTAATATAAATACAATTTATAGCCTGATTATAACAAAAACCTGCCGCAAAAGCAATTTCAGCTTTTTCGACAGGTTTTTCTATAAAGCGGGTGATGGGAATCGAACCCACGTATCTAGCTTGGAAGGCTAGTGTTCTACCATTGAACTACACCCGCATAAGGAAAATGATTCTGTCAAAAACATGCCGGCGACCGGAATCGAACCGGTACGAGAGATTAGTCCCGCAGGATTTTAAGTCCTGTGCGTCTGCCAGTTCCGCCACGCCGGCTTCTGACTTAAATTAAATCTTAGTCAAAACTTACTGACAAGGTAGAATTATACCATAATAAAAATCCCTTTTCAAGTGCTTTTATTCATTTTCGTAATTTACTCTTAACCACCCGATGGCTGCGTCTCAATATTTTTAATAATAACGGAAGAAACGGGCGGTATCGTCAATTACAGAATTCCGTTTTGAGTATGTAAATTGCTGTATTTTTGTAATAGCCCACTTCAGGGTACAAAAAAGGACAGCTTTCCGAATGCTGTCCTTTTTTTGGAGAAGGTATTTTTGTTACTTATGGGGTGTAGCAAAAACTATATAATGTATTGGGGTTTACGAGTATTAGTATAACACCAGAATCATTAAAAGTGTGCACAAACATTAAAAAATATTGATATTTTTTTTGTTCGTTTTTTCATTTCTGAAACAAGTCTTGTAAAAGCCATATTATAAAACCAATAAAAACCGGATATTTTTTATCTAATTTTTGTAAATCCCCGTTTTATACCTCTAAAACCACCGAATCCATGCCATCATCCCCGCCGTCTGTAGGATGGGAGAACAATTCTTCGAATTCGTCCCTGTTAATTCTTTCTTTCTCAATTAACAATTTAGCACATTGATGAAGCACATCATTGTATTCCGTTAATATTTTCTTGGCTTCACTATAGCAATGGTCAATCATGCTTTTTACTTCATCATCAATGGTTCTTGCAACACTTTCACTGTAACTTCTGGTATGGGCCAAATCTCGGCCAATAAATACTTCGTCGTCATCGCTGTCATAATTCACCATACCGACATTACTTGAAAATCCGTATTTGGTAACCATGGATCTGGCCGTTTTGGTAGCCATCTTAATATCCTGGGAGGCTCCCGTGGTAATGTCGTCAAAGATAAGCTCCTCTGCCGCCCTGCCGCCAAGTCCTACAATAATATCCTGCTGCATTTTCCCTTTAGTGTTAAACATCTCATCTCTTTCCGGCAGGGGCATGGTATAACCTGCCGCACCGTTACCGGTAGGAATAATGGACACGGTATAAACAGGACCCACATCCGGAAGTACATGGAATAAAATTGCATGGCCGGCCTCATGATAAGCCGTAATCCTTTTTTCTTTATCCGAGATTACCCTGCTCTTCTTTTCCGTTCCGATACCAATCTTAATAAAGGAACGTTTAATATCCTCCTGAATAATAAAGGCGCGGTTTTCCTTGGCCGCACAAATAGCCGCCTCATTTAGAAGGTTTTCCAGGTCGGCGCCGGTAAAGCCTGCCGTAGTCTGGGCAATTTGTTTTAAATCCACATCTTCCGCAAGGGGTTTGCCCTTGGAATGTACCTGAAGGATTTCTTGCCTTTATTATTCAGGAGGATA
>DBEP01000030.1:456-19013 GCA_002294045.1 Lachnoclostridium sp. UBA903 | reverse complement strand
GCAATCTCCGGGGCCGTCAGCAGCTTCCTTTTGGCCTATTACGGATATCAGGCCAATGAAGTCCAGTCTGAGAAAGCCCTTGAGGGTATCTTCAGAATGTTTACCCTATTCCCGGTATTCGGTTATATCCTTATGTTTCTCATTATCCTGTTCTTTTATAAATTGAAAGAATCGGATGTGGAAGAAATGATGGCCAAAACCGTGAAATAATTTTTAATAAAAACGTATGCCCCGCCCGGTAAACTTTTTTGTGCGATAAGGCGCAATTTCCAAATGAAAAAGAGTTTGCAAAGCNNGCATCCCGCGGAGCGTTTTTGTTCAATAGGACGCAATTTCCTATTGAACAAGAAAGAATCCCGCCTGGGGCGACTGCTCCAGCAACATAATTCCAATCCGCCGCAGTGCGCTCCAAAGCGGAGCGTTTTTTGTCTCATAGGGCGAACTTTCCTATGAGATAAAAAAAACGGGGCTGTTTTCCAACAGTCCCGGTTCTGTTTACTCATTTTATTCATACTACTTATTTTATGTTAAAACTCTTTAACTAAATTCGGTGCCTTACGTGTCAGGAAATTATATAATGCTCCGTATTGGTTCGCTTCGTTTAAGAATCTGCATACATCAACAGTACAAGGGACTGAATAAAATCCGGCGAAATTATCGATGATTTGATTTATCTTTTCCTGTATATCCGAAATCAGCCGTTTCTGGCGGCTGATGCCGCCGCCTATTACTATTTTCTCCGGATCATAAAATACCTGAATCGTAAATGCAAGTTTTGCAACATTGAAAGTATATTCTTCATATACTTTTTTGATTACCTCATCGCCTTTTTCCAATAGTTCAAAAAACTTATACCCATCAATACCATTGGCAAATTCAGGGTCATTATCACATTCGGTAATCACCTGCTCTTTTTTTATGAAGTTACCGAATAATGCATAAACAGGTAATTTCTTTATATCAATGCCCTTTGCAAGGCATGCATTCATCATTAAAGAAGCCACACCACAGGTAAAGGTAGCTGAATTAGCTAAACCATCTCCATCCTGCATGATAAGATAAGAAAATTCTCCGGCAGCAAAGGAATTTCCTCGGTGTACCCTGCGATCCTTAATGATACCCCCTGCTACACCGGTTCCAAGAATTACAGCCACACCATCCTTGCAATCCTTCAGATTTCCAACCCAGGCTTCCGCCAATGCCCCGCATTTTCCATCATTTTCAATCGTAACCGGAACAGGGCATTTTTCTTTTAATAAATCATAGATATTTTGTCCGTAAAGCGGTATAAAAGCACCGGCTGTTTTTGCAAACCCCGTATCTGCGTCCAGGAATCCCGGCATACTAATCGCTATGCCTTCAATGCCGTCCTTATAAATTTCATAAAGCTCTGATACCGCATTAACAAATTCTTCTACCGATTTATTCGGTGAAGGCTTTTCACCTTTTTCATATATATTTAACTCATGATCCATTAAGGAATATTTAAGAAAAGTTCCGCCAAAATCCATAACCAGACATTTCATATTAACTCCCATCTGTGCACATTGGCGCACGTATAAATCAGGATGTTGAAAAAATCCTCTTGTTTTTCAACTTATTCTAAGTCCTCTCCGTTTGATGCGATAACTTTTTTATACCATTCAAAAGAGTCCTTTTTACGGCGGGCAAGGGTTCCTGTACCATCATCATATTTTTCCACATAAATAAAACCATATCTCTTTGCCATCTCTCCGGTAGAAGCGCTAACCAGGTCAATACAGCCCCAGGGGGTATATCCCATTAAATCCACACCATCCGCTACCGCCTCCCTCATCTGCTCAATGTGTTCGCGCAGATAATTGATTCGGTAATCATCATGGATGGAACCATCTTCCTCAATGGTATCACGTGCTCCCAGTCCATTTTCCACAACCATAAGCGGAATACCATATCTGCCATAGATTTCATTTAAAGCATAGCGGAGTCCCTTAGGGTCAATCTGCCATCCCCAATCGCTTGCTTTCAGATAAGGGTTTTTAACACCACCCATAATATTTCCTGAGGTCTGTGCATTCTCCGGATCTACGGATACACAGTTTGTCATATAATAACTGAAGGTATAAAAATCAACGGTACCGTCCTTTAATACTTCCAAATCATCCGGCTCCATCTTAATCTTAAGATTATTCTCTTCAAAGTAACGCTCCGCATAATAAGGATATTCACCTCGTACCTGTACATCGGAACAGAACCAGTTCATCATTTGCATGCCTTTTTGTGTTGCCAGGATATCGTCCGGGTTGCAGGTAAACGGGTACATGGTCATAAAAGCAATCATATTCCCCATCTTAAACCGGGGATATTTTTGGTGGGCAAGCTTAACTGCTTTCGCACTGGCTACAAACTGATGATGCAGTCCTTGGAAACGAAGCTGGGGTATATCTTCCTGATGTAAAAAATCAACTGTTCCTTCATTTAGAATACCAAGGGATAAATAGCCGCCGAACGGCGTGGCTCCGCAGTTTATCTCATTAAAGGTCAGCCAGTATTTTACTTTATTCTTATACCTTTCAAAAATTGTCTCACAATAACGAACATAAAAATTAATACATTCCCTGCCGGACCAGCCATTATACTTTTTCGTAAGTTCAAAGGGCATCTCATAATGGGAAATGGTTACTAATGGTTCTATATTATATTTCCTGCACTCATCAAATACATTGTCGTAAAACTGAAGTCCTGCTTCATTGGGTTCCGTTTCCATACCCGTCGGGAAAATTCTTGTCCAGGCTATGGATAAACGGAAAGTTTTAAAGCCCATTTCAGCAAATAAAGCAATATCTTCCTTATAATGATGATAGAAATCGATTGCCTCATGACTTGGATAGAATAAACCGGGTTCAATGGTTCTTGTAATCTTTTTTGGTGTTGTATGGGTTCCGTTGGTACACATATCAGCGTCAGACGGACCTTTACCATCTACATTCCATGCTCCTTCAAATTGATTCGCAGCAGTTGCTCCACCCCATAAAAAATCATTTCTGAATTTTTGCATGTTTTACTTCTCCTTTCAGTGCTTAAAAATTAATATATAAATGTAATATCACCCAACTATGGAAATTATAACATATTCCTAACTTTAAGTAAACCGGCATATATGCCGCCTGACAAACGACTGTAACAGTTCAGCTATGGTACCGCAAGGTGTTTTTTGCGAATGTAGCGAAGCGAAAGTCACAGAAAATCCGGGACATATGTGCATGCATCATTTGTTGCAGTTTAGCCGTAAAGCTGAACTGTAACAAACAATTAAGAAAACCCATACCTGCTTACATTCATGAAGCTGCAATTGCTATCCCTCAATAAACCCGGATTTTTTTACCCTGATATCCGCGGAGGCACAGGGGAAGCTCCAGTCCATAGGCTTCCAGCAAATCCTTATCCCTGAGTATTAATTCCGCCGCCCCGTCCCGGATGATACGTCCTTCTGCCAGGAGTATTACCCGATCGCAGGTTTCCAGAATCATATCCAGGTCATGGGAGGCTATCAGCTTGACATACTCCAGGCGGTTTAAGATATTAATCAGCAGCCGCCGATTTTTGGGGTCCAATGCAATAGATGGCTCGTCAAGCAATATGATATCCGGTTCCATAGCAAGTATGGTTGCAATGGAGGCCATTTTCTTCTCTCCTCCTGACATTTTATAAATCTGTTTATCCTTTAAATGTGTGATACCTATTGTATCAAGGGCTTTCATTACCCTTTTGTCAGCCTCCTGCTCCGTAAGCCCGTAGTTTCTGGGACCAAATGCTACGTCATTATAAACGGTCTGGGTAAAGAGCTGGTTATCCGAATCCTGGAATAAATAACCTATCTTACTGCGTATTTCAGGAAGGGACTTTTTCATTACTGGCATCTGCTCCACCAAAGCTTCCCCTGTGAAATTCAGTTCCAATCCCACCAGAATACGAAGCAGGGTGGATTTACCCACACCATTTGCCCCGATAATTCCTACGGCTTCTTTCCCGTCTGTTTTAAAAGTAATATCTTTTAGTACTTCATTTCCGTTTTCATAGGAAAATAATATATTTCTGCATTCTATAAAATGTTGGTTCATTTTTTCACATTCCTTCTTGATTTATATTGCCTAAGCTTTCTCAATCTGTTGCGGTACTCAGCCATTGCCTAAGGTAAAGGCGCTGGAGCGTGTTTGAAAAATGCTTGTGCCGGTTAATACAGAAACAGCCCAGAATAATCTAAAATATCGAGCATGCGAAGTGCGGCAAGGATTGCCAGCCATATGAACAGATACATGAAATCCATACCCGAACTTTTTCTGATACGGGCATAATAAAATTCACCCTTAAACCCGCGAAGCAGCATACTGTCATAAAGATTACCGGCCCGGTCAATGCTCCGGTATAAAAGCTGCCCGATTAAAGAACCCCAGATTTTATACTTTACTCCCTTTTCTCTGGGGGCACGTAAGGAGTATGCCTGAAATACCGCGTTTGCTTCACTCAAAAGAACCGTGATATACCGGTAGGTCAAGAGTATCTGCGTTACAAGGATGCCCGGAATATGCAGCAGTTTCAGGGCATAGCATATTCTCTCGATTCCCGTGGTTGCAATTAATAAAAAGGAAGCCATCAAAGCATAAGTTCCCTTTAGTATCAGGGTTACCATCGAAATAATCCCTCCGGTAATTACCATATCGCCCGTCCTGTATAACGGAGTATGGTCAAAAAAGGGATTCAAGAGTCCCACAAAGCATACCAAAGGCAGCACCACCCGCAATTTTTTCAAACATCTTTTCATTGGTATTTCCGCCAGATTAAAAAGCATGAGGGGATATACAAGCATAGGCAGCAGTCCAAAAAGGTTATATTTATCAAAGGACAGTACACTGGTAATATATACCAGAGTAACAGTAAATTTTACCAGCGGATGCACCTGGTTAATTCCGGTATTCCGTTCTGCCATTTCATCCAGCTCATGTATTTCGTACATGGCATTTGTTAATTTTCCCATAATCCCACTCTTTCCATCTACAAATTCTTATCAAAATAAAACTCCGGCATGCCGTATTTCTAATGCATAGAATACCATTTACCGGTAAAAAACAGGTAGATTCCGTGAATATCCATTCATAGAACCTACCCACACATATCCCATTATATTTATAATGCGTATCCTAAGCATAAGCTACGGCTTTTCTTGTATATTATCCCTTTTCTTAAAAAATTTAAAAAGGAAAGCGCAGCCTATACAGATAAACGCAACTACAGCCGAACCAAAGATACCGGAAAAAGAAGTGCCAAGTAAAGACTCGCTGTCTTCAAAAGCATAATCCGGTAAAACTGCCGTCTTTTCCTGAATTCCTTCTGCCGCCTTAACCGCATTCATATATTTATTCTCCGGTTCAATTTCCGTATCACCGGTAAGTTTCTGAATGGACCACTCCAAACCGTCAGGAGCTCCTGAAGCCGCTAATGATAACCCGCCGCCGATTAATATAACAACCACCGATAGGATGAACAGGGTCTGCTTAAAACTTACCCGGTTCTTTGCCTCGTTATTATTAAGCAGCTCCGGTCTTGTATTTTTAATAAAAATAACAACTGCTGCCGTAATCAGCCCCTCCATGGTACCGATAGCAAGATGGATGGGCTGCATCAGCATTAAGAACTGCCCAAATGAAAGGGCCGTTATACCGGAGATAAGCGTCTCAAGAGTAACGCTGAAAGCGCCAAGCTGGAGACTCACAACACTGCCGAGAACACAAGCCAGTGCAATCCGTCCGTTTTTCATACTTCTTTTAACCATGGGACGGTATACCAGTAAGTAACCGACAAAACATCCGTAAAAAGCCATATTCCAGATATTGCTCCCTAAGGCAAGGAGTCCGCCGTCCGCAAATAAAAGGCTCTGGATAACCAGTATTGATATCATGGACAAAAATCCCGCATAAGGCCCCAATAATATGGATAGTAAAAGCCCTCCGCACAAATGTCCGCTGGACCCTGTTCCCGGAATGGAAAAATTAATCATCTGTGTTGCAAATACAAAAGCCGACATAACTCCCATCAGCGGAATCTTTTTTATATCATTTTCCAATCTTACTTTTTTTACTGAATATGTAGCTGCAGCTGCTGAGGCGGCATACATGGTACCGGCAACCGCAGGCGCAATCAATGCATCAGCCATATGCATAATATTATTCCTCCATATAATACATTATATAATTTTTATATTTGTTTTTATTATATGGTTTTTCGGATACAATACAAGCCCATACAGGGGATATAAAATACATGTTTTATACAAAAAATTATTATTTTATAAACCGGTCAATTGCCTTATTCAGATTCTCTATGGCTGTGGCATCACCGGATTCGACCGCATCCACAATACAATGGCCGATATGATCCTGTAAAATAACTTTGCCTGCATTATTCAAGGCTGCTATGACAGCCGATAACTGAATCAGGACTTCACTGCAATCCTTTCCGTCTTCCACCATCCGTTTTACCGATTCCAGATGACCGCTTGCACGGGATAAACGGTTTAATACAGCTTTCGTATTTTCATGGATATGTTTACGTTCCGCTCCATCTCCATGACTGTGGGCATATTCCTTCCCTTTTCCGTCCACATGGGTATGAACCTGTCCATTCTTTGCCATAATCATCTTTCCTTTCTTAATACCTTAAAATCTCCCAAATTATAACCGACTAATTTTATCAATATCAGTATCTTAGCATTCATTTTATAAATTGTCCACTAAAAAGTCATCTTAAGCATGTCAAACGCAGGCAGGGAAATAATTGCGGGACAGGACCGGAAACCGGCCCTTCCCTGAAATTATTTCCCTGCCTGCGCCTGCCCTCTGCAAATCATTAGAAAGCTATAATAGACCGGAATTCTTAAACAGCTCTGCTGATAAACTTAACACTGTTTTTCAATAAAATCTGTCAATACTTTGTTAAATCTATCCTTTTCATCGTAAAATACCCCATGACCGCTGAATTGGAAAGGTACTAATTTTGAATTTTTTATATATTGGTTTTGTATTTCAGCCAAGCCGAACAGTACGATTTGATCATGGATACCATGCATGATTAACGTAGGAACATGGATTGCACTTAAATCATTAAAAAGTACTTCCCTTAACCAGGTATTAGGAAGTGCCGCCGTTGCCCAGCCTGCCGCCTGCAAACCAATCTGGAAGAACCAGTCGGAAAAGGCCTGTGACGTATGCTGGTAAAAAAACATATCTCCAAATCCCCGGAGCATCTGGGGCCGGTCCTTATAGGTATCTTTAATAATCCGCACAACTACTTCCTTGTCCAGACCATACGGAAAGTTGGGGCGTTTTATAATGCTTGGCGCCGCTGCCGCTACAAGTACCAGCTTTGATACCCCGTAGCCTTTATGCCTCCCCATATACCGGCTGGCAATTGCTCCTCCGTTTGAATGGCCCAGCAAGGTAAAGTCACATAAGTGAAGTTCATCAACGATACATTTGACATCGTCCGATAACCGGTCAAAATCATAGCCCCTAAACGGCTTATCCGAATCTCCGAAACCTCTGGTGTCTATGCCAATACACCGATAGCCCGTTTTCGGCAGTTCATTAAATTGATATTCAAATAGCTTATGGCTTCCCGGCCAGCCGTGCAGAAACAGGATTGTTTTATTTCCCTCCGGGTTAAGGTCTTCCACATAGTATTTTACATTAGGCTCAACCGCAACATAATAACCCATATGAACCTCCGGATAAATAATTGCTATCCCAATATATTATTCACCTAGACCAATTATGTGAGTACTCCGGATGTCTGATTTTACAAAACCGGTTTGCTGAATAAATTATACCCAAGTTCTGCCTGCATGTTAACAGCATTGTCTTTCTATTCTACAATGCCGCCTTCCACAACCAGGCTTTCCGGGTCTGCCGCATCACCATAGACCGGCGCCAGTGTCTCATCATAATTTTTATGGAAGAAGTTTTCTTTTCCTAATTCCGTAATTTCATCGTTGAGCCAGTTCAGCAATTCCCTATTTCCCTTCTGAACGGCAGGTGCTATGGTATCCAAATCTCCCAAGGATTCAATTCCAACCGAAAATCCTTTATTTTCAAGAGCCCATGCAAGTACCTCCGTATTATCCGTAGAGAACGCATCACCCCTGCCGTCTAACAGCGCATTATAAGCTTCCGTATATTGATCAAATTTTAATAAATTAACATCCGGATAATTTTTTGTGAAATAGGTTTCCGCAGTAGTTCCCTTGCTTACGATTAATGTCTTTTCGTTAAGCTGTTCGGGAGCCGTAATCAGGGCACTGTCCGGAGACACCACACCAAGGGCAACTTTCATGTAAGGTTTCGCAAAGTCAACCTGTTTTGCACGTTCCTCCGTAACCGTAAAGTTAGCAAGTATGATATCCACTTTTGCCGTTACCAGATATTCTACGCGGCTGGCTGCCTCCACCGGAACATATTCCACCTCCACACCTAAATCCTCGGCTATCCGGTTTCCGAAATATACGTCATATCCCTGATAGTCACCGTTTTCATCCACATAGCCGAAAGGTTTTTTATCACTGAACACACCAATGACAATTTCGCCGCTTTCTTTGATTTCCTCCAGTGTTCTTGCAGTTCCTCCCTTGCCGGTTTCCGCTGTCGGTGTATTGGAATTATCATTTGTATTATTTTCTGCTTTACTTCCGCAGCCTGTAAATACCGCCGTTGTAAAGGTCAGCATGAATAGCAGGGTAAATACTCTCTTTAAATTTTTCATTTAATCTCCTCTTTTCCTGGGCTCTGCCCATATTTTAATGAAACAGACGGTTTTGCCGGTCTGTTTTATTTATCTTCAACGCCTTTTACGGCATCAAATTCAAATACATTTAAGAATTTCCTGGCCCGTTCCGTCCCCGGATTGGTGAAAAAAGTTTCCGGGTCGCTTTCTTCCACTATCTCTCCTTTGTCCAGGAAAATAATCCGGTCTGCAATGGCCCGGGCAAACTGCATCTCATGGGTTACAATTATCATGGTACTTCCTTCCTTGGCCAGTCCGAGCATAACGTCCAGAACTTCCCTTACCATTTCCGGGTCCAGGGCTGCGGTAACTTCATCAAACAGCATAATCTCCGGATGCATGCATAAAGCCCTTACAATGGCCACCCTCTGCTTCTGTCCTCCGGAAAGCTGTCTGGGATAAGCATCTTTTTTTTCCTGAAGTCCTATCCTTTCCAGTAATTCTTCCGCTTCCCTAATCACTTCTTTTTTATCCCTATCCTGAGCCTTTAACGGTCCTAACAAAATATTATGAAGTATTGTCATATGGGGAAATAAATCATAGCTTTGAAAAACCATACCGATTTTCTGGCGGACCAAATGCATGTTTCTGGTCTGATTGCTGATAATTTCTCCTTTCAGGGAAATACTCCCTTCCTGTATATTTTCCAGACCGTTGATGCACCGAAGCAGGGTGCTTTTACCGCATCCCGACGGACCTACAACCACCACTACTTCCCCACTTTTTATATCCAGGGACACATCCCTTAGTACGGTTAAATTATCATAATTTTTTTTCAGATGTTTTATTTCCAGTATTATCTCTTTTTCACTCATTTTTTCCTCCATTCCTGCGGACGAATTATTGCGTATCCGAATTTGTACCGTGGAAGACGCAGGCACAAGTTCCTGAGGCTGAAAGTACATTTCTTCCAACTTGTTGTTCATGATGCCGCCATGCGGCAAATTTTATACTTATATATCTTAACTATCCTGTATATCTTAATTCTTCCATGCTTTTTCTAATTTTGCCGCCAGCAGGGAAATCGGGTAACATACGATAAAATACAGGAAAAATATAACTCCGTATATCCAGAGAGCCGCGCTTGGCACGGACAGGCGGGATGCCTCAATAATCTGCTGCCCCACTTTTACAACCTCAACTACTCCTATGAGGGCAATCAAGGAAGTTGTTTTTATCATCCTGGTCACCAGATTAATGGCTAACGGCACCAGCCTTCTTACCGTCTGGGGAATAATAATATGGATATATATCTGAAGATTTGTAAGACCGATTGCTTTTCCGCTTTCATACTGATGCCTCGGTATGGAAGCTAAGGCGCCTCGTACCAGATCTCCCATTTCCGCAGTCCCCCATAGCGAGAATACAATAACAGCTGAAACTTCCCCCGACAGATGTATCCTGAAAGCTTTGGTTACGCCAAAATAAACAATAAATAAAAGGACTAACTGGGGCATGATCCGGACAAACTCCAGATATATTCTGGTGGCTGCCTTTATAACGGGATTTTTAACGGACATAATCATTCCAAGTATAATCCCCGATACAATGGATATTGCCACCGCAGTTAAGGAAATCCCGATTGTAACCCACAAGCCCTCCAGCAATCTTATAAAATTTCTGCCCTGGAATAAAACATTAATCCCCAAATCCTGCATGTCTTAATTTCCTTTCTACCAATGAAAATAGGATTGAAATCGGTAATAAAATAACTAAATATGCTATTACCAGCATAAACAGCGCCTCATTCGTTACGTAATACAGCCCGATTAAATCTTTTGCGGCATACATCAGATCCGCCAGGGCAACCGCACTGAAAACGGAAGTTTCCTTAATCAGAAAAATTACGTTTGCAGCAAAAGCCGGTACGGAAACAGACACGGCCTGGGGCAGCAGAACATAGCGGACAACCTGGAATTTTGTAAGTCCGAGGCTCAGGCCTGATTCCATCTGGCTGTCCGGCACCGCTTCCAGACCGCTTCGGAAAGCCTCCGCCATGTAACTGCTGCCGAGGAATATCAGCCCTGTAATGGCACAAGCTTCGGAGCTTAACATAATTCCTGCTTTCGGCAGGCCGAAATATAAGAAAAATAATTGAATCAGCAGAGGAGTATTTCTGGAGAGCTCTATATACCCTCCCGCAATCCGATACAATACCGGAATTTTATAAAAACGGATTAAACTTATGAGAAAACCCGCCGCTAAGGAAAACAGGATTCCGATAAATGCAATTCTGATAGTAAGTTTTGCTGCCTCTATATAAAGCGGAATATATTCATTTATAAATTCAAAATCCATCTCTGTACCCATTGCATGTCACAGGCCTGCCTGCCATACTGCCATAAATATAAGGCCGGAAGATAAGGGCAGTTGCAATCTTAATCCTTTTTTCATATTCCTTCCGGCTTTTTGTTTTCCCATTGAGATGAGTAAAAAGTTATAAAGTTATATGGTATTTTATGTTTCTCTGCACAAAAATAGCAGTTGCTAATATGCACCTGCCTGCGGAAACTTTTGCATCATTGCAAGATTGTTACAGAAATATACAAATCTAAAAACTTGCATGCAATTATTCCATACGACAGGAACGACCCATGCAGCAGCAACTGATTCTATCCACTTTTACCATACCATTTATATTTTTCATTATGATTCTCCTTCATAACACAATTCATATTATTTTTATATGAATTGTATGTTATTGTATTTTAAATGAATTTATCCCATTTGTCAATTACTTTTTTAAATAAAATCATGTAATCTGCTATAAATTTTAGTGTTTACAGCACAAAAGGCAAACAATATCCTGATATAAACGAATCGTCCATATTATCAGCAGGATGTATAAGCCGAACTAAAAATTATATACAGATAAGTTACCAGCATATATAAAATAAAAGATAAAATGTAACTATATTGCAACTAACGCTAATATAATTTATAATAAAATGAAAAAGGCCAAATAATAATCCCCAAAAAGTCCGGGAAAAATGCTTGTGCCGGACTGGATGCTCTACTTTATGGGAGACAAGGAGCGATTTTGGGTGTTTGAGATGCCGCAGAGCGGCATCGTATCCGGAAGGTTGAGAAATATGTCAATTGTATTAGGAATAATCGGAATTGTTTTGCTCTGCCTGGCTGTTTTGCTAGGCAGATATCTCTATAATAATATGCACTATGATGAGACTCTTATGCGTAAGGTGAAACAGGCGGGCTTTGAGGGTAAACAGGTGATATTACCGGATGACTCCGTTATCAGGTATGGAGAAGGTCCCCGCAACGGTCCGGCTTTACTGTTAATTCACGGACAAACTGTGGCATGGGAGGACTACGGCAAGGCATTGCCTGAACTGTCGAAAGCGTTCCATGTCTATGCTGTGGATTGTTACGGCCATGGCAAGTCAAGCCACGAAGTTAATTTGTATTCCTGCCAGACTAACGGCGAAGCACTTATTTGGTTTATCAGCAATATCATTAAAGAAAACTGCTATTTATCCGGACACTCTTCCGGCGGAATCTTGGCGGCTTGGATTGCGGCCAACGCACCCGAACAGGTTGATGGTCTTGTATTGGAAGACCCTCCCTTTTTTAGTGTTACACCGCAGGAAATACAAAAAGAAAAAGGGGCTTTTGCCTGGTACGATGCTTACACGGTTACCCATAGCTTTATAAACCAAAAAGAGGAGGCAGATTTCCCCCTTTATTACCTGAAACACGGTTACCTTCTTTCCCTTTTTGGAGGCTTACAGAATAAGATTATCCGGTCGGCAGTGAAATATAGGCAGGCGAATCCCGATCGGTCTATCAAAATCGCTTGGTTTCCACATGCCTGGCTGCGTCCGCTGCTTTATATGGACAGTTATGACCCGCAATTTGGGAATACCTTTTACAACGGTTCCTGGATGAAGAATATAGATCAGGACAGTATGCTTAAAAGCATTAAATGTCCTGTTATTTACCTGAAAGCAAATACGCTGTACGGCAAGGATGGCGTTTTGTATGCGGCTAATACCGATAATGACGCAGACAAGGTTATAAGTTTGATTGGTATTTGCAAAAGAATTAACATAAAATCCGGCCATAATATCCACTTTGAGCATCCGGATATATTCGTCGCCGCATTTAAAAAGCTCATAAAAGAAAGCTGAAACAGATAAGGCATTATTTACACCGTTCTTATTTCATAAAACACAAAACCGGCCTCTCCGACCGGCTGTTTGTTGCTATCGGATTTACAGGCATAGCTCCATTCCAGCAAAACATTTTTCCCTTTTGCAAGCTCGCTGTGAAACTGCCTCTTAATTACGGTGCAGTAATCAACTAATTCTATCATTTCTTCCCGGGCTAAAAAATGCTCATCTCCAAAAATCTCAACATCATCTTCTTCAAAAATTATGGTTACGTCTTTCTTATTATAGGTAACAAGATTCCATAGATCCGCTTTTACCGCTTCTATTACGGTGCGATGCTCCGTTATATCTATTACGCCGCTTTTTAAAGCAATAAAAAAAGGATAATAGATTATCAAATCGCCCGGTTTTAATGTATCTTTAAGTTCCTGGGCAAAGGCTTTGGCTTCCTTTGCGTTTGCCCCGATTTTCCGCGGCAGATTAATATCCTCTCCTTTTGTTACGGCGCATCTTACGGTCCACAAAATAGCAGGATTAAATATGGTATCATCCTCGTATTTCTTCCAGGGTACGGCAGGCAAATTCGATTTTGCCAGTTCATAAAAGCCTTGTAATTTATTCATATTTTCCTCATTCCTGCGCACGCTTTTTGCGCATCTGAAGTTTGTGCAAAGTATGCCTTGCATACTATGGTTACACAGACACAGACTTTGTTGGGCTGCTGGCAACTCTTGTAATCCTATCTTACATCACTCTTAAAATAAAAGCAATGCCTCCTGCTTTGTCACGATACCAAAAGCCTGGTATCATACATTATTCCTATTTATTTCATTAAAAACTTATGTCATAATATTGTCATAATATGGGTTATTTTATCTTTTTATGATTTTATAAAAATAAAATAAAAAGGAGTAGCAGGGGATGAATTATGAATTTGAAAAACATAGTAATATTGTTCCGGGCATTATCGGTGCCATTTTAGGTTCCTTAGTCGGAAGCATAACATGGGTTTTAATCCATCAGCAGGGATACATGTCCGGAATATCCGGCCTGGTTATGACCGTATGCTCTTTATACGGATACGGGAAATTAAGCGGCAGGCTGGACAAAAAAGGAGTGATTATTACATTTTTGATTCTTCTTTTTATGGTTTATATTTCCAACCGGTTGTCCTATGCTGTTGAACTTTATAATATTTTTAAAAATGTTTCAGATTTAACTCTATTTGATTCCTTTCAGATAATGCCAAGCTTAATGAAATATGAGGATATCAAAAGAGGCTATCTTACGGATTTGGCTTTGGGATATGTCTTCTGTATTATTATAAGTTTAGGGCGCTTTATCGGGATATTCCTGGGATTTAACAAAGATTAACAAATGACTCCAAAATAGTCCATTTACTGAACTTGTGTCTAGAATATGATTTATATTTCTTGAATTTTGTTCCAAGTCGCGCCAATAAACGCTTCATTCCTTTCTCTAGAGTGTGTTTGAAAAATGCTTATACCGCAAAGTGGAGCGTTCAGAACGGTGCAATGATTTTTCAAACACGCTCTAAGCCATTTGTACATACTTTTCACAAAATATCTGCGCAATTAAATCATATTCTCCCGCAAGTATGTTATAATTTAAATTTTGCATCAGCTCCTTTTGTTACAAGCATTACCGGCTACACCGACTTTGCCGCATACATCAGAATATTTTCCTTGGTTGCCTGGCTTCTCGGAAGATCGCAGACCAGCTTTCCGGCATTCATGACCAGTATGCGGTCACACATACCCAGTATTTCATCAATATCAGAGGATATAAAGACGATGGATGCGCCTTTTCTTACCATATCAACCATGCAGTTGTAAATATCCGTCTTGGAGGCAATATCCACTCCTCTCGTGGGTTCATCCATAATATAAACCTTCAGATGGCTCATCATCCATCTGGCTAGCACCATTTTCTGCTGATTCCCCCCGCTGTAGGTATTTAATATATCGTCCGAATTGCCGGGCTTAATGCAAAGTTTCTCCACATAAGTGCTTATTACGTCCGTTAAAATATATGGATCAATAATTTTATGCTGCACAAATCTTGTCAGGGAAGAAACGGATACATTATTTTCAAGATCAAGGCAGCCGAATACGGAGCTGTTAATCCGGTCCTCCGGCAAAAGAGCAATTCCGGCCTTAATGGCATCATAAGGCTCTCTGATGTTAACCGGCTTCCCATTTACTTCAATACATCCGGAACTGGGCTTTGTAACACCAAAAATACATTTCGCCAGAACAGAACGGCCGGAGCCTACAAGCCCTGTAACCCCAAGAATTTCACCTTTTTTCAAATCAAAACTGATATCTGATAAAACCTGTTCAAAGGATATGTTTTTAACGGACAGTATTTTTTTGCCCAAAGGTATGTCAAGCTTCGGATAACGTTTTCCTCCTTCTGCCATAACCATTAGTTCTATAATATCCTTTATGGTTATCTCTTTTACATTTCTGGTTCCGATTATCCTGCCCTGGTGGATTACGCTCACCCGGTCGGCAATTGTCTCTATCTCATCCAGAAAATGGGTTATATAAATAATCGCTTTATTCTTTTGCTTTAATTCGCCGATTAGCTGAAATAAGATTGTTTTCTCATGAATAGTAAAGGTCTCGGAAGGCTCATCAAATATGATTATTTTAGCCTCCGAAATATATGCCTTAATAATCTCTATCAGATGCTTTTCAGCAAAACCCAGACCTCCCAGCAGGGCTTTCGGGTCCAGACCAACATCCAGTTTTTGAAACAGTTTGCCGCAGTCAGATATTAACTTATCAAAATCAATCCAGTGAAGCAGTTTATTTTTATACGGCATCTTATCCGCAAAAATATTTTCGGCTACCGTCAAATTAGGATACAGGGCAACATCCTGCAATACGGTATGGATTCCTATTTTTTTTGCCTCATATACGGAATCTGCGTGAATTTCCTGTCCGTCTACAAAAATCCGTCCGCTGTCCTTTTTGAAAATGCCGTTGACTACATTGATAATCATGGACTTTCCTGACCCGTTCTCTCCAACCAGGGCATGTACTTCACCATAAAACAAATCCAGGTTAATATGTTCCAATGAAAAATCTTCACTTAAAGTTTTATTAATATCCTTTAAAATCAATGCCGGTACATTCATATTGAACCCTCCGTCAGTTTATGGGACGCCGCCAGTCTTACAATGAACGCCAACCAGGTTATACATTACCTTCAAATGCATCAATCGATGTAAAAAGCTGAATGTTGCTGTTGAAAATAAGGTTTTTGTAAGTATCCTTAATACGCGAATTGGTAATCATACGGTCTGCAATCTGCTGCGCTTTTCCAACCCGGTAAAAGGAATTCTTTTCAAACGCATCCGCTGTTAACAATAGTATCTTCTGATTTGCATTATGGGCTGCTTCCTGAATCAGGGAGGCCATATCAATACTGGATACCGTTAAATCAAGCTCAGAAGTAATGCCGTCAATATCAATAAAAAGTTTTGAAACAAAAAACTTTTTCAGATTATTCACGGTTAAAGAGCCAAATACGGCATTATAGCGGGAATCTATATCTCCGCCCAACAATATCACATTGACGGATTTATGGCCGGACAGTTCCATGGCTATGGTAATATCGTTTGTTAAAACCGTAATATTATTTTTATTGCCCAATTTTTTCGCAATATGGAGGTTAATTAAACCATTGGTCAACATTATAACATCACCGTCATGAATCATTTGTACTGCTATATCCGCAATTTCATTATAATCTGCAGGGTTATAACCCTCTGCATAAATGACAGGTTCCTCTTCCTCCTTATTAAGGACAGCCCCTCCATGGGTTCTGGTAAGAAAGCCTTCTTCCTCCAGCTTTTCGAGATCTCTGCGGATTGTTACTTCAGAGACATTCAGCATATTGCTTAAGGTACTTACTTCTGCCTGATGATTGTTTTGTATGTAGTTTTTAATAATCCGGATTCGCTCAATGGCAAACATATATTACACATCCTTAAGTAGGAGATCTGGTAAATAAATAGAGATAAAATAAACGCAGGCGAAACTAAAGCCCCATGGCTTCGTATGAAAACAGCATAACCATAAAAACAAACCATTCTTATTACGGTTGCTTTCATGCCCCGTATTATACAATAATCATGGATTTTAATAATAATTTCAGTATAAATCATATTCTAAAAAAATGCAACATCAATAAATTCGTAACCAAACGAAAGTTAAATTTTGTGTTCTTTTTCATATATCGCAAATATCCGAAAGCGCATTAGGTACTTTTGTATAAAACAGTCGTATGGTTTTAAAATTTTATAGTTATTATATTGACATAAATGCAATAAAATGATATTATTTAAACACAGAAACGTAAATAAACGAACATTAACGTAAGTCGTTTTTAGTATTAATGCTCGTTTTGTTTTACTTTTCCGGAGCGCTGTACATAATCAGCTGTAATAGCCGGTTATTCCGGCTAAATTATGAAAAAAATTATAATTCATAAAAGGAGAGAGGTAGCATGAAATTCAAAAAGTTAATTGCGCTCGGTTTCGCCTGCATGTTTGTATTGTCGCTGGCAGGCTGTGCAAAAGGCAGCAACGAAAAATTAATCGGTGTGGCAATGCCGACCAAATCGTCCCAGCGTTGGATCCAGGATGGGGATAATATGAAAAAGCTCCTGGAGGAGAAGGGATATACGGTTGATCTGCAATACGGGGAGGATAATATAGATAACCAGGTAGCCCAGATTGAAAACATGATATCTAAGGGCGCCAAGGTTCTTGTAATAGCTTCCATAGACGGTGAAGCTTTGACAGACGTACTGAAAAAAGCAGCGGATGCAGGAATTAAAACCATCGCTTATGACAGATTAATCCGAAATACGGATAATGTCTCCTACTATGCCACTTTTGATAACTTTAAGGTTGGTGTTTTGCAGGCCGATTCCATTGTAGACGGCCTTGACCTGGAGAATCAGGCCGGCCCGTTTAACATTGAATTATTCGGCGGCTCACCGGATGACAACAATGCGTATTTCTTTTACGATGGTGCAATGTCGGTATTTGAACCCTATATCAACGAAGGCAAGTTGGTTGTGAAAAGCGGGCAAACCGGTATGGATAAGGTATCTACCCTCCGCTGGGACGGAGCAACGGCACAGGCAAGAATGGACAATATTTTAAGCGCCTTCTATACTTCGGATAAAGTGGACGCCGTGTTGTCGCCCTATGACGGAATATCCATCGGGGTTATTTCTTCCCTAAAAAGCATCGGTTACGGCTCCGGCGATCTGCCCATGCCGATTGTATCCGGACAGGATGCGGAAATTCCGTCCATAAAATCCATTATCGCAGACGAACAGTATTCCACCATCTTTAAAGATACCAGAACACTTGCGGAAAAATGTGTAACCATGGTCGATGCGGTATTTCAGGGAACGGAACCGGAAGTTAACGATACTACGACTTATGATAACGGAAACAGAGTGGTACCTTCCTATCTCTGTGACCCGGTAGCCGTAGACAAAACAAATTATAAGGAAGTTTTAATCGACTCCGGATATTATACGGAATCGGATTTACAGTAAATGCACCTA
>DBEP01000030.1:0-304 GCA_002294045.1 Lachnoclostridium sp. UBA903 | reverse complement strand
GGCCGGAGTGTGTTTGAAAAATTCCTGTGCCGGGTGTTAAGAACGGCGCGATAATTTTTCAAACACATTCTGGTATATCGTCCATCATATGCTTATAAATTATGCATGGGGCTGTTCAATAGCCCTTGTGCGGTATTGATTATAAGGAGCCAAAACCATGTCTGATTTTATATTAGAAATGAAAGAAATAACCAAGACATTTTCCAGCTTAAAAGCACTGGATAATGTCAGCCTGAAGGTCAAAAAAGGAGAGATTCATGCTCTGGTAGGAGAAAATGGAGCCGGTAAATCCACCCTGATGAAC
>DBEP01000056.1 GCA_002294045.1 Lachnoclostridium sp. UBA903 | reverse complement strand
AGCGAAAGTCACAGAAAACCCGGACCGATATGCACGTATCATTTGTTGCAGTTAGCTGTAAGGCTGAACCGTAACAAATAAAGGATAACGGCCTGCGGAAGTGACTATGCATAGAAAGGCAGTAAAATGTACATTATTATCGGACTAGGCAATCCAACCAGGGAATACCGGGCAACGAGACATAATATCGGTTTTGATGTCATAACCCGCATATCGGATGACTATCATATTCCGCTGGATTTTAAAAAACATAAGGCAATTTGCGGCAGAGGATTTATTGAGGGTGAGAAGGTAGTAATTGCACAGCCCCAGACCTACATGAATTTAAGCGGGGAAAGTGTCAGGGAGCTGGTGGACTTTTATAAAGTAACCCCTCAGGATATCATTGTAATCTATGATGATGTCAGCCTGGAAGTAGGGCAACTGCGTCTTCGGGAAAAAGGAAGCGCAGGGGGGCATAACGGTATAAAAAGTATTATCAGCCATCTGGGCACCCAGGAATTTCCCAGGATTAAGGTCGGCGTAGGGGATAAACCGGCCGGGTGGGATCTGGCTGATTATGTACTGTCCCGGTTCAAAGCGGAAGAGGAGCCCGTCATACGCGATACCCTTAAGAGATCCTCGGAGGCTGTAAAATCCATAATAAAAGATGGAATGGAATCTGCCATGAATATCTATAATAGAAAGTAGCAGGGTGTAATACCAGCTCAAAGGAGGCAGCAGCTTGAAGACCTTTACTACCCCTCTGAAAGAATTAAAAGAATTCAATGATATAATAAATAATTTAAAACTGAAACATACACCTGTTCAGATAACCGGCTGTATTGATTCGCAGAAATGTCATCTTATAAGCGGTTTGAGCGAAGGCTACCAGTGGAAGTTAATTATAACTTATAATGATGTGAAGGCAAAGGAAATCTACGAGGATTATAAGTTGTACGATAAAAATGTCTGCATATACCCGGCAAAAGATATTATTTTTTACAGTGCGGATATTCATGGAAATGCAATTGTAAGGAACCGGTTAAAAATTCTTAAGCGGTTAATTGAAAAGGAACCGATCACGGTTATCACGACTTTGGACGGTGGTATGGATAAGATACTGCCTCTGGATTTTATAAAGAACAGGGTCATTAACCTGAAAGAAGCAGGAAGCCTTAATTTAACCAGGCTGCAGGCCGATTTAATCCATCTGGGCTATGAACGCCAGGGACAGGTGGAAGGTCCGGGAGAATTCGCCGTGCGGGGCGGTATTCTGGATGTATTTCCTCCGACGGAAGAATGCCCTTACCGTATCGAATTATGGGGTGATGAAGTGGATTCCATACGTTCCTTTGATATCAGCAGCCAACGTTCCATTGAGCGAATGGAAAGCATTAGTATTTATCCGGCGGCAGAGATGATTCTGGATGAAGACAGAATGCGGATGGGATTTAAAAAGATAGAGGATGAGAAAAGGGAATATGTAAAAAAGCTCCGGGATCAGAGAAAGACAGAAGAAGCCGCAAGAATACAGGATATAATCGGTGAATTTAAGGAAAATCTTGAAAGCTTTCAGGGCTCTGTCGGAATTGACAGTTATGTCCGGTATTTTTATGAGAATACGGTTTCCTTTTTTGATTATTTTTCCGGGGATAACTCCATCATTTATCTGGATGAACCCAGCAGGATACAGGAAAAAGGGGAAGCGGTCGAAACGGAATTCAGGGAAGGCATGATAGGCAGGATCGAAAAAGGCTATATNNCTAAGTACCATGGATTATAAAGCTGCCTATTTTTCCATAAAAGGCAGGTGGGACTTTACGGTCCGTTCCGTAAATCCCTATAATAACAATTTTGATATTTTGGTAAAGGATTTGCAGAAATGGAAAAAAAGCGGTTACCGGATTCTTTTGCTGTCCGTATCTAAAACCCGGGCAAAGCGTCTCAGCGAAGACTTGAGGGACCATGATTTGAATGCCTTTTACAGTGAGGATATGGACAGGAACATTCAAAAAGGGGAAATTATGGTAACCTGCGGCAGCCTTCACCGGGGGTTTGAATATCCTCTGATTAATCTTGTCATTATTTCCGAAAGTGATATTTTTGGTGCGGAAAAGAAAAAAAAGAGAAAACTGAAGGAATATGACGGCAAAAAGATACAAAGCTTTGCGGATTTGAACATAGGCGATTATGTGGTCCATGAAAATCACGGTTTAGGCATTTATAAAGGCATAGAGAAAATTGAAGTAGATAAGGTGACAAAGGATTACGTTAAAATCGAATACGGCGGCGGAGGCGTGTTGTATATTCTTGCAACAGGCCTTGATGTGATACAAAAATATGCGGGTGCGGATACCAGAAAGCCAAAACTGAACAAGCTGAATTCACCGGAATGGAAGAATACCAAAACAAGAGTCCGGGGTGCCGTAAAGGAAATTGCCAGGGAACTGGTAGAATTATATGCTGCCCGCCGGGCTAAGGAGGGCTTTCGGTTCAGCTCTGATACCGTATGGCAGAAGGAATTTGAAGAAATGTTTCCCTATGAGGAAACGGATGACCAGCTCCGGGCAATTGAAGAAAGCAAGCGGGATATGGAAAGTAAGCGGATTATGGACCGTCTGATTTGCGGTGATGTAGGCTACGGTAAAACGGAGATTGCCATCCGTGCGGCTTTTAAAGCGGTTTCCGATGGCAAACAGGTGGTGTTTTTAGTGCCTACCACGATTTTAGCCCAGCAGCATTATAATACCTTTGTACAGAGAATGATGGATTTTCCTGTGAGTATCGATATGCTATCCCGGTTTAAGACCTCCGCACAGCAGAAAGCAGTAATAGAACGGTTAAGAAAAGGCAGCCTGGATATACTAATCGGAACCCACAGGGTACTGTCAAAGGATGTTCAGTTTAAGAATCTGGGCCTGTTAATTGTTGATGAAGAACAGCGGTTTGGAGTAACCCATAAAGAAAAGATTAAGCAGCTGAAAGGGGACGTGGATGTACTGACGCTTACGGCCACTCCCATTCCCAGGACCCTTCATATGAGCTTAATCGGCATACGGGATATGAGTGTATTAAATGAGCCGCCGGTAGACAGAATGCCCATCCAGACTTATGTGCTGGAACATAATGAAGAAATAATCCGGGAAGCCATTCATCGTGAATTAGGCAGAAACGGGCAGGTATATTATGTCTATAACCGGGTGAACGGCATTGACGAAATTGCCGGCAGAATAGCCAGACTGGTGCCGGAAGCCAATGTGTCCTATGCCCACGGACAGATGAGGGAGAGAGAGCTGGAACGGATTATGTTTGACTTTATTAACGGTGAAATAGATGTTCTGGTATCCACCACCATTATTGAGACCGGCCTTGACATTTCCAATGTGAATACCATGATTATCGATGATGCGGACCGGCTTGGTCTATCCCAGCTGTACCAGCTCAGAGGCAGGGTAGGAAGGTCCAACCGGACCGCTTATGCTTTTTTAATGTATAAAAGGGATAAGATGTTAAAGGAAGTGGCGGAAAAAAGGCTGCAGGCCATCAAGGAATTTACGGAGCTTGGCTCGGGCTTTAAAATTGCCATGCGGGACCTGGAAATCCGGGGTGCGGGCAACTTATTAGGCGCCCAGCAAAGCGGCCATATGGAAGCGGTGGGATATGACCTGTACTGTAAAATGCTAAATGATGCAATCCGTGCCATGAGAGGCGAAGTACAGGAGGAGGAAACCTTTGACACCACGGTGGATATGGATATTGATGCCTTTATACCGGCAACCTATATTAGAAGTGAATTCCAGAAGCTGGATGTATATAAACGGATTGCCGAAATTGAGAATGAAGAAGAATTACTGGATATGCAGGAGGAACTCCTTGACCGGTTCGGGGATATGCCTTCTTCTGTGAATAATTTATTGAATATAGCCTATATTAAATCCATCTGCCATAGCGTATATGTTACCTCCCTGGTATACCGTAACGAAGAAATCAAGCTTGTTATGTATAATAAGGCGAAGCTAAGAGTGGAGAAAATACCGGAACTGATACGCAAATATGAGCCCAGCTTAAAACTTATACCGGAAGCCAGTCCGTATTTCACCTATTCTTTGAAGAAAACAGGGAAAAAGGGTAAAATGGATGTAATAAGCCTTTTTGAACATGTGAGAAATCTCATTGGAGATTTAAAACTATTGTTGGAAGAGAAAAATTAATTTATAATAATAAACATGACTGAATAACTAAAGTTTAATTCATCGAAGCAACGGGGAAAATACCGTCTTTTATATGATTGCGCAACTTAGAATCGGAAAAATACCGCATAAGCGGAAGGATAGGAGTTTCCATGAAAAAAAACGTAAGAATAGTATTTATGCTAAGCTTGTTGGCCGTAACACTTTTGGCTGTCACGGCTTGCTCCAGGAATAACAATAAAGAACAGGGCAATACCGGAAACAGTGCCGCCGTGAAAGAAAACGGCGGAACCGGGAAGGATGAGACACCGGATACGGGAGAGGAAGATAAGGATTCGGTGGATGACAGTCTTTTTAAGAAAGTGGTTGTTAAGATAGGTAAAGAAGAAGTCAGTTACAGTGAAGCCATGATCTATTTTCAATATATCAAAGCCCAATATGAAGCCTATTTTGGCGACAAGATATGGAGCTATGATTTTAACGGCCAAAGTTTTGGAGATATGGCAAAACAGGAAATTTTGGAAATGATAGCCCAGACTAAGATTGCCGGTGCCCAGGCGTACAAGTTCGGGGTTGAAATTACGGAAGAGGATGAAGCACAGATTAAAGAAAATGCAAATACCATGCTTTCAGGCATAACGGAGGAAGATAAATCACGTTATGGCCTGACATTGGAGATTTCACAGAAGTTTTACCGCGATAATATGGTCTATGAAAAAGTATATGATGCCTCAACCATGAATGTGGATACGGATGTTTCGGATGAAGAAGCCAAACAGATAACAATAGACCACCTTTTGATTCTTACCACTAAAACGGACGCAGACGGTAAGGAAACGCCCATGAGCGAAGCGGAAAAAACAAAAGCTTACAATAAAGTGCAGGAATTGTTAAAGCAGGCGAAAAAGGCAGATAATTATTATAATTTTGCGGAGGCGAATACAGAGGATTCCAATGTGGAGTATACATTTGGCAGAGGGGAAATGGTAAAGGAATTTGAGGACGCGGCTTTTGCCTTAAAAACCGGGGAATTCAGCGGTATTGTTGAAACGGAATACGGTTATCATATATTATACTGTGTAAGTGACTACAATGAAGACGCAACCCTGGAAAAGAAAGAGAAAATCATTGCCGAAAGACAGAATAGTACCTTTAAGGACCTGTATGAGGGCTGGGCTTCGGAGGTTAAAATTGATATCAATGATAAAGTGTGGGGAGATATGAATTTTGAGTCGGAATCAGAAGCGGAAGACGGGGGCAATACACGGGAAGCAACCGGAGAAACAGCGGGAGAATAAAGAGATATTGCATTAAGAAAGAAACACAATACAGGACGAAAAAATTTAATAATTAATTGTAATCAGCTCTTTGAAGCCTCCAGGAAGGAAAGGTTCAAGGAGCTGAGCTTGTTATCGGGTGTTTGCCGGAATCCGCTTAATAAATGTCTAACGGACAGATGGGTACAAATCCTATGAATACAAATCTTTAGCTCCTTAACCCCGGTCGGCTGCTAACAGGATGTTCCTGCTTTTATCCAGATGGTTCTGGCAGCTGATATTACTATCCGGGCAGTGATTATACCGAATACAATTCCGGCCAAAACATCCGTAGGATAATGGCAGAATAAATACAGTCTTGAGAAGCCTATCAGGACGGCCAGTATATAAGCCGGAATACCCGCATATTTACTGAAGTAGAAGATAATGGTGGCGGCCGTAAAGGAGGACATGGTGTGGCCGGAGGGAAATGAAAAGGAACCTGGTTTTCGAATGAGAATCTCAACTTCCGGAAAACGTACAAACGGCCTTTCCCGCGCAAATAAATGCTTTAGTATTCCGTCTCCCAGAAAGTATTGGATACTTAAAGCGGTGGTCAATAAAATCCCGTATCGCCTGGTCTTTTTATTAAGAAGCAGTAAAAAGGCAATGACAATCCAGATAAAGCCGGAATTTCCCAAAGAAGTAATTGTAATCATGACTTTATCCCAAAAAGGTGTATGTAAGTGATTCAGTATGTAAAATAAAATGGATTCATCAGCCTGCTGAATAAAACTCAACGGTTAATCTCCTTTCTGAGCAAGCTTGCAATTTCTTCGTTCTGCTTTCATTATATCATGAACAAAAGGCGCGTTCATGCTCTTGTTGCTCCGCTCGCTTATTGCAAGTAAACTTGCATAAGCTCACTACGCTTTCATTATATCATAAATCGAATGGGTATGAAAGCGGGGGGCCTGTACTATTTGGAAAGGGACCGCATTTACAGCAAATGCATTAGTTAATGAAATTTTAAGCTATTTCTAATGATTCTGACATTGACAAAGGTAAATTCTAAGGTTAATCTAACAATGTATATAATTTACGAATATTGGGCGGCCTCAGGAAACAATGAATTGCAGGCTCCTGAACTTATGCCCGTAATTACTACGCAGATGGGGGTCAAAGATGATAGAAATCAAAAATTTAACTAAAGTTTACAAGTTGACCAAAAAACAGATGGCAGAGCAAAAGACAAAGGACAACATAAAAAAAGCGGCGGACCATATCAGCCTGTCCGCCAAAAAAGGTGAGATATACGGGCTTCTTGGACCTAACGGGGCAGGCAAAACAACTACTCTCAGGTGTGTTGCGACATTGCTGAAACCTACGGACGGGGAAATAACCGTATGCGGGTATGATACGGTGAAAGAACCGGAGAAAGTGAGGGAATCCATTTCATTTTTAACAAATGAAATTAAACTCGATCCCCAGTTTTCCGCCAGGTATATGTTCGACTTCTTCGGCAGGCTGCATGGAATGGATGTCAAAGCCATTGACAAGAGACGGGAATTATTATTTGATTATTTCGGCATCCATGATTTCCAGGATAAAAAGATTGATGAACTGTCAACAGGTATGAGACAGAAAGCATCCATTGCGGTGAGCCTTGTCCATGACCCGGAAGTGGTTATCTTTGATGAACCTACAAATGGGCTGGATATTGTAACTGCCAGAAGCGTAACCGATTATTTAAAATTATTGAAAGAGGAAGGGAAGCTTATTATTGTTTCCACGCATATTATGTCCGAGGCGGAAAAACTTTGTGACAGAATCGGAATTATTATTAACGGCCGGAAGGTGACGGACGGAACGCTTACAGAAATTCTGCAGGAAACTAAATCAAAGGATTTAGAGGATGCATTTTTTGAGCTTTATAAAGCGTATGGTAAGGAGGAGGCTTAATATGAACGGAGCAAAGCAAATTATTAAAAAAGAACTGACAAGGGTGTTTACCGATAAAAAACTGGTTATCAGTTTATTTGTATTGCCTGCCGTATTGATTATAGGGATTTATTACTTTATAGGTCAGATGCAGACGGCTATGCTGAACGATATAGAAAAACATGTTTCCACCATACACATCCAGAATGTACCGGATGATTTTAAAGATACCCTGGCAGCGTTAGAGTTTGATGCGGATATCCGGTATCTTGAGACGGGAGAGGACCTTTCGGACATCAAGGAAGGCATTTTAAATGGTACAACGGACCTTTTGGTTGTATTTGAAGAGGAGTTTTTAAATAAAGTCAATAATTATAAAACAGGAGGCGTGATTCCTGAGGTAAAGACCTATTATAATAACTCGGAAGATTATTCAAACGCAGCCAGAAGCAATTTTGTGAATACGGTACTTTACGAATACCAGCAGAAGCTTTTAACAGAAAGGTTCGGGGATATTAACCAGCTGACCGTATTTCATATTGACGTGGACCCGCAATCCTCCATAATCGTGGATGATGAAAAGGCTGCCGGAAAAGTTTTCGGTACCCTGCTGCCTTACTTAATCACCTTTATGCTGTTTCAGGGAGCCATGAGCCTTGGAATTGATGCCATTACCGGTGAGAAAGAGAGAGGAACCATGGCCAGCATGCTTTTAACGCCCTTAAAAAGACGGGAAATCGTAGTAGGCAAATTAATCTCCATATCCATACTTGCGAGCCTCTCAGCGGCCGTATACGCCGCTTCCATGATATTTGCCATGCCGATTATGTTAGGCGGTTTCAGCGGGGAAGGCATGGAAGGGCTCGCTTTAAAATTCTCTGCCGTACAGATGGCACAGCTTCTTATTCTGTTAATTGCCATGGTTTATTTATATGTTGCGATAGTCGCCCTGGCATCCGTACTTGCTAAAACCGTAAAGGAAGCATCTGCCTTTGTATCACCGATTTTAATTATCGTAATTGTGGCCGGTATGGCTACCATGTTTTCCGGAAATGAAGACAAGGCTCTGAGCATGTATGCAATTCCGGTATACGGAAGCGCCCTTTCCATACAAAATATACTGACAGGAGAGCTGACAGCCATACAATTCGGCTTTACCATAGGCGGTACCTTGCTGCTGGCGGTTATTTTAACCATGTTGATTACCAAAGCCTTTAATAGCGAAAAGGTAATGTTTAATGCGTAATATTAAACTGATACTGGAATACGACGGAAGCAGTTATGCCGGCTGGCAGCGGCTGGGTATAACCGGTAAAAAGCGTTCCATTCAGGGGATTTTGGAAAAATGCCTGACCGAATATTTGCGGGAAGACATTAAGGTAATCGGGTCCGGCAGAACGGACGCAGGTGTACATGCTCTGGGGCAGGTCGCCAATTTTCATTGTGTGTCCGAACGGCCTGAAAATGAAATAATGGAAGAATTAAACATTCTTTTGCCTGACGATATTAAGGTGCATTTTATAAAAGAAGTGGGAAAAGAGTTCCACAGCCGGTATTCTGCCACAGCCAAAACTTATGAATACCGGATTGACCGGGGTGAGGTACAGTCCGTATTTACAAGGAAATATACTTACCATGTACCGGAACCTCTTGATACGGATATTATGGACAAGGCTGCCGCCTTCCTCATAGGAACTCACGATTTTAAAGCTTTTTCTGCCGACAGGAAAGACGGTAAGTCTACGGTCAGGACAATTGAAGAAATTAAAATATACGGACCGCCTGTTTTAAAATATCAAAACCCGTCCGACGAACTGAGAATTGCCATCACCGGTGACGGTTTTCTTTACAACATGGTCAGAATCATCACCGGTACTTTAATAGAAATCGGTAAGGGTATAAATAAGCCGGAGGCCATACCGGAAATCCTTAAGGGGAAGAAAAGGCAGCAGGCAGGAATCACGGTAAGTCCCCGGGGTTTGTTCCTTGTTAAAGTCAGGTATTAACATTTTTAAATATAAAATTTTAACTAAAATTATATATTAACGTATAAATTCTTCCTTTTGACAAACAATAATAACCATAAGTACCACAATATGATTATTAAGCAAGATGGAGGAATAATTTATGAAAGCCACAGGAATCGTTAGGAGAATAGATGATCTGGGACGCGTTGTTGTTCCCAAAGAAATTCGGCGCACATTACGAATAAGAGAAGGAGACCCGCTTGAAATATTTACGGACAGAGAAGGAGAAATCATACTCAAGAAATATTCGCCTATAGGAGAACTTGGACTGTTTGCGAAACAGTATGCGGATTCCCTGGCGCAGACTACGGGACATATTATTGCTATATCAGATAAAGATCAATTTGTTGCGGCATCCGGCAGCATGAAACGGGAATTGTTATCAAAAGCGATTACACCGGAATTGGAGCAGGTTATCAATGAAAGAGAAAATATTCTGGCTTCCAAAGAGGATAAAAATTTTGTAAAAATTGTAGCAGATGATGACACGGATTATACCTATCAGGTTATCTGGCCGATTATCAGTGAAGGTGATGCAATTGGTTCCGTAATATTGCTTTCGAAAGACCCGAAAGTAAAATTCGGTGAGGTAGAGAATAAGCTGGCAAGTACGGCTTCCTATTTCCTGGGCCGTCAGATGGAACAGTAAAATAATTATTATTTATAGAGTTTTTCATAGGACATAAACTTATGGAAAACTCTTTTTATTTGATAGGAATTGCATCCTATTGAATAAAAACGCTCCGGGGGATGCGCATGACGCGCCAAAGTCCGGCTTGTCAGACTCGTTGTTATCTCATAGGAAAGTTCGTCCTATGAGATAACAACGCTCCGCTTTGGATCGCACTGCGGCGGATTGGAATTATGTTGCCGACGCAACCCGCCGCAGGCGGAGAATCCCGCAAGCTGAATTCTTTCTTATGCAATAGGAAATTTGTCCTATGCGAAACCGTCCTGGCTGTTTGACCTGGGTTTCATGATTGCATTTATTGGGAAAACCGCTATAATTAGGATTAACAAAATAAAACCGGGCGATGCTGCATCCTTTTTCTGAAAACCTGGTACCGATTAATTATACGGAAAATATAAACCGAGGCTATAAAAGATAGGAGAAAATTACTATGGAGAAAAAATATACTTTTGACGATTTTATAAATATTATCAGGCATTTGAGAAGCGAGAACGGATGCCCCTGGGACAGGGAACAGACCCATGAAAGCCTGCAAAGCTGTATGCTGGAAGAAGCCTATGAAGTTATTGAAGCGATAAATAACGGTGATACGGAGAACCTATGTGAAGAATTAGGGGATATTTTGCTGCAGGTTGCCTTACATACGGCTATTGCTGAAGAACAGAGGGAATTTGACATAGATGATGTGGTTACCGGTGTAAGCAATAAGATGATCCGCAGACATCCCCACGTATTTGGTGATATGGCAGCAAATGGCGGAATAGACCCGGATACCGTAGTCAGTAATTGGGAGGATATCAAAAAACAGGAGAAAAAACAAAAGAAAGTTTCCGAAGGCATATTAAGCGTACCGAAAGCCCTTCCGGCGAACATCCGGGCGGAAAAAGTCCAGAAAAAAGCGGCAAAGGTAGGGTTTGATTTTGAAAATTATGAGCAGGCACTTAACAAGGTTTACGAAGAGCTTGACGAGCTGAAAAAATCAAAAGAAAATGGTGATGCAAGGGGTATGGAAGAAGAATTTGGCGATTTGATGTTCTCGGTAGTAAATTTATCAAGGTTTTTACAACTAAATGCAGAAAATTCCTTGACAAATGCCACTAATAAGTTTATAAATAGATTTGTAGGAATTGAACATCTTGCCGAACAGGAAAGCAAGAGTTTAAGCGAAATGTCCATTGATGAGCTGAATGCTCTTTGGGGACATGTGAAATAATCATTTAAGATTATTTCAACAAAAAATCAAATACTTTAGAGGAGGAGTTTTATCCATGAACAAAGCAGAATTAGTTGCAGCAATTGCAGAAAAAACAGAATTATCCAAGAAAGATTCAGAAAAGGCATTAAAGGCATTTATTGATGTCGTAACAGAAGAACTGACAAAAGGCGAAAAGGTTCAGTTAGTTGGTTTCGGTACATTTGAAGTAACCGAAAGACCGGCAAGAACAGGCAGAAACCCTCAGACAAAAGAGGCTATAACTATTGCAGCATCTAAAGCTCCAAAGTTCAAAGCAGGAAAAGCTTTAAAGGACGTTATTAACGCATAGTCAACGACAATTAAGGGAAGCTGTTATAAAAATCAAATTCATACCTTAAATGTGCTGAGTAAAGCCATTTATCGGCTGGATGTGATTTTTATAACAGCTTCTTTTTTGAATAAAATTCATAGATAGGAGAATATCATGAGACTGGATAAATTTTTAAAAGTTTCCCGGTTAATTAAACGAAGAACCGTAGCAAATGAAGCCTGTGATGCCGGGCGTGTACTGTTAAACGGAAAGCCGGCAAAAGCTTCGACTGCCGTTAAAGTAAATGATGTGATTGAAATCGGATTTGGCAGCAAATCAGTGAAAGTCCAGGTTCTGGATGTCCAGGAAACCGTCCGTAAAGACGATGCAAAAGAATTATACAAATATATTTAATAACGGATACTTTTTTTGTCAGCCCGTCCGGAACGTTTCAATAATGGATACATTTTGGCATGAAATCAGGAGTCTTTTAATATACTGAAATGAAATACAATATATTAGGGGGCTTTTATTATGGATGAAAAACAACAGGTTCAGAGATATCATAAAGTGAGTTTAAATGCGAGGAATTCGGCAGCAATTACCGGAGTAAAAGACGTGTTGTCTTTTGATGCAGGTGAAGTACTCTTAGAAACAGAACAGGGGATATTAATGCTTCGGGGCAATGATTTACATGTAAACCGTCTTACCCTGGAAAAAGGTGAAGTAGACGTGGACGGAAAAATCGACAGCCTGACTTATTCCGATACAAACAGTTATGGAAAATCCGGTGAATCCTTAATCAGCAGACTGTTCAAATAATGTGGAGGAGAAGCAGGAAATGAACGATGCGATTATGGTAGAACTGCGCTTTTTCGGAACCTCCGTATTATGGGGTGCTCTGCTGTTAATAATATACGATGCATTGCGTATACTAAGAAGAATCATTATACACAGCAGCTTAATTGTTGCTATCGAAGACTTGATATACTGGGTTATATCCGGCCTGTTGATATTTCATATGATGTATCAGCAGAATAACGGTATTATCCGGGGCTTTGCAATCCTGGCAATACTTCTGGGAATGATTTTTTATCACTATACCATCAGTGAAATAGCTGTGGGTACCGTCTCCGGTTTATTGAATCAGATTATAAATCTGATCGGCAGGTTAATAGCGCTTATATTTAAACCGGTAAGGTTTTTATGCCGGAAAATTAAAAGAATATTTTCGTGGATATTTAATAAAATCAAAAAATTTATACGCTTTTTATTAAAATCATTGAAAAAAGTTAAGAAATCAGGTAAAATAGCAGTATCTGAAAATGAAAAAGGTGATTAGTTTTGAGAAGAAAGAGAAAAAAAAGAAGGACAGGCTTAGGCTTAATCGCAGTTATGGTACTGATGATTTGCGGAATTGTTACCTACAACCGGCAGGAACTGGATAAAGCCAATGTAAAATCTGCTGCCCGGATTGCCGAATTAAAGGATAATATTGAACAGGAGCAGGAGCTGTCTGAAGATATACAGGAGAAAAAGGCTTATGTGCAGACTAAAAAGTATATAGAAGAGATGGCCAGGAAAAAGCTGGGACTGGTTTATAAAGACGAAATCATATTTAAAGCCGAAGAGTAATACTGATTTTTTTATGCGGCCTTTTCCATAACCCAATTTGATAATAACTTATATTATTAGGTTGACAAGCATGGGAAAAGCAGTTATAATGTAGTTCGTCACTTCGGCGAAGTAGCTCAGTTGGCTAGAGCACGCGGTTCATACCCGCGGTGTCGGCGGTTCAAATCCGCCCTTCGCTATTTATTTTAACTAAATAATATAAAAAGGTTCCTGTTAATTGATTTACCTGCCCTGGTAAAGAATATAACAGGTTTTTTTATTCAATAGGAAGTTGCGTCCTATTGATAAAAACGCTCCGCGGGATGCGCATGACGCGCCATCGGTAATTGTCACTAAAGTGACAGCGCGTCAGCGCCAGAGTCTTTCTTATGTATCGTAAAGCTGCAAAATGATTCGTAACCTAAAGTGAATTTCTTAATGAGCCTTAACTCTCTAGATTCGATTCTATCAGGCATTCTTTGAAATTCTTGTCAAAAACTTTTTGCAAACCCTCCCTGATTTTTGACAAACATTTTAACCCCCAAAACCTATAATACAGGTCTAACGGATATTTCCTGGCAGGAAAAGACAACCGGGAATCAAAATCCGATTTGAGGAGGGCAGAAAGAAGAATGAAAGAATTGAATATGAGAAAATTTTTGGTCAATATCCTGGGGATAGTCATGGCGCGGGCTGTTTTCGCAGGAATAAATCCGATTGCAATCGGTTATTTTGCAGCGGTTTATTTGGAGAGAAAAGGAAGGCTCACGATTATGCTTGCGGTGCTTATAGGTATGCTCACCGCACTCCCGGCCGTGGATACGGCAAAATATGTAATCGTAATCATTGTAGTATCCGTTATAACGGCATTAATGGAATATAATAATAAAAGGGTGTCCATATTGGTATCAGGCGGAATTGCGGGTGCGGTAACCGCAGCAATAACCATAGCAGGCGGATTAATGTATGAAAATTCCACCTATAATATTTTAATGGGAATAGGAGAAGGGATATGCATATTTGCCTTTAGCTTTGTTTTCCGGAGAGGCCTGGAGCCTTTAATGCACGGAATCAGAGGACAAGCCCTGGATAATGAGCAGATAATCAGTATTTCAGTCATATTGGCAGCCGCCATATATGGAATACCTGATTTTTATGAACTGGGCTTTTCCCTGGCCATAACGGCTGCCTTATTCAGCATTCTGTTTACCGGCTATAAGTATGGGGCCGGTTACGGGACTTTAGCCGGTGCGGCCTGCGGGATTATACTTGCATTAAGAACCGGACAGTTAAATCAAATCGGGCTGATGTGCATGCTGGGCATTATTGCGGGAACTTTCCGGGAACTGGGCCGGTTTGTGACTATTTTTATGTATTCGGCAGGAGTGATTATACTTGGTGAATTATATCAGAATACTCAAATCGGTCTATCCGGCTTTGGGGCGCTGGCTTCCTGCGCGGTACTGTTTCTGCTTTTGCCGAAATCCCTGATTTTTAAAGTGAATACCGGTGATGAGGGAGAAAAGGAAGATGTCTTTATTAAGCAAAGCGTTCAAAATGTGGCCAGGGGTAAGCTGAGGGACTTTTCGGAGTCCTTTCACAGTTTATCCAATACGTTTTCCTCCATATCGGATAAAAAGACGTATTTAAGCAAAAAAGATAAAAGTGATATTTTTGATGAAGTTTCGGAAAATTTGTGCAAGGACTGTTCCAAATGTGACATCTGCTGGAAAAATTATTTCTATGAAACTTATCAGGGTGCCTATCATATCCTGGATGTAGTTGAAAAAAACGGTACCATAGCATTAAGTGAGATACCGGACGAATTCGCAAGCCGGTGCATCTTTCTCGACAATTTTCTGGCGGAAACAAAAAGGGTATTGGAAATTGCGAAATTAAACCTGTCCTGGCGTAACCGGCTGGCAGAAAGCCGGGAGGCGATTGCGGGGCAGTTATCCGAGGTAGCCAATATTATAGATGATTTTTCCCTGGATTTATATAAAACCGTTGAGACTTCGGAAGCCAGTAAAAATAAATTGATATATTATCTAAAAGCCAACCATATTGTCGTAGAACGCATTGCGGTTTTTGAAAAAAGGAATAATAAGCAGGAAATCTATATGACCGCCCGTACGGAGAGGGGCCGGTGTATTACTACCAAGGAAGCGGCGGGATTTATCAGTGATGTTTTCGGAAAACGGATGCGTCCTTCTGAAAGCTGTAAGAAAGTCATAACCAAGGACTATGAAACCTTTATATTTGTGGAAGATGCAAATTTTACCGTATTCACGGGCATGAGCAAAATGACAAAAGAAGGAGGCAGGATTTCGGGAGATAATTATTCCTTTATTTATCCGGAGCCTGGTACGGTGGTCATGACTTTGTCCGACGGCATGGGCACCGGGGAATCCGCGTGTGAAGAAAGCGAATCTGTGGTGGAATTACTGGAGCAGTTTATTGAAGCAGGGTTTCGGAAGGAATCCGCCATTAAACTGATTAATTCCATATTGGTATTGCGTTCGGAGGAACAGACCTTTTCCACCATTGATCTGAGTGTCATCAACCTTTATTCCGGAATTTGTGATATTATAAAAATGGGGGCCTCCACCACTTTTATTAAAAGGGATGACCTGGTGGAAACCGTTACCTGTGCCACCCTGCCTGCGGGAATATTAAATCAGGTGGATTATGATGTAATAACCAGAAAGCTTTATGACGGGAATTTCGTTATTATGGTAACGGACGGAGTGATTGATTGTATTCCCGGTGATGAGAAAGAGGAATTTCTGGAAGAATTTATCAGGGACCTTCATATGAATAATCCTCAGGAAATTGCCAATGCCGTATTAAATCAGGCTTTGGAATTAAACGGATGGGTTCCGCGGGATGATATGACCGTACTGGTTGCCGGCTTTTGGAGTAAGTAACTTGAAATTTATGCGAGTTAGAGGTAAAATGGTAAAAGATTGTTTTATAAAACCTTAAGTTGTTACGGGAGTCGGAATGTTAGATAGAGTACAGGACTTTATTCAAAAATATAATATGATTAACAAGGGAGACAGAATTGTAATTGGTGTTTCCGGCGGAGCCGATTCTGTCTGCCTTTTCCATGTGCTGCTTAAGCTATCTCCGGTATATAACCTTATTTTGTTTGCAGTCCACGTAAACCATGGCATCCGGGGCAGGGAAGCGGATGAGGATGAGGCTTATGTAAGAAAGATATGTCTTGACAACAGAGTTCCCTTTACTTTGGTAAAAGCGGATGTCCGGGGGCTTGCCGCCGCGGACGGATTAACGGAGGAAGAAGCGGGGCGCAAGGTCCGCTATGATGCATTCGGGGACTGTTTTGAGAAAAATCAGTGTAATAAAATTGCAATTGCACATAATAGAAATGATAATGCCGAAACAGTTCTTTTTCATTTGTTCCGGGGAAGCGGCATAAAAGGCCTTATGGGCATACCGGCCGTCAGGGACAATATTATCAGGCCATTATTGTGTATCGGCAGGGAAGAAATTGAATATTATTTAAAAGAGAACGGTATATCATATCAGATTGACAGGACTAATTTAACTCAGGATTACAGCCGTAATAAAATCAGGCACCAAATCATAAGTTTTGCGGAAAAGGAAATAAACTCCGGGTCGGTTGAACACATTGCAAAAGCGGCAGAGAAACTATCAGAAATTGACGCGTACCTGGATAAAAATATAAAAAGCGCCTTTGAAAGGGTAGTGATACATCATCATGAGGATTTGGCTTATGAAATTAATATTGAAAAACTGAGGCAGGAGGACTTGGTAATACAAAAAGGGATTGTGCGGCAAATTTTTAAGCAGCTGGCCGGTCAATTAAAAGATGTAAAAGAGTATCATGTAGAACTGATACTGGCTCTTGCGGAAAGGCAGGTCGGTAAAGCCGTTGATTTACCCTATGGCATACTGGCTGCTAAAGGCTATGAGAACATAACCGTGAAAAACAATCCGGGTCTTAAGCCGCAGGAGAAATTCCAGTGCCGGGATGCCTTAAATCCGGCTGGGGAACAGAGGTTAAGCGTTCCGGGGGATATCCTAATACCCCAAACCAACCAAATTCTGCATGCAAAGTTAATAAATTATAAAAAAAATATGATAATTCCGAGAAATGGGTGTACGAAATGGTTTGACTATGATAAAATAAAAAATACTGTTTTAATCAGAACAAGGAAAACAGGTGATTATATCCAGATAGATTCAAAAGGCAGCAGGAAGAAAATAAAAACCTTGTTTATTGATGAAAAGATTCCCAGGGAGAAAAGGGAGCTCCTCCCATTATTGGCAGATGGTGCCCATATTATGTGGGTAATAGGCGGCAGAATGAGCGAGGCATATAAAGTGAGTGAGGAGACAGAAGTAATACTTGAGATAAGTTTAGACGGAGGAAATTAAGATGGAAAATAAAGTTAGCGTACTGATAGCGGAGGAAGAGGTAGATAAGAAAATACGTGAGTTAGGAGAGCAAATCAGTAAGGACTATGCGGGAAAAGAGCTTCACCTGATATGCGTATTAAAAGGCGGTGTTTTTATTACCTGCGAACTGGCAAAAAATCTTACCGTACCCCTTTCCTTGGATTTTATGGCTGTTTCCAGCTACGGAGACGAACAGGCAAGCTCAGGAAGAGTTAAGATTATTAAGGACCTGGACGATTCCATAGAAGGCAAGGAAGTATTAATTGTGGAAGACATTATTGATTCCGGCAATACTTTAAGATATTTAATTGATCTGCTTAACAGCAGAAAGCCAAAAAGCATAAAAATCTGTACCCTGCTTGACAAACCGGAGAGAAGAACTGCCGACGTGGCTGTTGATTATGTGGGATTTCAGATACCCGTACTTCTGTCTCCTCACTCACTTTATATGCCTCGCTCATTCTGCCGCCTATTACCCACANNGTTGTAGGTTATGGACTTGATTATAAACAAAATTACAGGAATTTACCGTTTATCGGTGTGATAGAATAATCAGAAAGGAGGTCATTGGGTGAGAAGACAATTAAAAGGTTATGGTTTTTATTTCATTATCCTCGGAATTATATTGGCGGCAATGCTTTTATCAGATAGTTTAAATAATACCGGTTCA
>DBEP01000098.1:32929-33187 GCA_002294045.1 Lachnoclostridium sp. UBA903 | reverse complement strand
TTTTCTTTTTATAAGAGCTAAAAATCAAACTTTTTCTCAAAATAAGCCTTTAAGTCCGTTATTTTGATTCTTTCCTGTTCCATGGTATCACGGTCGCGGACGGTTACGGAATCATCCGACTCCGATTCAAAATCATAGGTAACACAGAAGGGGGTGCCGATTTCATCCTGCCTCCTGTAACGTTTGCCTATGTTGCCCCTGTCATCAAATTCGCAGTTATAGATCTTACTAAGCTGGTTATAGATTTTTTCCGCACCT
>DBEP01000098.1:0-32924 GCA_002294045.1 Lachnoclostridium sp. UBA903 | reverse complement strand
GTTATTACTAGAATGGCTAAATTTCTTCTTCGTCATAAGCACCGCAGAGAAAAGCCAGGGTTACTCTGTCGGCACCCAGGGAAGGCTCAATAACGTAAGGAATGTATTTTATCTTCTTTTCATCATCAAAATATCCCAGATCTTCTCTGGATACATTCTGATGCTGGGTCAGGTCATAATCCGTCCGGTCTGCTATCCCCCATAATTCCCCCCATCCAAAGGGGAAAAGGAATTCGATATCGGTCGTTGCCTTGCTGTAAAAGGAAAGCTCTGCCGGTTCATGGTCCCGGACACGCATATCTTCTTCTTTCATACCAAGGGACTTTAACCAGTCAATACAGAATTGCTTCCAGTATGCAAACCACTCCAGGTCCGTATCCGGTTCACAGAAAAATTCCAGTTCCATCTGTTCAAATTCCCTGGTTCTGAAAGTAAAATTACCGGGAGTAATTTCATTACGGAAGGATTTGCCGATTTGGCCGATGCCAAACGGTATTTTTTTCCTGGAGGTTCTTAATACATTTTTAAAGTTAACAAAGATTCCCTGGGCAGTTTCCGGCCTTAAATAAACTACGTTCTTTGCATCCTCCGTAACTCCCTGAAAGGTCTTAAACATCAGGTTGAATTGACGGATATCCGTAAAATTATGTTTTCCGCATGTTGGACAACTTATACTATGTTCTTCTATATAATGTGCCATTTCTTCATGAGACCAGGCGTCTACGGATGCTTCCAGGGAAATGCCGTTGTCATGGGCATAATCCTCAATGAGTTTATCGGCACGGAATCTCTCGTGACACTCCTTACAATCCATAAGGGGGTCCGAAAAACTCCCAAGGTGTCCGGAAGCCACCCATGTCTGCGGATTCATCAGTATGGCGCAGTCCACTCCTACATTATAGGGATTCTGCTGTATAAATTTTAACCACCAGGCCTTTTTTATATTATTCTTTAATTCCACGCCCAAGTTTCCATAATCCCAGGTATTGGCCAGGCCCCCATATATTTCTGAACCCGGGTATACAAATCCTCTTGCCTTTGCTAAGGCAACTATTTTTTCCATTGTTTTTTCCATCTTAAGCTCCCATCTGCCACTTTTCTGGCTTTGTATCTGAATAACCATTTCATGATTATTTTTAACTTTAAATTTTTATTAAAAGCAGAGTATCTAAGGTTTATATACTATTACGGACGGGTCATCGGAACTGGTCTGCAATTTTGATTTACTTAATAATGTCCCGTTGGTAAAATACTTGATAGAGCCGTCCACAATAACATCCGTCTTCTCATGCAAAACCAATATATTGTATTTATCATTATTTAAAGCCACATCGGGAGAAGTGAAAGCCCCGTCCGAAGCACTGACATATACATCCGGCAGGTCCATGCCGCTATTTTTTGCATCTGCGGTAGTTGTAAAAGCGGCTTCAACCTCATTAAAGGCAGTATAATGCTCCAGAGCGGAATAATTTAAAACCATAACTACATTCCCGTCTTTTAAAGTCAGGGCTTCAATTACAATAGAATCCTGCCCGTTAGCCTGATTATATTTGGTTATCTGTTTGTTAATAAAATTTTCTAACTCATCCATATTGTAATAATTTTTATCAAATATCTCAACGGTAGCAGCCTGAACGGTACCGTCATTTTTTACTAATACCGTATTGTTCTCTACATCATCAACCGTAATTATGCTATCCTTATTTTTACAACCGGCCGACAGAGCAAGGGAAAAGGCCAGTATAGTATAAAGTAAGAATTTTTTCATAAAAGATTTCCTCCATCTATATTAAATTAAAGTTTGTGACTGTTATCGTCACTGCGGTTCCGACGAACCGCTGCACACAAAACACGTATGTACAAGTATGTTTTTATGTTTTGCGGCGTCAGGCTTGAAATTCTGTCTGAGCGTGATTTAACGCTTTATCTCGGGGTGACTGGACAATTGTTGCAAGCTTATACCATTGTACCCTTAAAATGGATTATTTTCAACTTATATTTCGTATCTTAATATCCGAAAAGTTTTTCCAGTAAATCCAAAGATTTCATTTTTTTATCTATGTATATTTCTTTATAATCTTTAACACACGTTTTCAGTTCAGACATAACTTCTTTCGATACGGTAAAGGTATATAGCTTTTCAATGGAAGAAGATATGATATATTGCATGGTATATATGGCTGCATCCGTGATTTTTATTGATTTTGCAGCATTTTTTAAACAATCGGTGCAAAGCATGCCGCCGGCTTCACTGTTAAAGTGAGAAAAGCCCGACTTTTTTCCGCACTTCACACATCCAAAAACCTGAGGTGCCACCCCATTTATGGCCAATATTTTTAATTCAAATACGGCCCTGACAAGAGGTTTTATTATGGATTCCTGGCTTAGCGCACGGAGAGATTGATACAGCAATTTAAGATTATGGGTTCCGTCTTCGTTTTCGTGGGAGAAGTAATCGGATATCTCACAAAAATACACTCCATAATAGGCGGCCTCTAAATCATTGCGCAGTTCCTCAAAATAATTGGAGATTTCTACCGAAACCAGATTATAGGAAGACCTACCTTCATAAAGCATAAATTCACCAAAGGAAAAAGGCTGGCTGCACGCCAAAAAGGCACTACTCTGTCTTCTAGCGCCTTTGGCAAATGCCGTTATCTTACCTCTTTCTTTTGTTAATATGACCAGACGTTTGTCATAGTCTCCAATAGGCATGGTCGACAAGACCATCCCCGTCACTGATACTGCTATCATCACTGTACCCACCTTCTTTATTCTCTATCGGTAACAGCTGATTCAATTCTTCGACCGTACAGGCCGTATAATTCAAATAATCCATTATGTTTCCGGTTTTAGCAAATCTTTCCCAATAATCCTTATTTCTCATAGATGAGCCCCCTTACTGAAAAAATTTATTCCTATGTTACATTAATATCATTTCCATAACGTGATTTTTCTAAACTGATAAGAATATCCCATATGCATTTTTACAAAAGGGGCTTGACAAAATAGAATTACCATAATATTCCGCTTTCTTTTATAATTGCTGTTTATTATATCCGTAGTTTTTTAACAGAAAGTCACTGTCTCTCCAGTCCTTTTTCACTTTTACCCAAAGCTTTAAGTTAACGTGCATATCCAACAGGTTTTCCATCTCTTTCCTGGCAGATATACCCATACGCTTCAGCATTTCACCGTTTTTTCCGATGATAATGCCCTTATGGGACTCCCTTTCACATACAATGGTCGCATCAATATCTACTATATCGCTGCCGTGACGTTCCTTCATTCTGTCCACGGCAACTGCTATGCCGTGGGGGATTTCATCCTTTAAAAGACGAAGGGCCTTCTCCCGTATCAGCTCCGCCACAATCTGACGCTCCGGCTGATCCGTAACGGTATCCTCATCAAAATACCTGGGGCCTTCCGGCAGATATTTCATTACGGTTTCCACCAATTGCCCGGTATTATCCCCTTTTAACGCCGATACCGGCACGATTTCCGCAAAAGGATAAATATCCTTATAAGCAGCAATAAATTTTAAAATTTCCTCTTTTTTGACCGTATCTACCTTATTGATAACCAGGACTACCGGTGTCCTGACTTTAAGAAGCTGTTCCACAATATATCTTTCACCGGCACCGATAAAGGTAGCAGGTTCCACCAGCCATAAAATTACATCCACTTCATTTAAGGTGCGTTCCGCCACATTGACCATATATTCACCCAGCTTGTTTTTCGCCTTATGAATGCCGGGCGTGTCTAAGAATATAATTTGCCCGCGTTCTTCGGTATATACCGTCTGTATCCTGTTCCTGGTCGTCTGGGGTTTATCGGAAGTAATCGCAATCTTCTGTCCTATCAGATGATTCATTAAGGTGGATTTCCCCACATTGGGACGTCCGATTAGGGTTACAAAGCCCGATCTGAATTCATTTTTCTTCATAAAATTTTTATCCTCTTTTTCAGTATATCCGAATCTTTTTTTGTTATTTACTCCTGTGATATGCGGCTCCGCTTATTTAATTAATGTCTTTACTTCAAAGAACATATCTTTATTTTGTTCAATTTTCTTTTCGTTGCCGATGACACAGATATTATTGCAATCCAGGATTGCCTGTACGGTATCCGCTAATTGCCGTATATCTTCCACGGTAACATTTAAAATTTCGTCCCTTTGCTTCTGGATATCCTCCTCGGTTGTTCCCGATAAATAAGCTCCCAGGGATATAATGCCCTGGGTTCTGGGCGTCCGGGGTGAATCCACGCTGCTTATGGTCCCGATAATATATTTCGTCATATCTCTTTCATCAGCGGTGAAGTTCCTGATGTAATCAACGGCTTTTTCATATATTTCATTGGTTCTCGCTAAGTTGGGGTCACGGTAAGAGGTAAAGTACCCATTACCGCTGATACTGGAAAATCCGCACATACATCCGTAAGCACCGCCTTTGACCCGGATATTGTTCCATAAATAATCATAACTCATAATAACTTTCAATACATCCAGAGCCCCTGTATACCGATAGCCCGTATTAAAAAAATTGCCGGTCCTTGCAACATACTGTACCTGCCCTGAGGTTTTAAAGCCCTCGTTGCCGCGGCGCAGCTCAAAATGCTCCGATACCTTGTCAACCGGGTCTGTCTTTAATTGCTCAACAAAAGGCAGCAGCTTACCGGATAAGGTCTTAAGTCCGTCTTTATTGCAAGTAAAGCTTATAATCAGATTCTCTTTCCGGAAAATATATCTCATTAATAATTTCAGTTTATCTATCAGGTCATCCTTCCTGTTGTTATAATCCGCTTCTAAATTCTCTATAAACTTAAAATAAGAAATTCCTTTGGTTTCTTCATTGAATCTGGAAGCTTCGGAAAAATAAGACATAGCCCGGTCAACCGCAACGGAATGCCCGGCGGAATTCAGGTGCATCTGCAGCCTTGACTTAACTTCGGATATAATCTCCAAAAGGCGTTTTTCATCATCCAGCTTGGTAAAACTGATAATTTCTTTTAATAAGTCAAAAGCATTGTCCATTTCTTCATATAATACTTTCACATCCATCTGAAAGGTAGGAAGGTAAACATTTGGGCTTCCTTTTTTTCCAAAGCATGCAACATCGGAATTGATACCGCCTGTGTGTATATTAATCTCGTTGGATAATTCCAGGTAACTGTAATGCTGCGTATCGACATAACCGAGTACCGAGGATAATAGCCCGACATACGGAATGAGCGCTTTTGGTATGTCTTCCAAATCAAACAATAGCTTGAGATAGGCAATACCGTTGGTATAAACATTGTGATGGATTATAGGTATACCGTCTACTTCTTTTTCCTCATTGAATATGGGCTGCGCCATTTTGCCGATATCTTCGCGGCTTAACAGCGGAATTCTTTCAACATCTTCCCTGGAGGACGGTTCATCCTGGTACTTCTTTAAATGAAGGGTATCCTCCACAATCTTTTTGATTTCTTCCCCGGTAAGTCCTGCTTTATAATTGGCAAGCTTTTCTTTTAACTGTTCCTCCTTAACCGCAGTTAGTCCGGCCTGGGGTTTTAAGGTCACCAAAGCCACATGGTTATTATTAAGAAGATACTGGGTAATCAGTTTCGTATAATAGTCCGTTCCTATCCTGGATTTTAACATTTCGAATACTTTATTGGAATTTAATTTAAGGAAAGGCTTGTTATCATCATATAACCAGCTGGACAGCATCTGTATGCCATACATAAGGCCCTTCGGGAACTGTCCGAAATCCGCCTCCCTGTACTTGAATTCATAATAATTGATGGCAGCCCTTATGGACTTCTCATCCAGCCCCTTTAATACCAGCTTTTCCAGGGTGGCACGGATTAAAGTCACAAACTGCTCCTTCTGTTCTGCTTCCGCATTTTTAGCAATAATGGTAAATATGGGCTGGTAAGTATCGGCATCAAAACTGCTTATAATATCCTTACCAATGCCGGCGTCCAGCAGAGCCTGTTTTAGCGGTGCTCCGGGAGCGGACAAAAGTACATATTCGAGGATCTGGAAAGCCATGCATAGGTCCCGGTCCAGACTGGTTCCAATGGACAGGTTATAGCTTAGATAGGTGTTGTTACTGCAGTCTTCCTTTTCACTTAAGGGATAAGCCGCTTCTATTTCCTTCCGCTCCTGAAAGGGAATCTGATACTTAATCTCCGAATCCACCGGTTCATCATTAAAGTTCTGCAGATATTCCTGGTCCAGCCAGTTAAGTTTTTCCTGCACATCCATATCTCCATACAGGTAAATATAACTGTTGGAGGGATGATAATATCTTTTGTGGAAATCCAAGAATTTTTCGTAGCTTAAGTCCGTAATATAATCCGGATCACCGCCTGATTCCACACCGTAAGCCGTGTCCGGAAAAAGGGCGTTCTGAATAGTCCGGAACAGCTGCTGTTCCGGAGACGAAAAGGCTCCCTTCATCTCGTTATACACCACACCGTTGTATTTTAATTCGGCATCTTCATTTTCCAGTTCAAAATGCCAGCCTTCCTGCTTAAATATCTCTTCTTTTATATATATATTAGGATAGAAAACCGCATCCATATAAACATGTGTTAAGTTCTGAAAATCCTGCTCATTACAGCTGGCAACCGGATATATGGTTTTATCCGGATAAGTAATTGCGTTTAAAAAGGTATTTAAGGAGCCTTTTGCCAGTTCAATGAAAGGGTCTTTTGCAGGAAATGCCCTTGAACCGCAAAGTACGGAGTGTTCAATGATATGGGGTACGCCCGTGCTGTCAAAGGGCGGCGTCCTGAATCCAATGGAAAATACTTTGTTATTATCGTCATTGGTGATTACGGCTACCCTGGCGCCGGTTTTTTTATGTCTTAATAATAANNGACTCACTATTTCAGTCAATACCAATCCAATCCTGTCTCATACTCCGATAGCTGTCTGGTTATTATAACATATTATAGCAGAATTGTCATGTTAAAGAAAACAACAGGTTTATTACTAAATCCTACAAAATATATTCTTTTTCAACATTTTTCAACTTGATATTTCAAATATACAGAGCATATTTGCTTAGGGTGAGTCTGAAAACTGCTTGTACCGGCCTGGCCGCTCCAACTTATGGGAGGCAAGGAGCGGTTTTGAAAGTGAGTGGTGCTACATTTACATTTCCAGAACCGCAACGCAGAATACCACAAGCTGAGGCGGTCAGAACGGTGCAATGAGTTTTCAGACACGCCCTTGAGCCGATTAAATTCTTCTTATTATTTATTACCACATATGGCTTTCGGTATTCTAAATCCCAGTTTTATTTGTATTTTTTTCATACATAGCTGCAAAACCAATCTCTTCTGCAATGGGATTCTCCGCCTGGGGCGGGTTGCGTCGGCAACATAATTCCAATCCGCCGCAGTGCGGCCCAAAGCGGAGCGTTTTTATCTCATAGGACGAACTTTTCCTATGAGACAAAATAGAGTCTGGTCTGCCAGACTCTGGCGCTGACGCGCTTTCCTATGAAAAAAAGAGTTTCCAGGCCGGCAGTCAGCTGCCGCCTGAAAACTCTTTCTTAAACTATTGAAATTTAATATCTATGTCACCGATTCCGCCGTTGATATCCAGTGAATGATCGGCAGTCTTGTTACCCCAATTCAATTTAGAAAATTTCTCACCGTCAATATAAATAGAACCAAGACCTTTATCAATATTTAAATTAAAATCATCAATACTTTGCATCAGGTCAAGAGTAACTTCTCCTACTCCGTTGTCTATTTTATTTCTTCCATATAAGGCTCCCTGTATCTTAATATTCCCTACACCGCTGTCGATATCCGCATCCGTAAATTCAACCTCTTCGAACGTTATTTCACCGACACCGCCGTCCAGTTTTACTTCTTCTGCGGTAATCATTCTTCCGCTTATATTACCGGCCCCTGCGTTAATATCCAGCTTTCTGACGGCCAAAGATTCAATGTCAATATTGCCGGCCCCGGCATCCAGTTTCACTTTGTCCGCTGTAAAACCGTCGGGTATATATATGGTAATCCTGGATTTGTCACCGGTGCCGCTTTTCCCGTCCAGAATATTCCAGAAGTTAAATTTACTCCTAATTCTTAATTCACCGCTGTAGTTTTTCTCAACAACAAAATTTTCATTGACATTTTCTGCCTCAACTTTAACCTCATCACCGGTACCGGATTTTATGCTTAAGGTTCCTATACCATGTTCCACCGACAGGCTTTTCACACTTTCAAAACTTTTGTTAATATTAATCCCGTTTTTACCGGCAGTACCCGACAAAAGTCCGGTTAAGGCAAACAGGGCGGTCACAATTCCGGTTACTATGGTAAATGCCAGAAATGCCGCAAAAGCCATGGCAAAATATTTTATTACTTTTTGAAGTTCATTCATTTTACGTCAATCCCTCCAAACATGCATGTAGAATTCAGGAATATAACAGGAGCGGATGGGTCCGGTGAAGTGCCGGCTTTGTTGTCAACACCTCCGAAGATAGGTACATTGGATACTTTGACCTTAACATTGGACGGTACTTTTATATCAATTCCGCCAAATACGGCCGTTGCATTGATTACTATGTCTTCATCAATAATCGCATTTCTTAAATCCAGTTCAACACCGCCAAATATGGCATTTATGGTTGTACCCAGAAACTTTTCACCGGTTATTTGATAACTGTTTCCCGCAAATACGGAAGAATAATCCGAAGAACCACCCTGATACTTAACGTCAATGTGAATGCTCCGGTCCCCATGGAACAGATTTTTAAATATCATGCTTAATCCGATTAATATAAAGATGAATGGTACGATTAATTTGCCTATGACATTACCGTCAACAACACCCTGCATGGATAACAAAAGCATGATACCTATGAGCAGGCCCGCCAGATTGCTGACACGGAAACCATTCTGGATCAGGCTGATGGCACACGGGATAATAATAAATAAGGTCCACCATCCGTGAAAGAACAAATTAAAACTCCATAGAGCAAACGCGTTGCCGGCAAAACCAATTCCTATTAAAATGAAGAAAAGTCCCCATAAAACATTTGATGCTTTTATTCTCATAATTACACCTCCTAATAATATATTTAAAAACTTTATATTTAAATCATACCTGATGTCATGGCTGTTAACAAGTTACATTTGTCATATGGTCATGCTGTATTTTGTCATATCTTTATTATTAAATGAAGTAAGGATTTATATGCCGCTATGAAGCGGTAAAACTGAATAGTAACGTTTTGTTACAGTTCAGCCTAGGCTACCGCGAGGTGTTTTTTGTGAGTGTAGCGAAGCGAAAGTCACAGAAAACCCAAGACCTATGTGTGGGAAATTACGCAGGATGTATAATTTCTATGCATCATTTGTTGCAGTTTAGCCGTAAGGCTGAATTGTAACAACGTTTTATCTGATTAATTGTCATCCTTGCATTGACTTTATTAGAAATTTCATATAAAATTTACATAGATATATACAGAAATGAAACGAATAAACAGGCAGGAGCTTTTATGTATCATTTTATCATCAATCCCAAATCCCGTTCGGACAGAGGAATTAAAATATGGCACACCGTTAAGGAGGAACTGGACAAAAAAGAAGTGCCGTACACGTTCCATATTACAGGATATCCGTTTCATGCTATTGAAATTACCCGGGAGATTTGTAAGAATTATCCGGGTATTAAAAACATTATAGTCCTTGGAGGGGATGGGACGGTGAATGAAGTGATAAATGGCATTAACGATTTTAATGATATACTTTTAGGGTATATTCCCTCCGGCTCCAGCAATGATTTGGCCAGAAGCTTAAGACTGCCAAAGGAGCCCCTTACCGGCCTTAAGAATATCCTTGCTCCCTCCCGCTATCAATATGTAGATATGGGTGTTTTAAGGACTGAGGATTATCAGCGGAAATTCGCAGTAAGCTCCGGTATCGGTTTTGATGCGGCTATCTGTGAGGAGGCGCTCCATTCCGGAATAAAGAAGGTTTTAAACCGGTGCGGATTAGGCAAGCTGACTTATATTATCATAGCATTAAAACAACTGGTATCCTGCCCTTTTATGGAAGGCACGGTAACCGCGGACACCGGACGGTCCGCTGCCTATAAAAAAATCCTGCTGATTACCAGTATGATACACAAATATGAAGGAGGCGGAATGCAGATTGCACCCGCTGCGGATCCTTATGACGGAATGTTATCCATTTGTATCGTCCATGGCGTATCAAGGCTGAGGGTCCTGACAGTATTGCCTTTTCTGTTATTTGGCAAGCATGTTCATTTTAAGGGTGTTGAGACTTTCAACTGCCGCAGGCTGGATATAAAGTTAAACAGTCCGTTCTGGGTCCATATTGACGGAGAATGCCCCAGTACTTTAAAACAGCTTACAGTTACCTGCATTCCAAAAAAATTAAGAATTATAAAATGAGTATTATACCGGGGTTGTTGCAAAATTCAAAATATAACATTACTTGGGGAGAATATGATTATTTTGCAACAGCCCCCGGCTGGATTGTTACGGTTTTTGTGGCTATTCAGTTCGGTTGGTTCTGACGCATCTTTTCAAGCCCCGGAATCGTTACCGATTTTTTACTATCAGAGGGAAGGTGTTATTATGCAAAGGAGTTCTTTTAATATTGCTACATCCATTATTTTATTCAGTATTTTAACCGTACTGGCCCAGTTCGGCGCTTATTACTTTTTGGGCCCGTCTATCGGCGTTTATTGTATTGCCGCCCTATTGAGCTTGTTGTTTTCACATGCTTTTTTAGTACGGACTCTTAGTTACGAATCCTGTTTCAGTTACTCTTTGCTGAATATTTTTCTGTGTGCCATTATTATAGCACTTTCCTATTTAGGCAATAAGGATTCCCTTCAGGCTTATCCATCCGAATTAATGATATTTCTTATTCTAAACTGGATTATACCGCTGCTTTACTGCATTATCCGCAATTTAACAGACAGAAGCTTAAAGTATACAAACTTCAGGATTTTTTACCGTAATATTAATCTGGTATTTGCCGTATTTTATATCGGGATTCTTATCCTTGTATTATTCCTTAAGAATAAATCCCTTGTCCTGTATTATACGGATTTCCAATCCGTTAATCTGGTTCCTTTTTTAACCTTAGCCACCCTAATTGAAGATTATTTAAACGGATATGCCTCTCTGGGCACAATAGCGATTTACTTGGCACAGGGAATTGCCCTGTTCATACCTTACGGCTTTTATGCCACTCTGTTATTGCGTTATCAAAGCCGGCTTCTGCGTATTCTGGTTCTATTAATTCTCCCGCTTCTGGTTGAGATTTTACAAAGAGTTTTTCTCCTGGGAAAGGGCGATTTGGACGACGTAATATTAGGGTTTTTAGGAGGCATTATAGGTGCGGTTATATATCATATCCTGAACCGGATTTACCGAATCTTTACCGATGAGGACTTCCTCTACGGCCGCCCTCATCGTCCTTACTCCGGCAGCTCCCTGCATTTTTAACGGTACGCCGGCAAGATACGTGCTGCTGCGAAAGTCCTTCTAATATTTCCAGAAATCCTTAAGTTCCACCTCCATGGTCTTAAGGTTAACCAATAGGTTCGGATACCACTCCCTGGGGAATAAATTCGCATACTGGGTCTGCCGGAACCGTTCATCAAGGAGCAAAATGGCTCCTTTATCTTCCATGGTCCTGATGACCCTTCCGGCAGACTGCAGTACTTTGTTCATTCCCTGATACAAATAGGCATAATCAAAACCTCTTTTGTTCCGTTTATCATAATAACTGCGGAAAAGCTCTCTTTCATTTCCTATCATGGGAAGACCTGTACCGACAATGACAGCTCCGATTAAACGGTCATTTTTTAAGTCAATACCTTCGCTGAAAATACCGCCCATAACACAGAAACCAATTCTGCTAGTATCCGGTTCCACCGTGAATTCCTCCAGAAAAATTTCTTTCTCTGTCTCCGTCATATTATTTTTCTGAATTACTATGCCATCCAATTTGTCCTGGGCCAGCTCGGCTATCTGGTTCAACATCTGGTAGGACGGGAAGAATACCATATAATTTCCTTTTTTCGCCTTAATAAACCTAACGATGTACTGGACGATTTTTTCAAATTCTTCCTGGTTACGCCGGGTATATCTGGTACTCACATCACTTCCGATCATTAAGAGCCGGTTTTCTTTCCGGAAGGGCGACGGAGCATAAACCGCATAATCCTCCTCCCGGCCCCCAAGCTGTTCTTTATAATACCCGATGGGCAGAAGAGTGGCGGAAAAAAAGACGGCACTCTTTCCCTTGTCCAGACAGGTATTCAGATTATCCGACGGATCCATGCACAATAATTTAATCCGGAATTCTCCCTGTTCATCATAATCCGTATAAGTTATATATTTATCGCTGTATATTTCGTAAATATTAAGAAAATGACGGATATCCATGTACAGCCCCAGTATATCTTCCTTTCCTTCTGCAGCCGTATATTCCGATAAATATTCCTCATAATCCGTCATCAGTCTCATTAAATGAAGCACAAAATCCATTATATCATTGATTATACTGCAGTCATCACATTTCCGTTTCAGCTTCAGCAGGTCACTGTTACAGGCTTCCAGCCGTTTTTCTAATTTAGGAGTGTTATAGTGTCCCGAATTCTGTGTAATCCCGTTCAGGTTTTTAATTAATTTCTTTACTTTTAGAAACTGTTCCTTATATAATACCGCGCTGTACATTTCCCTGGCACGGTCCACCAGATTATGGGCTTCGTCGATTAGAAAAACATAATCATTCTTTTTTTCGCCAAGGAAAAACCTTCTGAGATAAACGTTAGGGTCAAACGCATAATTGTAATCGCATATAACCGTATCCGCCCAGGTAGTTACATCCAGACACATTTCAAAAGGACATACCTCATGTTTTTCCGCATAGGAAAGAATAAGGTCCCTGGTAATATCATTTTCATTATTTAATAAATCAAAGACCGCATTATTAACCCGGTCATAATGTCCCTTTGCTCTCACGCAGGAAACCGGGTTGCAGTCGGGCTTGTCCAATAGACAGATTTTCTCTTTTGCCGTTATGGTTACGGATTTGAGATGCAGCCCTTTTTCCATCAGATTCTGAAAGGTTTCTTCCGCAACTGTCCTGGTAATGGTCTTAGCCGTCAGGTAGAATATTTTGCCGACCAATCCTTCTCCCATGGCTTTTATGGCCGGATATATAGTCGATATGGTTTTGCCTACGCCGGTAGGTGCTTCAAGGAACAATCTTTTATCCCGTATTATGGTTTTATAAACATTGGTAACCAGCTCTTTCTGCCCGGTCCGGTAAGGAAAAGGAAAGTCGAGTAACTTGATGCTTTCGTTCCGGTACCGCCCCCAGCATAACTGCCATACGGCCCACTTACCATATTCATCCACCAATTTAGAAAACCAGTTTTTCAATTCCGCAATGGTAAAGGCTTCCTTAAAATATTTCATATATTCGGTTTCCAGATTGCAGTATGTCATGCGTATTCCGATATTCTCATGATTATACAATCTGGCATACATATAGGCATAACACATGGCCTGGGCACGATGTACGGCAACCGGAGCTTCCAGATGATTCAGCTCCATATAGACACCTTTTATCTCATCAATGACAACGGACGGTATCTCCTCCGCAAGACTGATAATTCCGTCGGCTCTTCCTTCCACACATAGTTCAAAGGCAATGCCCTCCCTGGATATGGGTACGGTAATACTTAATGGAAATTCAGCACTATAATTAGAACCCATCTGTTTTTGTATTTTTCGATGGATTCTGCTTCCTTCCTGCATAGCATCCGTATCCCGCCTGCCCCCTGTCCGGTTATCCAGGTCTCCGGACCGAAGAATGAATTCCACCAGATTCCTTACGGATATTTTAATTTTAGCACCGTTATCCTTATCCATGTTCTCCTTTTCCTTATGTTCCATAGTGATTCCGGCAGAGAACTTCCCGCCGGTTAACAACGCAGGCGTAGTGGTGCTACACTCCTAAAATTGCGACACAGTATACCACAAAGTAGGGCGTTCAGAACGGTGCAACGATTTTTCAAACACACTAAAGGCCTGTATTAGGTATAATCTTCATCATCGTCTCCATACCGGCCGTTTGCATAGCCTTTGGTCCAATCTATATTATTGGTTCTACGCTGTTTTACCTGGGGTCTGCTGTGCTTATCCCGTTTTTTATCGGTTTCCTGGCTTTTCTTTTGTATCGCTTTCTTTTCTCTTTCCAACCGCCTGATTGTCTCAAGTTTATCCGGCTGTTGTTCTTTTTCCCTGTTCTGTGATGTTCTTGCTCTGGAGTCATTTAATCGCTGGTCTTTTCCTCTGCTATAGCCTTTCCCGTACAAATCGTCACTGTCATAATCCTTATTATATCCGCTGCCTTTCATATCCCTGTTTCTGTTTAAATTGCCGGATGGCTTTCTGTCCCTGCTGTCTGTTCCGCCGTAAGGCTTAGAATCTTTATTATAAGGTTTATTTCCCCTGTTTAAAGTATCATATCTGCTATCTTTATTATAAGGCTTATTCTCCCTGTTAAAAGGGGAATTGCCTCTGTCCTTTTGACCGGCGGTTTTGTTATTGCTTCCGGTTTCACGACTGTTTCCTGGCCTGTGGTTTTCGCTGGATCCGGTATTGCCACGATTATCTCCTGGTCTGCTATCGTTAGCATTGGTAGTAGCCACTTAAATGTTCTCCTCTCTTTCCAAGTCAAATACAAATATGAATAGCCGTTGATACATGATTTTCCTGTCAAATCTATTGTATATTTTATTCTATTTTTATATAAAGTCAATATATTTTCGTTAAAAATATATTTATTTTTATGGTTAGAATTACCTTGCAATTTAGCGGTTTATCTGTTAAAGTCAAATTGTATGAAATAATAGGATGGAACAGCCATCTTATTGCCATAATATTATTTGCCGGTTTAGGAATCCTATTCACAGGCTTACTGAAAGAGAGGTATATTACAATGAGTGAACACGAACACGACTGTGGTTGCGGTTGCGGACATGACCATGATCATGAGCATATGAATGTAACTTTAACACTGGATGACGGGACAGATTTGGAATGCGAAGTTCTATGTATATTTCCAGTTGGAGAGAAAGATTATATCGCACTTATTCCTGCGGAAAAAGATAACGAAGAAGACGGCGAAATCTATTTATATCAATTTATCGAACATGAAAATGATGAAATTGAATTGCTTAATATCGAAGATGATGATGAATTTGAAGCGGTATCCGACGCTTTTGACGAATTAATGGACAGCGAAGAATTTGATGATATGTTTGACGAGGAAGAGGAAGAAGACGAAGAAATATAATATCGGTTAAGAAATATGCGGGATTTAAACTCCTGAAATTACTTAGAACGGAGTGAAAGCCGGATTTGTCTGAACGTAAGCAAGGTCCGGCTTTCACTCCGTTCTAAGTAATTTCCTGGAGTTTTTGTATGTCTGCGGGTTCTATCCGGCAGAATCGGACAATTATCATTTGGAAACCGCTTTTCTCCCGGGGTTATTTTCCATTCTGCTCCAGAGCGTGTTTGAAAAATGCAATGGTGCTGTTTTCTATGCCTTTACGGTTAAAAGCATATTTTGAATACAATACTCCAAATCCAGGGCCCTCTCTCTTTTCAGCTCATCAAAATAGATAACCAGCCTTCCCCGGTGATTGGATTTAATAATTCCTGTTCCATAGGTTTTATGTTCTATCTTCGTTCCGGCTTTCAGACAATCCCTGTCTAACAGCATTTCCCCGACAAATCTGGAACAGGCCAGTTCCTTATTATAACGTTCCTTTACGGAATAAATATGCAGATATTCCTTGGCCCGGGTAACGGCTACATAAAATAACCGGCGTTCCTCTTCCATATCCGTTTCCAGCATAGCCTTTCGGTGGGGGGTGATACCTTCATTTGCATCTATAATGAATACTGCACTGTATTCCAATCCTTTAGAGCTATGCATGGTAACCAGAGCCACGCTGTTTTTTTCCTTTTTCTGATTCTGTGCCTGTCTTTTCAGCTCTTCCTGATATTCACTGATATGGCGGAACCATTCTTCATAGGTCTTATACTCCCTGGCCGAATCCTGCAGTTCATTTAAGGTATCGAACAGTTCTTCCGCTTTAATCCTTCTAAAGGCCGCATATTCCGTCAGATAGTCTTCATAACCGATTCCTTTGCGGATATAATTAATTGCCGCAAAAGGGCCCATATCCTTCATAAGCTTAAGATCATACTCCAGTTTATCAATCCTGTCCAGCATCCATTCCTTATCACCGTAGAAATCTCTTAATTTAATAAAGTCTACTTTGGAGTCCGCAAAACATTCCCGGCTTAAATAACGTTTCGGGCGGTTTGCAATCTGCAGAAATAATCCACGGTCCCGGTATCCCATGGCTAATTTAATATAAGTAATAATATTTACCGCAATCCAGTGATCATAGAGATTCGGTATCATGTCTTTCATATGGAAGGGTACATTATACTCCATAAGCTTATCAATTAAAGCTCTTGGCTGGGTGTTGGTACGAAAAAGAACGGCCATATCGGAAAATGGAATTCCTGCTTTGCAGTATTGCAGTATATTGGCAACAACCATGCTGTTTTGTTCTTTTAATTCCTTAAATGACTTTATGACAACATCCTGTCCGCCTCTCTGCCTGGCATGGATTTCCTTCGGGAACCGTTTCGTATTGTTTTTAACCAGGGAAGCCGCACATTCCACAATTTTTTCGGTAGAACGGTAATTGACACCCAGCAGGACCTTTTTTCCTTCCGGATAATCTTTATGAAAGCTTAACATAATTTCCGGCTTGGCGCCCCGGAAACGGTAGATGGACTGGTCATCGTCACCAACGATAAATAAATTATTTTCCGGCAGTGCCAATAGCCTGATGATATCATATTGAACTTTATTTATGTCCTGGAATTCGTCAATTAGTATGTACTGGAATTTCTTCTGCCATACCGCAAGAATATCTTCCCGTTTCACAAGAAGCTCGTAGCATAAAGTCAGCATGTCATCGAAATCAATCAAATTGGAACTGCGGAGCCTGCTTTCATAGGCTTGATAGATTTTTTTGAATATTTCTTCAGAACAATTTATGGAATAATAGTGCTCCAAATCCATCCTCTCGCCTTTAACCAGGCTGATTTCAGAAGCAATGCCGGATATGAATTCCTTTTCGTCTCCGATTTCCACATCCAGATGCTCCATAATTTCCCGGAAGATGAGATTTTTCTGTTCTTCACGGATTATGTTGGCGGCACTAAAATGATAGGCATACTTTAATATGTTAAAAAACACGGCATGAAAGGTTCCGAAATTAACGCCCTGCCCTCTCCCGCCCGTCAGCCGGTAAAAGCGTTCTTTCATTTCCCCTGCGGCAGCTTTGGTAAAAGTAATTACTAATATATTCCGGGGATTAATGCCGTATTGGTTTATAAGCTGTTCCGTCCTTCTGGTAATGACAAGGGTTTTACCGGAACCGGGCCCTGCAAATACCAGCATGGGCCCTTTATTGTGATTAATGGCTGTCCATTGCGACTGATTTACTTCCATCGGCAATTTACCCGTTGCCTAATTTGTCAATGGCAATGCGGATGCGCCGTATACTTTCCTCTTTGCCGATTATATTCATGATTTCATAGGCACCGCCCGGTGTGGACTGCTTTCCGGATACGGCTGTCCTGACAGGCCATAAACCCGTACCGTTTTTAATGCCTTTCTCCCTGATATATCCCATAAGCACACCTTCAATTCCTTCTACGGAATAATCCTCAAGGGCTTCCAGCAAGGGTAATTGTTCCCTTAAAATGGACAAGGAGATTTCTTCATCCGTTTTCATTTTTTTATGGATATACATGGAGGTATCATAATCCGGCAATCCCTCAAAGAAATCAATCATATCCTTAATATCTAAAAAGGTTTCGATTCTGGTTTTCACTAAATCCGCTATTTTCCTTAAATCCAGCTCCTTATGGATTACTTCGCTGATATAAGGAAGGGCAAGCTCATAATAACGCTCGTTATCCATCTTCTTAATATACTCGCTGTTCATCCATTTAAGCTTGGCCATATCGAACACGGCCGGAGATTTATTAATATGACGGTAATCAAATTCCTTTACCAATTCCTCCAAGGAAAAAATCTCTTCATTGGTGCCGGAGCTCCAGCCCAGTAAAGCGATAAAATTGACAATCGCTTCCGTCACAAATCCCTGCTCCAGCAAATCCTCGAAGGAGGAATGTCCGCTTCGCTTGGACAATTTTTTATGCTCTTCGTTGGTAATCAGCGGGCAGTGTACATAAACAGGCTCTTCCCAGCCGAATGCATAATAAAGTCTGGTATACTTCGGTGTGGAAGACAAATACTCATTTCCCCTGACCACATGGGTAATCTCCATTAAATGGTCATCAATTACATTGGCAAAATTATAGGTCGGGAAACCGTCGGATTTAATTAAAATCATATCATCCAGCTCCGCATTTTCCACCGTAATGTCACCATAAACGGCATCATGAAAAGTAGTGGTGCCTTCTGCCGGAATATTCTGGCGGATGACATACGGTATTCCTGCCGCCAGGTTAGCTTCGGTTTCTTCCTTAGACAAGTGCAAGCAATGTTTATCGTATTTGATAATCTCCTTCACTTCCCCCTGCCCGCCTTGGCCGTCGCTTAAATCAGGATTAACCCCTTCTTCCGAAACAACACTCTTAAGGGTGCTTAACCTTTCTTTCGTACAAAAACAGTAATAAGCTTCCCCTTTTTCAATCAATTGTCTGGCATACTTCATATAAATTCCGGCAGCATGACGCTCACTCTGTACATAAGGGCCGTAGCCGCCGTCTTTGTCAGGACCTTCATCATGGATTAATCCGGTTGTTTTCAATGTATTATATATAATATCCGTTGCACCTTCCACAAATCTTTCCTGATCGGTATCTTCTATTCTAAGAAGGAAATCGCCTCCTTCATGTTTTGCAATCAGGTATTCATATAATGCTGTTCTTAAGTTTCCAACGTGCATTCTGCCGGTGGGACTGGGTGCAAATCTGGTTCTTACTTTACTCATATCCGTTTCCTTTCCATATTTATAAGAAGACTCTATACAAGTTTAAAGGTCTCCAATTTTTTCAAACACATTCTAGATTATAATATAAATCATCAGATTGTATCTGTCAATGTTCATTCGGTTAATCCTGGGTTAATACTTAAGATGTATGGTTTAAAGCTAAAATGTTAATAATTAACTTAAACCTGATGATTATTATCATTAACTTCCCTTGCAATCCGCTTTCTTTGGTTATATGATATAATGAAAGCGGAGTGAGCTTATGCAAGTTTACTTGCAATAAGCGAGCGGAGCAGCAAGATCATGAACACGTTTTTGGTTCATGATATAATGAAAACGGAGAGAGGAAATTGCAAGCTTACTTGTAATTTCCGACCGGAGTAACAAGATCATGAACACGTTTTTGGTTCATGATATAATGAAAGCGGAATGAGGAATCGACAAGCTTGCTTGCGGATTCCGATTGGAGTAACAAGATCATGAACACGGTTTTGGTTCATGATATAATGAAAGCGGAATGAGGAATCGACAAGCTTGCTTACGGATTCCGATTGGAGTAACAAGATCATGAACACGGTTTTGGTTCATGATATGTTAAGAATAGTTCTTACTATAGAATTTAAGTTTAGTGTCCTATTATTAAATATGAATAGAGGTGTTCAGAATATGTATCAAGCAAATGAGAAACGATATGATACCATGGTTTATAACAGGTGCGGTTACAGCGGACTTAAGCTCCCTGCCCTTTCCTTAGGGTTATGGCACAATTTCGGTTCTGCCAATGTCTATGATAATATGGTGGAGCTGGTCACGACTGCCTTTGACCATGGCATTACCCATTTTGACCTTGCCAATAATTACGGACCGGTCCCTGGTTCCGCAGAAGAGAACTTTGGCAGAATCCTGAAAAATGAATTAAAACCCTACCGCGATGAAATCCTAATATCCTCTAAAGCCGGTTATAATATGTGGCCGGGTCCTTACGGAAACTGGGGCAGCAAAAAATACTTAATTTCCAGTCTGGACCAAAGCCTGAAAAGACTTGGCGTGGATTATGTGGATATTTTCTACCATCACCGCCCGGACCCGGATACTCCTTTAGAAGAAACCATGCATACCTTGGACCGGATTGTACGGTCCGGAAAAGCTTTATATGCGGGAATATCCAATTATAACGGGGAGCAGACGGCAAAAGCAATTAAAATTCTAAAGGAACTCGGCACCCCGCTTTTAATCCATCAGCCCAATTATAATATGTTTAACCGCTGGGTTGAAAAGGAACTAACCCCTGTGCTGGAAAAAAACGGCGTAGGCAGCATTGCTTTCTGCCCACTGGCCCAGGGCCTCTTAACCGGCAAATATTTAAAGGGAATTCCCACGGATTCCAGGGCCGCTGATCCTAACAGTCCTTTCCTGAATGCGGATTCCGTTACTTTGGAAAAAATTGAAAAAGTAAGAAAACTGAATGAAATAGCGAAAGACCGCGGGCAAAGCATGGCCCAGCTGGCCCTGGCATGGGTCTTAAGAAAAGGAAAAATCACCAGTGCCTTAATCGGAGCCAGTAAATCCTATCAGATTTCTGAAAATGTGGAAGCCCTGAATCATCTTAAATTTACGGAGGATGAACTGGATTCCATAGAAGATATCTTAAACGCTTAGTCAAACGGCAAGCCGGCCTGTTGCAGGTGATGTCCTTTAAAGGAGGCTTACAAATTGGCGGCAATACAATAGCCCTCCAGGGTAGCTTCCATAATTTTTCTGGGTTGTTTACAGTCACCGATAATAAAGGTTTCCGGTATGATTCCATAAAAGCTGTCGGCTGCCGTTTTGTTAGGCCTTAAGCCGGTTGCAATAATAACCGTATCTGCCGGAAGGAATTTTTCCTCCTGATTTGTGTTAACCACTACGCCGTTTTCCCTGATTTCCTGACATTTGCTATTCAGCATAAAATTTAAAGCAGGTGCCTGTTCTATTTTCTGGTGCAGGGCAATCCGGTACAGCATATTTCCCTGAGACGCTATTTCACCTGCCAGTTCTATCACCGTAACATGCTTCTTCCGGAGAGAAGCCAGTTCCAATCCGATTTCCGCCCCGATGGTACCGCCGCCGAGAATTACTACCTCCTGTCCTATCCTGTCCTCGTGTTCAATGGCATCATAAAAGTTCATGACAAGCTTTTTGTCGATTCCGGGAACAGGCGGGGTGAAAGGAATGGAACCCACCGCAACGATTACCGCATCGGGCTTTATCTCTTCTATCACCTTCGGTGTAGCCTCCGTATTCAGACGGATATCTATTCGGGACTTCTTTAACTGTGTTTTCAGATAATCTAAATATGCCAGTATATCCGACTTGTAATGTTCCATGGCTACAGCATGGATTGCTCCTCCTACATAAGGATTCTTTTCCAGTAAAATAACTTCATGGCCTCTCTGGTCGGCGATTAAAGCCGCCTTTAATCCGGCAGGCCCTGCCCCTACTACCGCAACTTTTTTCTTTCTTTCCGCCTTTTTCAGTTTTAACGGTATAAAGGATTCATTGGCATATCTGGGATTCACGGAACATCCTACATTCCAGCGGTTGCTGGCTATATGGTAACATTGCAGGCACCGTATGCAGGGCACTATGTCTTCCGCCCTGCTCTCCCTGGCTTTTTCCGGCCATTCAGGGTCCGCTGCCAAAGGCCGCCCAAGTGCAACCAAATCAACGGTTCCATCCGCAAGCAGCTGCTCTGCTTCCTCCGGGTTCATAATCGCACCGACGACCGAAACGGGAATATTTACATTTTCCCTTACTATTTTTGCATATTTTGCATTGGGCATGTGCTCTTCAAAATTAGTGGTGACCATATGGACATTAGCCTCATGGACAAGGTCCAGGCCACAGGAAATCTGTACGGTATCAATAAGGGGTTCCACCATTTTTATGAAGGCCAGTACATCTTCGAATTCGATACCGCCTTCCACCCATTCCGTGGCAGATATCCGCATATCAATGGGGAACTTGGGACCGACTGCCGTCCTGACCCTTTCCAATATCCTTTTCGGGAATCTGGCCCGGTTTTCTAAACTTCCGCCGTAATTATCCGTCCTTTTATTAAAATAGGGGGAAAGGAATTCCGCTGCCAGCCATCCGTGTCCGAAATGCATAAAAATCATGTCAAAACCTAATTTTTTAGCATCCGCCGCCGTCCGGGCATACCCGTCAAGGGTTTCTTCCATCATTTCTTCCGTCATTTCCTTTACTTCCACCCCGTCTTCCCGGATAAATCCTGTAGGACCTTTGGCATAATCCTTAACTCTGGCATATTGCCCCGCATGCCCTATTTCAATGGAGGCTTTGGCTCCGGCCTGCTGTGCAAGCAAAATCCGTTCCCTGGTTTTTTCCACCTGGTATTTGGAAAACGCATAGGGCTCGTCCGGTGATGCAAAGGAAGACCTCCCGGGTTCCGCTATCACGGAGCCTGCTATGATTATTCCCGCTCCGCCCAGGGCTTTATCAGTGAAATTATGGCCCATAGGCGTAGCTACAATCCGGTTTCTGATTACCATATCGTTAATTTTAATAGGCGAAAATAAATTTGGATATTTCATGCTTTTCCTCCTAATCCAGTTCCTCGCCGTTGGAGGCGATTACCTTCTTGTACCATTCAAAGGACGCTTTTTTCGTCCGTTTTAAGCTTCCCTTGCCTTCATTGTCTTTATCTACATAAATAAAGCCATAACGTTTTTTCATTTCTCCCGTCCCTGCCGAGACAAGGTCAATACAGCCCCAGGGAGTATAGCCCATTAATTCAACTCCGTCCGTATCCACCGCCAGTATCATCTGCCTGATATGCTCTCTTAGGTAGGAGATACGGCATGTATCCCGTATGCTGCCGTCAGGTTCAGGCTCGTCAACGGCTCCCAACCCGTTTTCCACCACAAAAAGAGGAATCCGGTAACGGTCATATAAATAATTCAGGGCAAGCCTGAGTCCCACAGGGTCAATTATCCAGCCCCAGTCAGAGGCTTTCAGATATGGATTTTTCATAGCATTTAACATATTCCCTCCGGTCATTTCCCCTTTCATGGTGTGGGAAACCACATTGGAGTTATAATAGCTGAAACCGATATAATCGACGGTTCCTTCTTTCAGGATTTCGCTGTCTTCCGGTTCCGTCCGTAATTGAAATCCCCTGTTTTTAAAATAATTCAGCGCTTTCCCGGAATAAGCCCCCCTGACCTGCACATCGGAAAAGATATAGTGCATATCAATTGCTTCCATAGCCTTCAGCTGATCCAGGGGATGGCAGGTTTCGGCATAAAACGTCGGGTAAAGCATCATCATGCCGATTTTAAAATCCGGGTTAACGGTATGTCCGAGCTTTACCGCCCCGGCACTTGCAACCAGCATGTGATGGGCGGCTTGAAAGACCGCCTGGTCAAAGTTTTCTCCATCTTCCGTTCTAAGTCCTGCAGCCATGGCCGGGTGCAGCGCAATTACGTTTATCTCATTAAAAGTCATCCAATACTTTACTTTATCCTTATATCTGTTAAATATTGCTTTACAGTAATTTAAATAAAAGTCAATTAGTTTACGGTTTCTCCATCCGCCGTATTTTTTTACCAACCCATAAGGCGTCTCATAATGGGAGATGGTTATAACCGGCTGAATCCCGTACTTAAGGCATTCATCAAAAAGGGAATCATAGAATTCCAGACCTTTTTCGTTAGGTCTTTCCTCATCTCCCGCGGGGAACAGCCTTGTCCAGTTGATGGAAGTCCGAAAACATTTAAACCCCATTTCCGCAAACAGTCTGATATCCTCTTTATAATGATGATAAAAATCTATGGCCTCGTGGCTTGGGTAATATCTGGCCTCCAAAATGCCGTCCGTATACTCTCTTTTTTTATCAACGCTTCCGGCTGTCATACAGTCAGCCGTACTGATACCTTTTCCGTCAGTGTTCCATGCGCCTTCGCATTGGTTAGCCGCAACGGCACCGCCCCATAGAAAATCATCTGCCAGTCTGCTCATATATACACCTGCTTCCGTATAAGCGGAACTGCCGTAAAATAGTCTTTTTCTCCTGTAACCGGAGTTATCGATACTATTCTACAACAGTTCCTTATGTTAACCGTTTAATTAACTACCGTTTCTTCTTTTACCGTTTGCCTGTCTACCATCTTAAAGAAGGGAATCCAGATTAGAGTTGTTACAAGAATCAATACTATCTGTAAAATTGCCGTTGGAATGCCTTGTGCCAGGAACCCTGAAATAATCTGGGGCATTGTCCAGTTTACGGTAACGCCGGACAATCTGGGCGTTATTCCAAGGGCAATCGACAAATAACTGATTGTGGTACATATAATGGGGTTCAGTATATAAGGTATAAACAACAACGGATTCAATAAAATCGGAATGCCAAATAACAGCGGCTCATTGATTCCGAAAAAGGCGGGAATCACTGACATTCTTCCAAGGGTTTTCAGTCTTTTGCTCTTTCCGGTAAAGGCCATTAAAAATGCAAGGCCGAAAGTTCCCCCGATACCGCCGGGCTGGCATAATAAGGAGAAAGAGTCTATAATGATGTTGGGAGCCGGTAACCCATTCGCCAGAGCTTCCAGGTTCTCCGCAGATGCCGCCAGGGTTATCGGCGATATTACGCCAAATATGGAATTCCCGTGTATACCGCAGAACATGAACAAAGTGGAAAGTATTTGTACAAACAGATATGCAGGATAGGATAAGCCGATACCTTGCAGGGGTGCCTGTATAAAAGAATAAATAATCTGATGGATACTTCCGAAGCTGGTAGCGGCTAAAGCTGCTGCTATGACTATGGCAAGTACGGCGCAAAGCAGGGCCGGCACCAGGGCTGCAAAGGATTCTTCTACCATGGGAGGTACGCCTTCGGGCATACGAAGATAGAACTTTTTATCCATCAGTAATTTGGTCAGCCTAATTACACAGGCACTTACTATCATGGCCGTAAACAAACCCGCATATCCCAGCCATTGCGTAGGGATATTGGTATATAATTCGTGGGGCGTCAGTATCAGGAAGGTCATAAAACTTGTAATCGCTGCCGACAGCGGTTTCATTCCTAACTTAGAGGCATATTGGTAGGGCAGGACAAAAGCCACATAAAGGGCAATTATACTGAGTGTTAATGACTGGACGGTCATAAAGACATTTGCCAGACCCGTACCGGTAACAAAGGCCTGCCAGGCGGGTATATCCAGAAAGGCTCCCAAACAGGCGAAAGAACCGATAAGAATTATCGGCAGTAATAATTGAAATGTTGCACCTAAGGCACTTAAAAATTTCACATTGCTTATCCTATGTGCGATTGGCATTAATTTATTTTGTAATGCTTCCATAAATTTGTTCATTATATTTTCCTCCCATAAGTTTTTGCTATCCTATTTTTCTGCTATGGCAATTGCATCCTTTAAAATTTTTTCCCCGTTCATCATTCCGAAATCCATGGCTTTAATCACATCAATTTTAGCCGCCTGTTCCGGATAAGTTTTTAAAGTAATCTCTTTTTTGAAAGCCAGCTGCGGTCCTAACAGTACAACGTCCATTTCTGCTATGAAATTTTCCAGCTGGGTATAGGGATAGGCCGCTATTTCCGCTTCTATTCCCTGCCTGCCCGCAGCTTCTTTCATCTTTTTCACTACCATGCCCGTACTTGCACCATTCTCACATACTAAAGCAATCTTATACATTTCTTACCTCCTTATACAGATAAATGATTTCTTCCGCCAGTTCCTTAATTATATCCGCTGCCGTCAGATGATCCGCCGCATGTACCGCAAACATCGTAACCTGCAGGTCATTATGTTCCGCATCGTAAAACAGCAGTTCACTGTGGGTCTTATGCGCCTTTACTATAGCCGCTTTAGCCTGTTTCAGGCTTTGTTCCGCTTCTTCATATTTTCCGGCTCGGGCTTGTTGGATAGACAGCATTGCCAAACTTTTCCCCTCACCGCCGCTTGCAATGATCTCCATGCATTTTTCAAGTGCATCCATAGAATTCTCTCCTTTTTGTTACTTTGCACCGGTCCGTAGCTCCCGGCTATCTGTAGCCTTATTATCCCAGCTTCCCATTAAAATTTCTATTCTTGGAATTGCACTTTATCAGTGCAAATGTAATGATAGAAATTCCATATGGTTATACTTATAATAGGGGTAGGCCCCTAATAGGAGTATGTCCTGATTTGCCCGGAAAGGAGATTATTATGCAGGAAAAAGAAATCCAGGTGTTAAATTATCTGAAAAACCAAACCGAGTGGTGCACTGCCGCCAATATATCCGTTAACCTGAACTATTCCATTCGCAGTGTTAAGACCTATATCTCCAATATTAATGCCAATTATCCTGAACTGATCCTCTCTTCCAGGGAAGGCTTTCTGGTCCGGGATAAAGAACGCCTGTATTCTCTGCTAAATGCTTCTGCCGGCCACATTCCCCAGACCGCACAAAGCAGGCAGGCTTATATACTTAAAATGCTGTTATTACGGCAGGAGACAAAAGATTTAAATGAACTGGCGGAGGAATTATGTATTTCCCCTGTTACGCTTACCAATGAGATTTCCAAAATCAAAGGGGAATTAATGAAATTTGACCTGGTATTCAAAACGAAAAATAACCGTGCCTATATCGACGGACCGGAGAAAAATAAAAAGAAAATGATTTCCCATCTGATATACAGCGAGACAAAAGACAATTTCAGCAGTCTGGATTTAATACAGACTTACCTGCCTAATTTTGATATGAAAATCATAAAACACATAATCACCGATAAACTATTGTCCAACCACTATTTTATTGATGATTTTTCTTTGACTAACTTTATTTTGCATGTTGGCATTACGATGGAGCGCTCCCTGGAAAATCCTTCTCCCAAAGAGCAAAACGATACCTCCCGCAGTATTCCCTCAGACAGCCCAATCCATAAACTGCTGGGGGAAATATGCGACAATCTGGAGAAATACTTTCCGGTCCGTTTTACCGGCAGCGATTTTAACAATCTGGCTTTAATCTTAAGGACCAGAATTGTCCATGAGAATATTAACCAGCTGGAACCTTCCAGGCTGAAAGAAATTGTCGGCGCTGATATATGCGACTTAATGGAGCTGATACAGAATAAGGTCAGGAATGTTTTTTATGTTAACCTGAATAACCAGGATTTTATAATCCGCTTTTCACTCCATCTATATAACATGATAATCCGGCTGGAAAATAACATTCATTTAAGAAATCCCCAACTCTTATCAATAAAAAATACGTATCCGTATATTTATGACGTATCCGTATTTATCGCCAACTTAATCACCAAGGTAAAGGGGTTTATATTATCCGAAGACGAAATTGCCTATATATCCCTGCACATAGGGGTTTTAATCGAAGAACAGAAAGCGTTAAGGGATAAAGTAAAGGTACTCGTCCTGTGCCCCCAGTATTATTCCACCCATTTAAGACTGGTAAAGAAAATCCACACCGTTTTTGAAGACAGCATTATCCTCACCGGTGTTATTACTTCTCCGGACGAGCTTGGACTTTTCGCCGACTATGAATTTATTATATCCACCATTCCGGTAAATACCTGTTTATCGGTACCGGTGGCCCGAATCAATAATTATTTTGACAATAAGGATATCAGCAATATCGTCAATGTCCTGGAGGACATTAAAAAGGCAAGGGTAAAAGCCACTCTGGAGAATAAGCTTAAATTTATCTTTAAGAAAGAACTGTTTTTTTACGACCCGGATTTCAAAGACCAAAAGGATGCCCTGGATTTTTTATCGGAGGCATTATATAAAACGGGTCATGTGGATTTGACATTCCGGGAAAAGCTATACGAAAGGGAAAAAATCAGCTCCAGTGCATATACCAATATTGCCATGCCCCATCCCCTGGAAATGTGCTCTTTTTCCACCGCCATAGCCGTATCCATCCATCCTGCCGCCATCGACTGGAACCGGAACAAGGTAAATGTTGTATTCATGCTTGCCATTAACGAAGAAGACCGTATCCTGTTCCGGGATATTTTTGATTTGGTTACTGAAATCATTTCCGGCAATAAATCCTTTCAGAGCCTTCTAAGTACAAAAACTTATGATGAATTCATAAACCTGTTAATCTCATCGGTTTAATTACTCTAAACGGATAATTCTCCACTTACCGGCCTGCGTTTCTCCTGACTTTGTTGCAAAAAACTATTGATAAGGTCCTTTATTTATGTTTTACTAATAGAAGGACGCAATTTCCTATTAAATAAGAAAGGCTGTTGCAAAATAATCATTTAACTGAACTTGTGTCTAGAATATGATTTATATTTCTTGAATTTTGCAACAGCCCTCCGCCTGCGGCGGGTTGCGTCAGTAACATAACCGTTTAGTGAATTGCAGAAAGGATTATCCAAAATGAGTAAAATATTATGCCTGGATTACGATAATACACTTTTTGACCATGAGACAAGGGAAGTACCCGAAAGCGCCCTAAAGGCTATTAACAGGGTACGGGAAAAATATAAGATTGTCCTGGCTACGGGCCGGTACTTTAATGATTCAAGAAACCTGCCTATGAAAGAAATTATAAAACCGGATGCGATTATACATGCCAATGGTTCCGTTATTGAAGTAAATGGGGAAATACTCCATGAGTCCTTCCTGAATGTTGATTTGCTCCGGTCGGTGATTCTCTTTGCCCTGGAACAAAATTTGTGCCTTGGAACCTATTATAATGGTAAGTTTTATAATACAAATCCCCTCAAATTAAAAGAACGCTGGTTTTTTAAAGGAAATGAAAAAAGCCCCGACATCCGTGATGCCAGGGAATTAATTGGTAAAAAAGTCTATACTCTGTTTCTGGACGATACCGTTGAAGCCGCAGCCCTTATTGAAAAAAATTTTCCGGCCTTAAGAGCACCAATTATGTCGGAAGAAACCGGAGGTGCGGATGTAATTCCCCGCAATTTATCCAAGGCTGCCGGTCTTAAGATACTGCTGGATTACTGGAATCAGACCTTTGAGGATGTGATTGCCATCGGCGACAGTATGAATGACTATGAATTAATCCGATTTGCTTGTGTCGGTATCGCCATGGGAAATGCCGTATCCAAGCTGAAGGAAATTGCAGATTATGTAACAACTCCTATTGCAGAAGACGGTATTAAGAATGCCCTGATATATCTGGAAAGGACTTCTTAATTTCATATCCCAGGTAAAACAACAGGAAAACCTTTTTAAATTTTAGTCTCTTTCCATATATTCAAAGAAATCAAAATCCGCATGTTTTCTTTTCCCTGACAAATCCTGACAGCTTACTCCGACAAATGCCCCGGTGAACCGGTTTGGCTCCGTATATTCATCCGATAATATACTGCAGTCAAAAACCGGTCCAATTTTTGTCCATTCCGCTTCATCCCTGGAATAATAAAACTGAAGAAGGTGATACTCCACTTCCACCTTTAGGCAGCATTGCTCCCAGTCCCCGACAAAAACCGTTTCCTCTAAAGGCTCATCTAAATTACCGGCGTCACAGGTTATAAGGTTCAATACTTTTCCCTTTTCTTCGTCAAAGGTAAGATTTAAATAAAAATAGTTATTGATATCATACATAGCGATAAGTCCCGCCATCTGCTGAAAAGTTTCAGGATTAAATTCAACTGCGGTTTTTGCCGTATAGCGGAACGCCTGCTGGCGCCTTGCAACCAGGCTCTGGTTAAATTTAGAGCCCAAAGATTCCCGTCCCTTAAGCCGCAGGTAACCCGGGCGCTCTTTTAAGGATAAAGTATCCTCACCCAAAGGTACTCTGAGACTCTGGAAGTTAATATTCAGCACTTCACTGTCGAAGTGATCTCTGGCCTTCTCAGGCTCCCAGACAGTTTCCTGAAGGTCCGGCGCGGGTACCGTAACTTTGGGTGTATTTCCGCCGCCTTCCAGATAAATCCAGTCATCATCTCCCCACACCATCTTCTGGATTGCAGTTTCTCTCCCCAACCAAATAAAAAATGCCTTTGTCATAGGACAAACACGGTGCCCATACACCTTCGGAGCTTGCCGCTCCCCGCATATCCAGCTGGGAAACCCTGTTAAGAGGTCTTGCGATTAGCTTCCAGTGGATCAGATCTTTTGAATGATGAATTTGAACTCCGGGAAACCATTCAAAAGTGGAAGTGGCAATATAATAGTCATCCTCTACCAATGCAATTAAAAATTTTAACCCGGATATCAGGATAATTATTTTAACCATACACGAGGAAGATGACCTTTTATTTCAGGCCTATTGTGCAGGTGTTATGGACTATATCGTAAAGACAGATTCCATAACCCAGATTATTAATTCCATTCGTAATGTCTATATTAATAAACTCATGCTGCGGCCGGATATTGCTGAAAAAATCATCGACGAATTCACCAGAATGAAAACCCGGCAAAAGAGTTTACTCTATACTTTTAACATCCTGTCTAAATTAACCAACAGTGAATTTGAAATTCTGAAATGTTTTTACGAGGGAAATTCTTATAAGACAATTGCAGAAACCAGATTCGTATCCCAGGCCACTATAAAAAGCCAGGTTAACAGCATATTAAAAAAATTCGAAATGAAAAGCATGAAAGAGGTATTAAAACCCTTAAATCTGGTTAATTTTTCTGAATTCTTAAAGGACCGTTTTTAATAATATAAGAAACCGCAGGAATTCCTGCTGCTTTACCCTGGTACCCTGTAAACAAACACTGTCTGTTTTATGTGCCTGCCATACGGGGTACCGGTTCTCTTAACTATAATCCGGTTCATTTTAATAGAATTCATTCATATAATCATTAATATTCATTCCGCTGTTTATAATGTCCATCGTAGTGGTAACGAATATTATGCAAAACAAGATAATTATTCCCACAGTAACAATAAGACTGGCTCTCGCCCAGTTTTTTTTGCTTTGGGGAACGTCATTGCCAAAAGCCCATACAAACATCATAACAACGTATATAAAAATTCCTATAACCGGAATAAAAGGCAATAACATGGTTCTCATCCAGTCGCCGAAGGAAATAGGTTTATCATTCTCATCCTGGTTTACTTCCATGGCTGGCTGTTCCCGTACCGCCGAATAATTCTCCTGCTTAAATGTTATATTTTCACGGAAGGAAGTACCACAATATTCGCAGTAATTTGCGTTTTCATTGGCTGAATTCCTTCCACAGGCCCTACAAACCATTGATTTATCATCCTTTCTGATTTCTTCTCTTTTATACTTCAAAAGCAGCCTTACACCGGAATCGGCAAGCAGGCTTACGGATTCCTCATTCCGCTTTCATTATATCATGAACATAAGACGTGTTCATGCTCTTGTTGCTCCGGTCGGAAATTACAAGCAAGCTTGCAATTTCCTCTCTCCGTTTTCATTATATCATATTTTGGTAAAAAGCCAAATAAATTTATTCTAAACAGAAAGCACATATTTTTTATAAAGCATTTAACCTTTTGCAGCGCCTGCCAAAGTGAATCCTTTTGACATATAATTTTGTGCCAAAATATATAAGATAATGGAAGGAAGTGCATATAGTACCGAGTATGCTGCCAGCTGTCCATAGGCAACCATTCCATGATTTCCAAAGAACTGATAGAGCTTAACGGACGCCGGGAATTTCTCCAGGGTCTGCAGTAAAATATACGGAACAAAGAAATTACCCCAGCTGCCGGAAAAGGTAAAAATTGCAGTCGCACAGATTCCCGGAAACATAAGGGGGGCAATTACCTTACGGATGCAAGTGAGGGTAGACGCTCCGTCTACTTTGGCTGCTTCCTCCAGTTCAATGGGAACACCGTCCATAAAATTCTTCATTAACCAGATACCATAGGGTAAGGATGTTGCTGTTAAAAACAATATGACTCCGATAATACTGTCATATAAATTGACGGATAAAAAAAGCTTGAATACAGGTACCATAACTGCTGTCATTGGTAAGGACGTCATAAATAGTATGGTATAAAGAAACATTCTCCGATACCGCAGTTCGTATCTGGACAAAGGATAGGCTGCCAGCCCGGCAACGATTACCACAAGAACCGACTGTACCAGCGAGATTAAAAGTCCGATGGCAAAACCTCTTAAATTTGCCTGATTAGTCAGGACTTCCCGGTAATTGCCGATGGTCCAGTTTAACGGAAGCTTTAAGGATTGCATTGCATTGGAATCAAAAGATGCAAGAACGACCCATAACAGGGGCAGTATAAATATGACCGACAATATAGTGAGAATCAGGTACGGAACGGTTTTTTCAGTTCTTCTTTTCTTCATGGCAGCACCCCCTCTATTCCTTCATCAGCCTTGTATAAACAACACTGAATGTAACGCCAATCATTAAAAGTATCATGGAGATTGCGGTTCCGTATCCCAGCTGATAGCTGACAAAAGCCTGTTTGTACATAAATATGGGCAGCGTCTGGGTCTTAGTGCCGGGCCCCCCTCCGGTCATGGTATAGACTAAACCAAATACGCCTAAGGTAGAGAGCGTATTTAACATAGTGTTGGTTGCAATGGTATTTTTAATATTGGGCAGTATGATACGTATCAGATTCTGTAAACGGCCGGCCCCATCTACCTTTGCCGCATCTTCTATATCACCCGGTACACCGTCTAAGGCCGACTGGAAGTTCATCATGGTAAATGCGGTTCCGTGCCAGATATTGGACAGTATAATGGTAAGCATGGGAAACTGATATAACCATTCTACCGGTCTAAGATATAAAAATTCCAATATAACATTTAAGCTGCCGGAATCACCAAAGAAGGAATTGCAGC
>DBEP01000097.1 GCA_002294045.1 Lachnoclostridium sp. UBA903 | reverse complement strand
TCATAGATTACTTTACACTACCTAAAAAATCAGATATTTAATGTTTCAAATAATTTGCGGCAGACGGTCGCAAAAACAGCGTAGGTGATTCGTTTTGCAGCCGCCTGCATTATTAAGTTTTTATTGTAATGCAAAATTCATCCAGTTTAAATTAAATCCGCCGCCGCTGATATTAATCCGGATTGTATAGGTTCCTGCTGTTAAGTGAAAGGGTTCCGAAGTTACGGTTGCCCATACGTTTCCTGTGTTGGTGCCGGTAGTTGCTAACACATTACCGTCTTTCATCAACTCAATCTGCGCTCCCTCATTCCAGCCGTTCACTCTGTAGTCAACCGCATAGGTTCCCTCTGCTGCAATGGTTATGGTATAGTCCATCCAATCGCCGGTGTCGATATATCCCACATTCTCACCGCCTCCGACATCACCGCACGGTTCGGTCGCCACACCGCTCATATCGATATAGTTTTCTGCTTCCACAAGGATAGATACCGGTTCCTTATTAATTGGTGTGCCATACACTTCAAATTCCCACAGCGAATAACCATATCCGGTTACTCTGGCCGTTCCCAGCATTCTTACATATTGTCCGGTTACAGGCTGGTCGAAGGTAATACTCTCCGTTCCACCCGTTCCTCCGGCCTTTTTATAAGCGTCTGTCCAATTCTCATTATCACCCGATACCTGGATTTTGTAATCTCTTCCTGCTGCCGTCTCCCAGGAAAGCTTTGCTCCCGTAACAATATAACCTGAACCAAGGTCAACGCTTATCCATTGCGGATCCGACCAGTCCGACGCCCACCGTGTATCCATATAGCCGTCAAATGCAAGGCATCCTGAGCCGGTAGAGGCTATTCCTGTCTTATTTAATGCAATATTATTTTCCAGAGAAGTATCAATTGTGATTTCTGATGCTGCCACATAGGAATCATTCATACCTGCTCCCATTGCATACCGCAGGCCGGCCTGCGGTACTGCCATTAATAATGGAGTGTGAAAGAACTCTTCTTTCACACTTTCCTTATAGGCGATTGCCTTTACCGTAGTATCGGCTGATACCGTAAATGGTCCGGAATATATGATTCCCGCCGTTGCTGTCGGATCGGTTCCATCCACGGTATACCTTATCTCAGTTCCCGGGGTTACGTTCGTTATTGTTACTATCTGTGGTGAAGCATACACGCCTGTTCCGGGTGTTATGTCAGGCTGTTCCGCATTATTTGAATAATCGGTAATAAATGTCCTCATATGGCCGGCTTTCACCGTATCGCCGGTATTGTTAACAATATGCGTTATCTCACCATTTCCATTGAGAAAAACACTTGTTGCATTATGAATTTTTACCTCTGTACTGTTCGGGCACCTGATGGCGCTATTCAGTTTTATAACCGCATCTTTAAAGTAAGAGTAAACTCCCATTCCCCACGCTTCATGTGCAGTTACCGTATCGTCTACTTTATAGGCAGCATATCCATACTCTGTCCCGTCCATAAAACTTGCCTGGTCCGGAACATCATATGCAATTTCACTTTGATAAAAATATACCCGGCCTCCGTTGCCATTCCATACGGTACAATATTCATTAAAATGTTCACTGAACAGACCATACATAGTTACATTATCACCATTTACAATGAGTCCGTTCTTAGCGGTATTCTCTGTCCAGCCTACGCCCTCTCCGTGGTCTGCGCGCCATATCCAGAAATGATCCCCGATTACATCATTGCTGTTAATTTTAACGCAAAGGTCTGTCTTTCCCGGGCCTGTTCCGCCCACCCGGAAAAATAAGTCGCTTAGTACCATAGGATTTGCCGAATGGTCCGCCACGCTTTCCTCTGGCCCAACCTTAAGTAATACCTCCGAATGATTGGGACCTGCCTCAAACAGGATTCCCGCTATTTTCACACCGTCAACATCAGCAACCGTCATAGCGGCCGTCCCATTATCCGGAATTAAGGTTGCCAGGCCAAGGCCAAGCAAAACCGTATTCGCTCTTGTCACTCTGAGCGGTTCACTAAGATGGTAGATACCGGGGGTAAATATAATGCTCTTACCGTTTTTCAGCGCTTGATTCAGACTTGCGGCTGTTGATGTATCGGAATGTGCCACAACAAACTGTTCCATTGACAGAGACGAACCCGGCCCCATATCGTTTTTCCATGTAACACCTTGTGCATTATCCCTTAAACCGGGTACAAATACATGATAAGCACCGTCGTTAAAGTACAGAAACGGCTTTTCACTTATCACAGGTGTCTGATTTATTACGGTAAATGCTCTTGTTTCATAAGATTCCTCCGGCGCACCGATATCCCCCACAAACATCATGTTCCAGTTTGAATCGTTCCAGGATTCCATCTGAGTGTTTCTTGTAAAAAATTGCTGCTGGGAGCCGGAATAAATCGTACCATCAATAATAGAATCCGCTATATAACCCCCGCTGGACCAGCTTCCGTCATAGTTATCGGGATTTGGATCCCATAGCATCAAATCCCCCTTTACATGAACCCTTCTCATGGGAGCCGCTTGTGATACAGCCCATGTTTCGGTCCCGGAGGGCGCTAACGGGTTAGCGGAATAGGTTGGAATATCCGCAAAATTTTCAACCGATCTCCAGAAATTCTTTGTTGCATTTCCTCCATTCCAGTCCGCTTCGCTGCGTACCGAGCCGGTTACGGTTACGTCATCCGGTCTTTGCCCTAAGCCGGCTACTTGTGTGTAGAAACCCACGTTGATATTTGCATGGTAGGAGCCGGGTTTAAACAGGAGCGCATACCTTTCGGAGCCAAATTCATTGTATTGCATCTGATAGAATATATTATCACATATGGTTTGAATTTCCGAACCGGACATGGAAGGCTCAAATATTTTTACATTTTTTCCAAAGTCCAATGCGGTTACTGCGGTTACCGGACCCGACATTAAAGATTCTCCGCTTTCATCCACGGATGCCGCCTTATAATAATAAGCCGCACTGTCTAAACCGGTATCCGTATAACCGGTTGAAGTGATGAGTAAATCGTTAATCTTAATATATATTCCTGTTTCGGCAAAGGAGCGATATAAATTATAGCCTGCCGCACCGGATACCGGTGCCCAGCTTAAACTGACGGAATCTGTCCCGGATGAGGTTACACCAAGACCCGCAGGGGGATTTAAATTGACAGGTCGAATGGTAATAACCTCCGCTGCCACATCCGAATCCGTTAATCCCTCCTTGGTCGCCATGGCTTTTACCGTGGTAGTAGAAGCTACCGTAAATATTCCGTCATACAAGAAACCATGTGCCGCTGTCGGTGTAGAACCGTCCATGGTATATCTGATTACGGCACCCGGCGTGTCAACCCTTATGCTTACCGTCTGTACGTCTGCGTGAACTCCCGTTGCCGGAGTAATCACCGGTGTTAAAACCTTCGTAGATATTACGATGGTTATTTCAGAGACTGCCACATCCGACAATTTCATCCCCGCCTTATAGGCAGCCGCTTTTACGGTCGTTGTTTCCGGCACGGTAAAAGGTCCCGTGTATACGGTCCCGGCGGAAGCGGTTGGCGTGGAGCCATCCAGGGTATACCGGATGGTTGCATTTGAAGTATTACAGGTTATTCTTACCGTCTGCGGGGAGAAATAAGTTCCTGATGCCGGAGTGATAACCGGTGTTTCAGCCTTTTGTTCCGGTTCAGCCGCTGAGCCGTAAACCTCGAATTCCCATAGTGAATAACCCTCTGACGAGGTTCTGGCCGTTCCTTCCATCCTTACATACCGTCCCGTTACCGGGGCGGTAAAGGTAATGTTGTCAATACCGCCTGAACCTCCTGTTTTCGTATAGACATCTGTCCAATTCACATTATCGCCGGATACCTGGATTTTATAATCCGCACCGCCTCCCGCAGCCCAATTCAGCCGAACTCCTGTTATATTGTAGGTTGAAGAAAGGTCTACCGTTATCCACTGGGGATCGGCGGCAGAGGATTCCCAGCGGGTAGTGCTGTTACCGTCAAATGCATTTGCTTCCGTATTACCGGACGTATTGGAAGATGCAAAGGCACTTTTGTTAAGTGCTATATTTCGGCTGTATACATTAAATTCTCCGATTCTCCACCACTTTTCCGTACTGGTTCCCGTTTGCAGAATTTTGATATACCTGGCGGATTGGGTTGAAAACTGCAGCACCATTTTGTTGCCGAATCCGGCTCCTTCCTTTATCGTTACCCAGCTGTTTCCGTCATTGGATACCTGGAGCCGGTAACCAATGGGATAGTCGTCCGGATAAGCGGATGTTGTTTCAAAAGAAATCTGGTCAAAACTTTTGCTCTCACCCATGTCTACCTGAATCCATTGGCCCTCTGTCTGGCTTACGCCTGTGCTCCACCATGTATTTTTATCATTATCCAAAACATTGGCCGGTGACTGGCCTGTTTCTGTAACCGATGCGCTTGCCGTCCAGCCTGTTTTATCAAATATTCCTCTGCCGGGAGCAATGCTTCCGTCTGTGTATTTGCTTACTACATTTATAAAATCTGTGTTCGGTGTAAAATAATCCGTACTGAATTTGCTCCATTTGGATGCAATTGTAGCGGCATCGTCTTTATTGACATCGGGAACCGGATTTCGGTTCGTGTTATAAAAACCGAAATTACCGCCCCCGCTTTCATCCATCCCTCCTCTGACCTTATAGGTCCAGTTGGCCCATGAAATGTGGTTTTCGTTCATTTTGGACATCCACTTTTCCCACAGGTCATTAAAAAAATAGAAATTATATTCTCCGAAGTTTACCGGAACATTCCAGCTGTTTTGGATTTGAACCGCTTCATCAATCTTTGTATCAATCAAATCATTTTGAGCATCCCAATTGGCAGGCTGTTCCATTGCATAAGGATGAGCGGTATACACAACATTGGTCCATCCGTAGGCGGATGGCGGTGCGATTGCATCGAAGCTGCCAAGAGCTCCAAAGAATATAATATGCTCCGGGTCAATTGCCCGGACAGCCGTATAAAGCCTGTTTAGAAAGGCATTTTTTTGCTCCGTCTGTTCCTGTGTTTCCGGAAATCCCAATACAGGTTCATTCACAAGCTCATAGCCTGCTATGGCGGGATTGTTTTTATAATGCTCTGCTATGCCCTGCCATATTGCAACGGTAGTGTCCTGATTCCAGGTATCAGTCCATAGCCGGTTGGGATTTGGTCCTGTTTGCCCGCTGCTTGCCCAAGGACTCGCACCCCCGGGAGCAGCATGAAGATCCAGCACTACATAAATGCCCCTTTGCCCGCAATTATCCACCAGCCAGTCTAACTGGGTCCATGCGGATGCTTTCCAGTTCCCGCTCATATCCATCAGCTCCAGCCAGCTGATGGGAACCCTGACATAATTCATCCCCATATCTTTCATATTATCAAGGTCCCCCGTTTGAAGCCATGCATTCTGATACCCACGAATCAGGTCATCTCCCTGGGTTTGGCCGAAGCGGTCATAAATTGTTTTACGCATACTATAGTCATCACCCATATACACGTTAAGTTCAGCAATAGACCATGGATTGCTTTTGCTTCCGCTTTGAAAAATAAGGATATAGCGGGCTGCCTGTGCACCACAGGTGACCGTGATACATTGACCGTCCAGGGTTCCGGCCGGCATATTAAACCAGCTTATACCATCGGGTGATATCTGAACCAGGTTTCCGTCAGGATAATCTCCCGTATTGGAACCCGCATCAAATGTAATCTTGTCAAAGTATTGCACTGAGCCCATATCCACCTTGAACCACTGTCCGTCTTCCTGGGGCATACCGGTAGTCCATGACGTATTCATATCACCGTCAATGGCATTTTCCGGAGAAGTCCCCACAGAAGCCGATGCCGTCCATCCGTTCCGGCCTAATACGCCCCCTCCTAAAGGTGAAAGCCAGTCTTCCTGCATTAACCACCCTCCAAGGTTTGTCCCGCGAAGCTCTACTATTTCTCCTGTCCCATAGTTGTTTTTAATAACTGTTCCGCTTGTCTTTAAGAAGTCACTTGAAGTGAAGTCAGCTGCATAGGAAGCTACGGGTCCCGGCAGGATAACACTAAATAAAATAGCAGCAGACAGTACGATTGATAAAACCTGATTCCGTTTAAAATGTACGTTTCTTAACATAATCCACCCCCATAAGTATTTAAAGTTTATAAATAAATTTTCATTTCCCCAATAAAATCTGCCATTCATTGAAAATCAAATATTAATAAAAGACAAAAAATTTATTTTTATTTTAATACAATAAAACTTACATAAGATTAACCCAAAATAATTTCAGGCAGCCTTCTTCACAGGATAATTTTATCCGGTTGGTATAGCCGTCAAGCACAATTTTTTGTTCCATAATTTCTTCATAAGCTTCCATACCATCAATGTCCGATATAAATAAAATATTGTTAATGCCAATCCTAAGCCTGGTACCAGGCTTTGTTGCCGCAACCTTTAATACAATCCTGCTCAAATAATTTTTCTCACTATGAAACGTATAGGTATACCAATCCCCCTCTCTTATCTCTAAGTATAATTTTTCATTCTCTTTTTTTTCTTCACCTCCGTAATGTTTAAAATTAAGTGTGCCCTTATTATTTATAAAACAAAGCCCTGTCTGATCACTTTTGCGCAGGCCAGCTTGATCAGCGGAAGGGGTTTTCACATAAAAATCCACATTCCTTCCTCTATACCCATAATATTCGGCCGGAATTCTAAGAGGTATCCGGCGTAGTATGGAATCGACCACAGCTTTGTTATAACAGCATTTTTCAAATCGAATATTGGCAAGATATTCTTTTAGTATGCTCCAAGCCAGCTTTCTGTCAGCCTGAACTTTGCCGTCTGAATAATCCATAATCCTATGCCAGTTTTCAGGCATTATAATGGAACAGGGGGAATTGTTGGTGTCCAATTTCTTCCATACCCAAAAATTCCATGAGATATTTAAATCCTCATACATTTGAAAGATTCCGGTATACCATTCCTTGTTATTTTCTCCCCCTTCTCCCATATAAATTGGGATTTTAAGCTCCTTTCCCATGACCAGGTAAGGTTCTATACTTTCTGCGTCAGGATTACTCCAATATTTATGAAACTGCAGCATATAATTATGGTCAAATACCTGTGCGGATAATTCTTCAAAAATGCTCCAATCGGTACTCCAATGTACTCCTTCAAGAATTATCATATGCTTTGCATCCACCCGTCTGATTGCATCTTTTATTCTTTTATAAAGAGGCATAACCTTATTATTATACTGGCTGAACCACTGGGGCAAAGGTTCGTTTAATAAATCAAATCCGCCTATTGTTGTATTATCCTTATAGTGGTCAGCAAGTTCATACCAGAGCTGTACGGTCCGTTTTTGATTGTCTTCATCCATAAAAAGTTCCGGTAAATCATTTTCGCTATCGTCAATATTGGTACCTGTCTGGCCTCCTGGCGCACCATGTAAATCCAGGATGACATATAATCCATATTTGGTGCACCAATTCACCACCCGGTCCACCAGTTTGATTCCATCCGCAATCAAACGGCCGGTTTCTGCATCTTGAATAACTCTATAATTAACAGGTAATCTGACAGAATTGAAGCCTTCCCTTGAAATACAGGCTATATCGCCTTCACTAATATAATGATTTCGGAATTCCCTCCAGAATTGATCCGCTTTTTCCTCTCCAACCAGCTGACGAATCAGGTCTTCTATCCTTCTTGGCCTATCACAGAATTTATAAAACTTCCACATATACCCTTCCGGTAACAGCCAATTTCCTAAACCAACACCTCTCAGTAATATCTTCTCTCCGTTACCGTTATAGATATTACCGTCCCTGGTATGCAGGAAACCATTAACAGCCATTTATACATACCTCCTATCCTTTTACAGCACCATCCGTAATACCCTGTAATATGTATTTTTGAAATAGCGAATAAAAAATAATTACCGGTATTGCAACTAAAACCAGCGCGCTTGATATTGCGGCCCAGTCATTGGTATATTGTCCGAATAACATATTGGTAGACAAAAGCAATGTGTATTTCCGGGTATCCTGCAACATGATTAACGGCAGAAGGAAATCATTCCAAATCCAGAGTACATTCATAATTGCAATCGTCATAGTAATGGGTCTGAGCAAAGGGAAAATGACCCGGAAAAATATTTTAAACTGTCCGCATCCGTCCATTCGCGCGGCATCCTCTAATTCCTTGGGAATGCCTTTCACAAAGCCGCTGTAAAGAAAGATGGACATGCTCACACCCAGACCGATATAAATCATTGCAAGTCCAATAAGTGAATTGTTTATGTGAAATTGATTTGCAATGCGGAATAGAGGAATCATAATGGAGTGAAAGGGAATCAGCATGGAAAAAACAAATAAACCATAAAAAAAACCGCTTAATCTTGTTTTGGTTCTGCTTAATTTCCACCCGGCCATGGATGAAACGAGCACAATACCTCCAACACTAATAACCGTTATGGTTAAAATATTCATAAAACTTCTGGCATAATGCATTTTATCCAGTGATTTGTAATAATTATCAAGCATCAGCCTATGAGGGAATGCCATAATGTTATTCAATAATTCACCATTGGTTTTAAATGAATTCATGAGTGCCATGATTAACGGAAACAGGCAAAGAACCGCTGCAATAATGAGTATGATATTGATTGCCAGCGTCCGTATTAATTTATTTGCCCTGTATTGCTTCATTATTGCTCAACCTCCTTCCGCCTCATAATCATCAGCTGAACTAAAGTTATAAGCATGATAATGACAAATAACAGCATGGATTTTGCACTTGCGTAGCCAAAACGTTTATTTAATTTAAATGCCTCTTCAAAAATATTAAGAGCCACTACATAGGTTGCATGCCCCGGTCCGCCGCCTGTCAGCGAGTAAACAACGTCAAATACCTGGAACGATGAGCTTAAGGTGACAAAAATACATATTGTGAATGCATGGCGAATCATGGGCAGCGTAACATGAAAAAACGATTGTCCTGCCCCGGCGCCGTCAATTGCCGCAGCTTCTTTTAAGGAATCCGGTACCCCCTGCAATGCCGCAATATAAATAACCATTAAATATCCTGCTCCGCTCCAAACAGTAACAATGACGATTGCCAGAAATGAAAATCTTGAATCCCCCATCCAGGACTGGTCCAAAAATTTAAGAAAAGAATGGTCCGCAATATAAAATAAAACTTTTGTAAAGATGAACATCCACATATAACCGCCGATAATTAAGCTCATCATATTCGGCATATAAAATATGGTCCGGAACAATCCTTTACTTTTTTTACGGGATTCAATCAGTATCGCCAACCCTAATGCAACCGCATTTTGAACAATGACAATGGTAACAACGAATTTTACCGTTATTTTAATTGAATCCCAAAATTTCTTATCATGCAAAAATATTTCAATATAGTTTTGGAAACCTATAAATTTATAGTTGGGATTAATACCGTTCCAATTTGTTAAACTAAACCAGAATCCTTCTAAGGCAGGTATAAGCTTAAACAAAATATAAAATGCTAATGCAGGTAACACAAAGATGATAAGCCAAAAATTTGGATTACCCGTGAGTCTTTTTTTCAAAACCAGTGCCTCCGTTTATTCGTTTTCAACAAAGAGTCCGGCTTGCCGGACCCCGGTGCGCCGTCACTTCTGCGGCAATCATCTTCCGGCGCGTCATGCGCATCTGCGGCAATCATTCATTTGCTTTGGCAGCTATATTAGCCCCTTTAAACGTTTCATCCAAATGTTTTATAAATTCATCCCGGGTAACGGTTTTCAAATAATATTCCTGCAATAACGCCGCCTGCTCACTTGTCACGGAGTTCGGCAATACAAGGTCAACATATGCTCTCCCATCGGCTACATATTGGTAGGCGTCTTTGGCCCAGGAATATTGTTCATACGCTTGATTTGAAGCGACCGGATTAAAAAGCATGCTTTGATAAAGTTCTGAGGAATCCTTATCGTCCAATATATAATTAGCTAATTCCAAAGCGATTTCCGCATTTTCGTTTCCGGAATAAACGGCTAGGGAAGTTGATGTGGATAAATTTACCATGGTTGCTTTCGAATCATTATTAACAGGAAGCGCACCAACTCCTATTTTTATGTCCGGATTGACTGCCAGAATACTTTCCGCCGCCCAGGTACCATTGACCCACATGGCTGCATTCCCGTTGGCAAAGTCCGCACAGCCTTGATCAAACCCTGTTTCAAAAGGACGATTTGTGCCATTTTCCATAATCAAATCGATAATATTAAAAATATCTTTTACTTCCGAATAAGAACCTTTATCTTCATACATTCTGTCCACCCAATCAGGAACTTCGGCAGACACATAACCGCCTAACGATAAAGCCGTCATAAGCTGTGCCACCCATGAATCCTGAAAAGAAAGCAGGAACGGTGTATGGCCTTTTTCTTTTAACGTTTTAACAGCTTCTTTCATACCGTCCAGCGTATCGGGCGGCGTAATGTTGCATTCCGAAAAGATATCCTTATTATACAGATACCCCCATGCTACACTCTCCATAGGCACTGCCACAACTTTACCGTCATATGTAACTGTTTTTTTCACATCTTCATAGAGTTTATCCACAAAAGGCTGGTCACTCAGATCCATTAAGTAACCTGCTTTGTAATAAGTCGGTATATCCTGGGTTGCATGTAATGCAAACAAATCAGGTACTTCTCCCGAGGCAAGCCTGGTCTGCAGGATTTGTCCGTATTGCTCGGAGCTCGGCATTTCCAGATTCACAGTTACATCAATATTTTTTTCCGTCAGCATTTTTTGCTTAAATTGTTCCAAATATTTTTCCATTTGGTCTGTAAAACGCGGAATACTCATCATTACCGTAAGTTCGGCTTTTTCCGGTTCAGCCTTCCCCGCTTTACTTGCAGTATTCTGGTTTTCATCATTTTCACCTGCAAGGTCCCGGTTTTCCTCTTCCCGGCCTGTACCTGCTGTATTTTCTGTCGCCCTGCTGCCCGTACCGCATCCGGTGAAAGACGATAAAACCAAAGCCAGACTCAGAATGAGTATTAACATTTTTTTCATTGTAAACCCTCCTTAAAATTCTTAACATGATTAGTGTACCGACAAGCTGATATCCACACCAATTGCTTGCCTGAACTTCCATCTACCGCGTTGTCGTCAGTCAACGTAGCCACCGCTACGTCTCCTTCCTCCGCCTTGCAGACTGAAAATTCACTCTGCGCAATTGATATAGACATCAACTTGTCGGTACGCTTGATTAAATCCATTCTGATTATTGTTTAACCTAATACTACTTTAAAGGATAAAAGAACATATTGCATTTGACATTTTTAGGCTGTTTTATTGTCAAATATTAATCTAATAATTATTTTCTTATTTCTCCCGGCGTCATTCCAAAGTATTTTTTAAAAGTTTTATAAAAATGAGCAATATCAACATAGCCAAGAAGTTCCGCGACATTTTTTATTTGCATGCCATGCCCGGCAATCATTTCTTTCGCTTTCTCCATGCGTTTTGAAGTTATATATTCCGAAAAATTAACACCTATGTAGCTCTTAAACATTTTGCTTAAATATTCTTTACTCACAAAGAAATGTGCCGCAACTGCTTCCAGATGGATATTTTCCATGTAATGGCTATCCACATACCCCTGAATTTTATCCAGGTTAATTCGGTTACGGTTACGTACATGCTCCTCCAGGGAAAGAATTACCGTTTCAATCAGCGTGCTCAAGTAATCCATCACGTCAGAAAATAAAATATTATTATGAAATACAAGTTTTCCCGGCATATTTGACATGAATAAAGCCATGGAATAACCTTCTTTAACAACAAACTGCTCAATCATCCATATCAGGTCATAATAAATCTTCATAATCATCCCGGCAGGAATATCCGGTCCTTCTTTCCGCAGGACCATTTCACCGATTTGTGCTAAAATGTCCTTTGCGGCCTGCATATTAAGTTCCATTAGGCATCCGTTTAAAAAGGTCTTTTGAGTCAGGTAATTTTCATACCAGTCTACTTCCAGAATGGAATCCGGTTCATAGGATTTCCTGTCCTGGATATTTTTCTCATTAAGTTCCTGAATACATTTTAGCAATAAGCTGTTAAGCTCATCCGGGTCAATGGGTTTCAGCAGATAATCCATCGCTTTATACTTTACGGCTTCTCTCAGGTAACCGTAATCATTATAACCGCTGATAATAATAATTTTCAGATTAGCTTTCTGCCGGATTAAAGTCCGCATGAGAGCAACTCCATCCATTCCGGGCATTCTCATATCCGTAATCAGAATATCCGGGTTAATCTCCTGAAATAACTGAAACCCGGCAACCCCATCAGACGCTTCACCGGCTAATCTCAATCCTAAAGCCTCCCAATTAACCACCTGTTTAATAACTTCCCTTGTCCAGGGTTCATCATCCACAATGATTACACTATAGTTCATCCGGTTTCACCTCACTAATCGCTTTAAAACAAAGAATGATTTTAGTACCTTTGTTTAAAACACTATGAATCTCTATCCCATATTCTTCTCCAAATTGCAGTTTCAAACGTGTGTCCACATTTTTTAATCCGATATGGTCCGAAACTTGTTTGCCGATTGGCGCTTTTAAATTTTCTTTTATTTCTTCCAGTTTTTCTGAAGAGATACCTCCTCCGTTATCGAACACATTAATGATTATTCTGCCATTATCAATATACCCTGTAATTCTGATATACCATGGTTCCGTTCCGGAAATGTGCCCTCGTTCAAACCCATGTTCAAAACAATTTTCTATAATGGGCTGGAGACATAATTTAGGAATCATATAACAAAACAATTCCTTGGGTATTTCATTACTGAATTCAAACCGCCCTCCAAATCTCTGATTCTGTATGAACAGATAATTATCCAGGTATTTCAGCTCTTCTTCCATTTTAACAATATCATTTCCAAAATTCATTGAGTACCGCATAATTGTGCTTAAGGCCAGCGTTATCCGGTAAACCCCCATGGAATCTTTTTTTAACGATAACCCCCCAATCAATTGAAGAGTATTATTTAAAAAATGAGGGTTTATCTGTGACTGTAATGCGTTAAGCTGAGCTGTTCTGGTTGCAATTTTATTCCGGTACTCGATATTAATCAATTCGTTCATACGTTTCAGCATGGACTCAAAGCCGTCTTCCAGCAAACCAATCTCATCATTGCGTTTACTGGATTCCGGAGCTCTGAAATCATTCAGGTCCAATGTACCCATTGTATTTGCAAGCTTTACAACAGGTTTACTTATCACCTTCGATAAAAACGCCGCCATCAATAAAGCTATGCATGTACAAATGAATCCGATAATAATTCCAATCTGTATATTTCTTAAAGGAGCATAGGTAACGGCTTGTATGGATACCGTTTTAATCAGCTTTAATCGTCCGTCTTTGGATGATGTAAAAAAAACATAATTATTGTTCATCAAAAAAAAGTTTTCTTTCTCATTGTTTTTTTCCATTCTTGCAATAAACGGCTCGATATCTTCCCTTGTTCCCCCTTCCTCCGGATATTTTGCAATAATTTCATTTTCATCATTTAACAAAAAAGCCTGTTCGCCTTTTTCTTTGACAAGAAGATTAAAAAAGTCGTCCATAACTTGCTGATTTAATTGGAACACTATTTCACAAATTCTTTTCCGGTCTTCAAACCGGTTAATTTTTCTTAATACACATACCTGCCCGTTTATTTGTTTAAAATAATTATTCTGAAGAGTATCGTCCCTCGACCATAAATCCGCATTTTCCGGGTCCCAGGCCATTATATAAGTCCTGGAATAATCCGCAGCCAGTATTTTTTGGGAAATGATTGAGTATAGTTCTATTTTATCAATCCGCCTGTCACTATGAAGAGTTGTTAATAGTTGGTTTTGGAGACTTGCCTGAGCGGCATATTGAACAAAGGGATTTTCATCATTCCATTTTGCCAAATCTATTTTTAGCTGAGGATTGACTTCAAGGGCATATAATGAAACAGAGAATTGTTTTATCATATCTTCCATGCTTTTATTGGAGAATAATACGCTGTCTTTATTGCTTTCCAATACTCTTTTTTGAATGTCTTTGTGGATGTTTAAAGATGTTAATATGGTCACAATAATAACCGGCACCGCAGATGCCAGTAGCATGCCTGCCAAAAATTTATACCGGATGCTTGTTTTGGTAATGAAGTTATGTATGAATACCGACCATTTACGATACATTTTAAACCCCTTTTCATCTCCGTTATCCGCTTATTCAAAGACAATTATATCTTATTGTACGGCATTTTTTTATTTCTATATTTAACCTCATTCATAGTCAAATTTTAAACTGATTCCACAGTAAACAATTTAGACATTTTTCCCCTTTATTTGATTTTATCATCTATTTATTAATTGGTAAATATTTAAAAATATTTCCATACAAAGCATATCTGTGTCCGGCAGTATTTATCAGGTGTTCTTCCGTCGTGCTGATTTTCAAAAACAGAGAGAAAAATCGGATATTTCCTATGCAATAAAAACAAAATTGGGGCTGTTGCCAAAAATCAATTTACGAACTTGTGGGAGAATATGATTAATTTCCACAAAATATCTGCGAAATATAAATCATATTCTCCCACAAGTAGCTATCCTTTGAATTTTGCAACAGCCCCAATAACACATTCCCTGTCCGCTACCGGCTTTATTTCCATACCTCGTTTGCAATTTCCTGAACCAGTTTCAATTTTGCCCACTGCTCTTCTTCCGTAAGCTTATTTCCTTCTTCCGTAGATGCAAATCCGCACTGGGGACTAAGGCATAAGCGCTCCAATGGAATGTATTTTTCCGCTTCCCGGATACGTTTGATTATGTTGTCCTTGTTCTCCAATATGGGAGATTTGGTGGTGATAAGCCCTAGTACAACTTTTTTGCCCTTGCTTACATATTGAAGCGGTTCAAAATCGCCGGAACGTTCATCATCAAATTCCAGATAAAAGGCATTTACATTTTCTTTTGCAAAAAGATCTTTTGCTACACGGTCATAGCCGCCCTGACAGGCCCATGTGGAGTGGAAATTCCCACGGCAGATATGGGTGTTAATTACCAGGTCTTCCGGCTTATCTTCCATGGCAAGATTATTAATCCAGATTAGTTTTTCAATAATCTCCTGTAACCCTGCTTCATCCGTTCCAAAGATAAAGCAGGCGTTCGGGTCCACGCACACGCCCCAGGTACAGTCATCAAACTGGATATTTTTACATCCTGCTGCGTATAAATCACGGATTACTTTTTTATATCCCTCTGCAATATCCTGAATCAGCTCTTCTTCATTTGGGTAAACGGCTTTCGTTCTTTCCAGGTTCCCCGGTGTTATCATCTGAAACAGAAACTGTGCCGGGGCAGGTATTGTCTGACGCGCAACCGTATTCTCATCTTCGAATTGTTTTACAAATTTAAAATGTTCCACAAACGGATGACTGTCAACGGATACTTTTCCTACAAGGAAAGTGTCGTCAATCAATGCCGCCTCTCCCTGAAACGGAATTCCTTCCTTTGTCTTTTCATGCCCGACACCATGAAATGCCCACATAAAATCCAGATGCCATGAACTCCTTCTGAATTCTCCGTCTGTTATAACCGGAAGTCCAACTGCTTTCTGTTTTGCAATTAAGTCCGTAATTGCCTCATTTTCAACCTTTTTTAACTCTTCCGCCGTAATTTTGCCATCTGCATAGTCTGCTCTTGCCTGCTTTAAATAACCGGGTCTTAAAAAGCTTCCTACAATATCATACTTAAAAGGTGCATTCTCTCTCATTTTTTTCTCTCCTATCTCTGTCTCCAGTCAGAGCGGATATTCACATTCCGCTTTACCGCATCTCATAACCTATTACGCAGCCATGCCGCCTTATAACTGATTTCTTACAATTTCCGCCGCCTTTACCAGATTCTTAAGACTGGCTTCCGTCTCAGGCATTCCTCTTGTTTTCAAACCGCAATCCGGATTCACCCATAATTTGTTCTTATCAATCTTTTCAAGCATCTTCTGCAATGCCCTTACAATTTCTTCTACAGTAGGAATTCTTGGGGAATGGATATCATACACCCCCGGTCCAACCTCTGTTTCGAAATTATTTTCTTTCAGTGCGTCTATAATGGTAAGTTTGGAGCGTGATGCTTCAAAGGAAATAACATCCGCATCCATGTTGTCAATATCCTTCACAATCTCATCAAATTCACTGTAGCACATATGGGTGTGAATCTGTGTTTCCGGCTTTACTCTGCTGTGGCAAAGACGGAATGCAGGTATTGTCCAGTCTAAATATTCTCTGTACCAGTCATTCTTTCTGATTGGAAGCTTTTCTTTCAGAGCGGCTTCATCAATCTGAATGATTCTGATTCCCGCTTTTTCCAAATCACACACTTCATCACGAATGGCTATTCCTATCTGATATGCCATCTCCCGAAGACTTATATCTTCTCTTGGAAATGACCAGTTCAGTATTGTAACCGGTCCGGTGAGCATCCCCTTTACCGGCTTATTGGTAAGACTCTGTGCGTATACGGAGTAATTAACTGTAATGGGCCGGATACGTTTTACATCGCCAAAGATAATGGGCGGTTTTACGCATCTTGTACCATAGGACTGTACCCAGGCCTTCTCCGTGAATACATAACCCGCAAGGTTTTCCCCAAAGAATTCAACCATGTCATTACGTTCATATTCTCCATGAACCAATACATCCAGCCCTAATTCTTCCTGTTTTCTGATGCATTCTTCTATAAAAGCAAATACCTGCCTGTCATATGCTTCCTTATCTGTTTCACCTTTCCGGTAGCTGCTTCTGTTCTTTTTCACTTCCCGGGTTTGTGGGAAAGAGCCGATGGTGGTAGCAGGAAGCAGCGGCAGCCCAAACGCTTTCTTCTGAATCTGTTCCCGTTCCTTTCTGTCTGTCTTTCTTCGGAAATCATCTTCGGAAAGTGCCTCTACATTGGCCTGAACTTCTTTATCCTTATACAGCCTTTCCAGCTCAAAAACTTTCCTGTTATTATTATACTCTGCAAAAGCTTCAAAACCGTCACTCTCTGCTATTATGGAAAGCTCATGGAGTTCTCTGAGCTTTTCTTTTGCAAAGGCAAAATGTTTCTTTACATCAGCCTCCAGTTTTGTCTCGTTTTCCAGAGTATACGGTACATGAAGCAAAGAACAGGAAGCCGAAATCACCACATGCTCCGCTTGCTTTCTAATCTCCGAAAGCAAATCCAGCGTCTTTTTGTAATCGCATTTCCAGATATTCTTTCCATTCGTAACACCGGCAAACAGGATTTTATTGTCTGGAAATCCGTTTGTTTTCAACAGTTCCGCTGTCTTCTTCCCTTCCACAAAATCCAATCCGATTCCGTCAAATTCCAAAGCAATAATGTCCCTGTAACAATCTCTGACATCTCCGAAATATGTCTGAAGCAGAACTTTAACATTGCTTTTGTTTTTCAGGATTGCCCCATACATTGCCGCAAACAGTTTGATATCTTCTTCCGACAAATCCGTTACCAGCGCAGGCTCATCAAACTGAACCCACCTTGTACCAAGCTCATTCAGTTTATCAAGGATATCCCTGTATGCCTCGGCTGCCTGGCCCGCAAAATCAGCAGCAGTTTTGCCGCCATTGTATTTCGCTAGCTTTAGAAATGTAAATGCTCCGATAATAACCGGTTTTGTTTCAATCCCTAATTCCTTCGCCTCTTCATATTCATCAAATGGCTTACTGCCGGAAAGCTTAATCTGTATATCCTTTCCTAATTCCGGCACCATGTAATGGTAATTGGTATTGAACCACTTTTTCATTGCGAATGCCTTAACATCCCCCTTTTCACCCTGATACCCTCTTGCCATGGCGAAATAGGTATCCTGTTCATCAAATCCCAGCTTCCTGTATTCTTCCGGAACCGTCCCCAGCAAAACTGCCATATCCAGCATACCGTCATAAAAAGAGAAATCGTTGGAGGATATATAATCAATTCCGGCACTTCTCTGTAACTGCCAGTGTTCTTTTCTTAATCCCTTTGCCGCATCATCCAGATTTTCTTTGGTTATCTCTCCTCGAAAATACTTTTCCGATGCAAACTTTAATTCTCTCAGCTTTCCCACTCGCGGGAAACCAATTACTGCATTTTTCACGGTTAACCTCCATACTTGTTTGCATAAAAAATCTCATAAAAGCTTCTATGTAATATAGTATAAATTACTTTTTTTGCATAGAAAAATACAAAAAAATGTGCGTTTGACATAGCCTTAAGCTATATCAAATACACATTCAGGTCTTAATATTATATCAAATAGTGTTACAACACGGAAATGAGGTTTCAATGAACATATTGAACTATATGGCTTCTTAATGCGTCCATATAAGCCTTTCCATATCTGGTAAGCGGCATATTCTTCTGCATAATTGTCCCTACACGCATATACTCGTCTACCGCAAGGGGCCTGGCTATGATATTCTCCCCATTCAATTCCCTGCTGATTACTCCCGTACTAACCGTGTATCCATTTAAACCGACAGCAAGATTAAATAGCGTTGCCCGGTCCCTCACCTTAATATTTTTATTACGGTCAAGGGTACTAAGAATTTCCTCTGAAAAATAAAAGGAATTATAATCCCCCTGCTCAAATGAAAGATATGGATACTCCTCCAACTGTTCCAGAGTAATTACATTTCTGTCAGCCAGCGGATGCTTTGAGCTGATGAACACATGAGGCCTTGCCACAAAGAGCTCTTCAAATTCCAGGCCGTTTTGTTTAATGAGTTTCATAATCACTTCTTCATTTTTAGATGAAGTATACAAAATTCCTATTTCGCTTTTCAGCCTGCTTACGTCCTCAATAATCTCATACGTCTGAGTTTCTCTAAGTGTAAAATCATATTGATTCCCGCCAAATTCACGAATTACATCCACAAATGCATTTACCGCAAAGGAATAATGCTGGGTAGAGACAGAAAATCTCGGGCTTTGTTTTTTCACATTTAAATATTTTTCTTCTAAAAGATTAACCTGCTCAAGAACCTGTCTGGCATAGGCCAGAAATTCATCCCCTGCATTGGATACTACAATCCCCTTATTCGTCCTGTTAAATATGGTAATCTGCATTTCATTTTCCAGTTCTTTAATGGCATTGGTAAGGCTTGGCTGGGAAATAAACAATTCCTTTGCGGCTTCACTGATTGTTCCCTTATCCGCAACTGTTACCACATATTTTAACTGCTGTAAAGTCATTATTCCTCATCTCCTTGTCATTTGCCGGTTTTAGTTTATCAAATTTGTATGTTCTTACCTTATTTTTAATTTTCCCAGCCAGTCTACAATCTATTGACTTTAAAGATAATATGATTTCATTTTTTATATATAGTATATAATAACAGGTATATAAAAAACAATGATTTTCAATCTTAATGGTTTTTCAATAAAATGCGTGCGTGTCTGAAAACTGCTTGTTCTGGGCTGGACGCTCCGCTTTATGGAAGGCAGGGAGCTATTTGGTGTGCGTAATGGGGCTACGTTCCTAAAATTGCGACATAGAATACCGCAAAGCAGGGCGGTCAGAAAAGGCGTGAAAGCCATCGCTCTCACGCCATAATTTACATTACACCCTAATTATGTTCTAATTTACCGGTTCCAAATACCAAAGCTGGCAGTCTCCGCCCCAATAAGTCCATTGGACTATTTTGCCTCCGGATTCCGTACTCCAGTTATAAACATCCAGACAGGATGCACCCGCGGATGCTTTCGTCTTAATTGCATAAACACCGGCCCTTACTTCAACAATCTCATACTTCTGCATGTCCCCTCCCCAGTAAGTCCACTGGATGATATCGGTGCCGTCAGCAGTGTTTCCGTTTTCTACATCTACACAGCTTGTATAATTCGATGACCCTGTTAAAATGGAATAATAGCCGCTGCCATCGGAAACCAGGCGGAATTTCTGGGCATGGCTGCCGTTAAAAGCATATTGCTGGATACTTGTTCCATCCGCCGCATTGCCGTTAGCTACATCCAGATATAATCCGCTGAAATAACTCTTTATGTAGTAATCTCCGTCAAGGGTACTAGAGGATGGTGTATCGGTTTTTGACCCCCATATGGACTGGTCATTGGGACCAATTAATGAAAAAGTCATTGTTTCTTTGTGTGATGAGGATTCATCATATTGTTTAAAGAAAACTCCTTTATAGGTTACTCCGCCAATCACCATGGTGCAGTAATAAGTCCCCTGTGTGTAGGACCATGTTCCGCTATAGGCACCGGTTATGGTTCCGTCGGCATTTAAAGATACCGATACGGTAGGAAGCATTCCCATATTGGTGGTAGCTGCGCTGTTTCCATGGTTTATAAAATCATAATAGCCGACAATTTCACTGGCTTGATATCCTGTTTGGGATATTTGACTGCCTAAATATTCATATACGGCAGTGACCGGCCATCCGTCAGCATTTAAAAATTGCTGGTGTACCCTTACCTGGTGATACTCATTTCCATTGTTAAATCTTGTATGGTATACCAGATACCTCTGTCCGTCCGAATCAATAAACGCCGAATTATGTCCCGGTGATTTATAACCGTTGGCACTTAGCTCGGAGCTGCTTACATTTTTTAAAGAAGACAGGGTATAATTACCGAAAAGTTTGATACCCTTGGTTGTCTGGTCGGCATTACTGCTTGTACAGATAGCAGTGTTGCCGGCTGCATCCGTATAAGGTCCCGTAATGTTTCTTGAACGGAACAAACGAATATGATAGCCTCCGAAATTTGTAGTTGATTCAAGCCCGCCGTAGGATACATACATGTAATAGTAGCCTGCTGCCTGGTCCCAAACAATATAGGAACCTTCTCCCGTACAGCCGTATCCGCCGGAGAGCCGTATGCCAAAATACTGGTCGGATGAATTAGTTACCGTAGAATAGGTATAAGAATAATCTCTTAAGCCGGTTTGGTTGTTCAGCTTTAATAAAAAGATTCCGCCGAACCAGGAGCCGTAACTCATCCAAAGCTGTCCGTCCTTATCATAAACCAGCGCCGGGTCTATGGCATTGGGTCCGTAAGATGCATTCCAGGAACCTCCTGATAAATACCTGGAGGCAACCGAATTAGAACCTGTAACCGTCGCATAGTCAGTAACACTTGCTTCTGAAGAATTGGTAAAGCCCGAATATACCACCGTACCTGCATAAGTATAAGGCCCTGTTATGCTGTCTGCGGTAGCTAACGCAATGGACGAGTAATAATTACTGCCGTTAACACTCATGTACATGCACCATTTTCCCATATCCGGGTTATATATTACGTCCGGTGCCCAAAGGTTCCCGCTGATATCATAATTACTGCTGCCCCTGGCTGCCCAGGCGCCCCCTACGGAAAAAATACTGGAATAATTGTTATTGATATTCGTGGTAAAATTACTCCAGGAAGCCAGATCCGAACTAACGGCATTTGCCATATGGGAACCGAAAATATAATATCTGCCGTTGGCTTTTACTATGGACGGATCATGGACCGACGTTCTCGTTGTACCCAGCACAGCCGCATTTGCAACAGTACTTCCGGCTAACAGGCCGAATGGAATTTGAAACATAAAAACCAGTGAAAGTAATACCCCAATTATTTTTTTTAATTTTTTCTTCATTTTATTCCGGTATATTTATACCGAAACCCCCTTTCAAATAAAATAGTTTAGATTGACCCACAAAAATCTTTTTTGTACTTTAAACTCTCTCCTATTTGTAAAAATAAATTCTTATTTCACCTCCATTTTCCTTATAAAACATGATATAGTTTATGTTATATTAAATTAGTTTACAATTATTTATTTGTTATATTTATATTACAATTTTAGGAATATTTTGTCAACTATTTTATTCAGATTCTTTCTGTTTTTTCAATTTTCTTTGACGTCGGGTGAAAAATCAACGCCGTATCCGCCCGAATACCGGCTTGCTTTTCTGAATTATGCAGGAAAAAAATTCGGCTTCATCCTTCCTCTACGATAAGTCGCCGGCCCCTCCCTCGGGAGATATAAAGGATTTTGGCACATAAAAAGCCTTCCAATCGCATAACTGATTGGAAAGCCCTTAAAAAGTGTGCATCCAATTAACTGACCTGCGTAAATTGCATAGGCAGTTAATTTTATTATATCGGCCGATAATTTACGTATTTACATTACACTGATATTTGTAACATTTATCATAGGTTTAGCCGAAAAGAAAAAGTTGCATATTCTCCTTCCACGCTCCGTACTTGTATATCTCCGCCCAGCGTATCCATTACCGCCTTTGCAATGGATAAACCCAAGCCATAGCTTCCGCTTTCATGGGCTCTGGAGTGATCCGTCCGATAAAATCGGTCAAAGATTTTGGGGATTTCCTGCTTGGGAATACCTTTGCCGCTGTTTTTAATCAAAAACTCAGCCTGATGATTTGAACGGGTCAGCACAACATCAATTTGTCCGTTTTGATCCGTATATTTTATGGCGTTATCCAATAAAGTCGTGACAACCTGTTTTAACCCTTCCGCATCGCTTTCAATAAAAATGTCCGGTTCTATGGAAACGGTAAGCTTAATACCTTTCTCAGCTATAGGAGCTTCCATTGACAAAATAACAGATTGTACGGTTTCACCAAGATTAAAAGATATGTTTTGGGTTACCAGCTCGGTATCATCAAATCTGGCAAGTGCCAGCAGGTTATTGATGAGCCTGGACATCCTGTCCGTCCCGATTCTGATATAGTCCAGCCATTTAATCTGGCTTTGAATGGTTTCCTCCCTGTTTGCCAGCAGTGCGTCGTAATTGGCGTTGATGATGGACAAAGGCGTTTTTAATTCATGAGAGGCATCGGCAACAAATTGTTTCTGTTTTTGCCATGCTTCGGCCAGCGGCTTAATGGTACGGTTGGCAAAATAAAGGCTGACAAGAAAAATGGCTGCGAGGGTGACGCTCCCAACGAGCAGCAAAGTCATCATCAGTTCAAACAGCGTTTCGTTGTATGCCGTAACATCTAAGAAAACAATGGAAAATCTGTCGGCATCGGCTGTGTCCATTTTGCCGATTACCCGGCTGGTTCCGGTAAGCCGGGCATCAATAATTGGCGTAACCATATAGCGCCATTGCTTATCCCCCAAGGTAATATAAGCCCTGTTGCTTGGATTGTCCATGGCAATTTCAACCGCTTGCTCATAAAATCCCGGTTCAAAATTTAATCCCAAAGCTTTCTCTAGAATATTTCCTTGTATGTCAACGAGAATGCTGAACATAAGATAGCTTTCGGAAGAAGAACCTCCGGCTTCTGCCGCTACTATGCCCGCCCGGTCAGATTCACTGTATACCCCCGGCGTCTGTTCCAATTTATTTTGAATTTCGGAACTGACATTGCTGTAAGTTATAAAATAAATGACGCTAAACGCCGACAATACCACCGCCGAGGTAATCGCCATATTAAGAATAAGCATTTTATTCCGAAATTTTTTAAGCATTTTCATTTTTGCCCTTTCTGCCCTGCAACGTATAACCGGCGTACCTTATGGTGCGTATGGAAACGCAGGATTTCAGCTGGACAAGCTTTTTGCGAAGCAGGGATATATGAATCTCCACGCGGTTCTCTTCTGCCTCCGTATCGTAGCCCCACAGCTTTTCAATAATAATTTCTTTAGACAGAATCATAGAAGCTCTTTTCATGAGTAATTCCAGAATCTGAGCTTCTTTTAAAGGCAGATAAATTTCCTTGTCGCCGCATGTAAGCAAAAGCGTATGCGGGTTTAAGGCAATATCTCCATATTTATATATACCGTCAGGCAGGAGTTCCGTTTGCCTGCGCCCTAAGGCGCGCAAACGGGCAAGCAGCTCGTCGGTGTGGAACGGTTTTGCCAAATAATCGTCCGCACCGTAATCCAAGCCTTTTACCTTATCCTCTGTTTCGCCTCTCGCCGTCAATAAAATTACAGGCGTCGAAAACTTTTCATCGCGCAGCTTTTTTAAAACTTGCAGTCCGTCCATTTTAGGCAGCATGATGTCCAGAATAATGATATCATATATATTGGAAACAGCGCAGTCCAACCCATATTCTCCGTCAAAAGCCAAATCGACGCTGTAATGATTCTTTTTCAATACCTGCTCAATGGCTTCGGCCATGTATTTTTCATCCTCTACCATTAAAATTCTCATGACTGGCCTCCATTTGTTTCATAACTCATTCCTATTACCAAGTAATGCCCAGTGCAAGGCTTTTAAGTTAAAAGCCTTGCACTGCATGGCAAATAAATACCTCTTAGTTCCCAAACTTTCCGCTTGCGCCATTCCCGTCCGAATCGACGGAAAAGGTAAAGCCATCTAAGCCTGCCGGAACTTCCTTGCTCCAAGTCTTGCCGCCATCAACAGAATAGCTCAGGGTGCCGTCCCCATTTGCCCGGACACCGGCTCTGACGCTGACGCCGTCGTCGTCGGAAAGAGCGCGGATTTCGACATCCTCACTAATGGTTCCATTTCCATTGTCCGCCTTTGCAGTTGCGATAATACCATCAGCCGCATAGGCTGCTCCTGAACCTAACGCCAAAATAAGCGCACCGCTCAATACAAAAGTAAAAATTTTTTTCTTTCCGGTGTTCAACGTTTCGTTAATACTCTTAATCATTGTAATTGCCTCCATTTAATTTTTTTGTAAGCAGCTGCCTTACATGTTTTATAATAATAGAGACACCTTTAGCGAACCTTTAGTACCGGCTTTTATAAATTTCTTTTTTGTTTTGCTAACCATTCAAATAGTGTTACGCTTTTACCGTTTTTATAAACCGGAGCATTATTAAAATCAAGGATGCATTCATTATTTAACGCAGGAATCCAGCTAAAGTGACCATTATATTCATAAGGTGTTCTATCCTGGTTAACGTATTTTCCCGTATGATCCGTAACAGAAGGGAAACAGGAAAAATGTACGTCTTCGGCCCCGGCTTTCACCAGCCTTTTATAAGTTGCTCCGGT
>DBEP01000088.1:46645-126163 GCA_002294045.1 Lachnoclostridium sp. UBA903 | reverse complement strand
TGCCACATATTGATTCTTTCACCCTTTTTATTTTTGATAATAGAATACATCCTTGTATTCTATTGTATATGGCAGTAACACATCTGCGAGCAGATGTGTTATGCAATGGGTATTAACATGGAAAATTATATAGATGTGGAAAGAAGTATAATAAAAAAATTCCGCAAGGAAATATGGAGAAGGTTTATTTCAGCGGTAAAAGAATATCAGCTTATAAAAGAAGGCGACAAAATAGCGGTATGTATATCCGGAGGCAAGGATTCCATGCTTCTGGCTAAATGTATGCAGGAACTGCAAAGACATGGGAAGTTTAGATTTGAGCTTGTGTTTTTAGTTATGAATCCGGGCTATAATGAGCAAAATAAACAGATTATATTAAATAATGCGGAGTATCTGAACATTCCCGTTCACATGTTTGAGACGGATATTTTTAATATTGTTGCAACGGTGGAAGAGTCGCCGTGCTATCTTTGTGCAAAAATGAGGAGGGGATACCTTTATAAACATGCCGGGGAACTGGGCTGCAATAAGATAGCTTTAGGCCATCATTTTGATGATGTTATTGAAACCGTGCTGATGAGTATGTTTTACAGCGGGCAGATGAAAGGCATGATGCCGAAACTTCACAGCACCAATTATGAAGGTATGGAATTAATCCGGCCTTTATATATGGTGAAGGAAGCGGACATCATTGCCTGGAGAAAATATAATAACCTCCGTTTTATCCAATGTGCCTGCCGTTTTACGGAGAATTGTATGCTGGGAGATAACGGCGGAGGCTCCAAACGGCAGGAGATGAAGGAATTAATTAAAAGATTCAGGCAGACAAGCTCCATCATTGATATGAATATTTTCAGAAGTATCCATAATGTGAATTTAGACACCTTGATTGGCTATCAGAAAAATCAGGTAATGCATAGTTTCCTGGAGGACTATGACAGTAATGCCGCGGTTAAAAATTCTGAAAATGATGCAATAAATGGATTTGGGAATCAGAGATAAAAGACTGATAAGGAAAGGCGCTTGAGTAATTAATTTGGCCGGCTTTTGAAAAATTAAATTTACGAAAGTGAGGATAAAAAATAAGCAGGAGAATTGATTGAAAGAATCTCTTTCAATCTCTGAAATTTGTGCCTATGTAACTAAAATATGCAAGGCATATACTTGGCGTAAATTTCAGATGCGCATAAAGTGTGCGCAGGAATGGGAGAAACTATGAATAAACAAGATTTTAATTTTTATTTACCGGAAGAGCTAATTGCTCAGGACCCGCTAGAGGACCGCTCCGGCTCCAGGCTTTTGGTCCTTAATAAGGATACCGGGGAAACCGAGCATAAAATATTTAAGGATATTATAGATTATCTGAATCCGGGGGACTGCCTGGTAATAAACGATACGAAAGTGATTCCCGCCAGACTTATCGGAGAGAAGGAAGGAACCGGGGCAAAGGTGGAGCTTTTGCTTCTTAAAAGGCAGGATAATAATACCTGGGAGGCTTTGGTCAAACCGGGCAGGAAAGCCAGAAGCGGTACGAAAATCAGCTTCGGCGGCGGCTTACTGGCATGTGATATTATTGAGATTGGGGAGGAAGGAAACCGGCTCGTAAGATTTTATTATGAAGGCATTTTTGAAGAAATCCTGGAGCAGCTGGGGCAGATGCCTCTGCCTCCTTACATTACCCATCAATTAAAAGATAAAAACCGTTATCAGACCGTATATGCAAAATACGAGGGGTCGGCAGCAGCACCTACGGCAGGACTGCATTTTACAAAAGGGTTGCTGGAACAGATTGAGGAAAAAGGAATTATAATAGCCAATGTAACTCTCCATGTGGGACTTGGAACCTTCCGACCGGTGAAAGAAGACAATATACTGAACCACCATATGCATTCCGAATTTTATCAGATAGAGCGGCCGGAGGCAGAAAAAATCAACCAGGTTAAGAAAAACGGCGGAAGGATTATCTGTGTCGGTACTACCAGCTGCAGAACCATAGAGTCCGCAGCGGATAAAAACGGTTTCGTAAAGCCGGGTAGCGGGGATACGGATATATTTATTTATCCCGGATATGAATTTAAGGTTCTGGATGCTTTAATTACTAATTTCCACTTGCCGGAATCAACATTGATTATGCTGGTATCAGCCCTTGCGGGAAGGGAGCATGTTCTAAAGGCATATGAACTGGCAGTGAAGGAACGCTATCGTTTTTTCAGCTTCGGAGATGCCATGCTCGTGGTATGAGCACACGATTGTTCCAAGTTGTAAGGGTTAAGGCTCCATTTTCTTTCCTTAAGCCATTCGTGCATACTTTTTATATGTTGACTGTCGAACGCTGTCATAATGGTTCTAACACATATTGTTGACGAGAATGGTTAGAATGTGTTAGTAATTGCAAAATTCAAGAATGAAAATATGTTAATATATATGAACAGGATTTGAACGAATAATTTTTAAAATAAAAGGAAGTGTACAAATATTAAAAAAATCAAACTAATATTTATTGTTATTGTAATAATTATATTTATCTCAGGTATAATATTTATGTCGGCTAAAAATCAGGAGGATAATGTGAGAAATTCCGTTTTTACTCAAGAAAGATTAGAAGCTATAGATAAAATAGAGTGCTATGTTAGAAATTCTAAAGTAGAAATGACTAAAAAAGATATAAATGCAGTATTTAAGATATTGGCCGGCATGGAACTGGAAGAATATCAATCAGATACTATCTTAACCGGTATGGTTATACAGCTTAATATTACTGAAAAAGATGGTTATGAATATAATATAAGCATTCTTTCTAAAAATATTGCGGTAGATGGAAAAACCTATTATACCGACGCAGATTATATTGATAAAATAGAAAATGTGTTAAAATAATTTTAAATTTAATTAATAATAATACGATAGCCTTCAAACCAATATAAGCTTTGAAGGCTATCGTTGTATTAGTATTAAGCTACAATTAACCCTGTATTAACCCTTTTAAATCGGAATAAACACCGGGATATGATATATCTGCGCATTCGGCTCCCAGTATTTCGGTTTCTCCTTCTGCGGCCAACGCGGCAACGGCAAAGGACATGGCAATGCGATGGTCCAAATTACTGTCAATTACCCCGCCTTTTAGAGGATTGCCTCCTTCAATGATCATTCCGTCTTCCGTAGCTGTAACCTTAACTCCCATCCGGGATAAGTTACGGACCATGACGGCAATACGGTCAGATTCCTTTACCCTGAGTTCGGCGGCATCCTTTATTACGGTTTTGCCCTTGGCAAAGCATGCCATAACCGCAAGGACAGGAAGCTCGTCAATTAAGGCAGGTATTATGGCGCCTCCGATTTCTGTCCCCTTTAGTTCTCCGTAACGGACATATATATCTGCCGTAGCTTCAGAATCCGTATTCCGGACATTTTCAATTTTAATATCGGCACCCATCCTCCGGCATATTTTTAAGATGCCGTCCCGGGTAGGATTAATCCCCACATTTTTAATCAATATCTCAGAACCCGGTATAATCAAACCGGCCGCTATAAAATAAGCGGCAGAGGAAATGTCACCGGGAACCGTAATTTTTTCCGCATGTAATTTTGGAGCAGGATTGACGGTTGCGGTGGTATCTTTTATTTCAATATCGGCACCCAGCATTTTTAACATTAATTCCGTATGATTTCTGGACAGATAGGGTTCTGTTACCGAGGTTGGGCCGTTTCCGTATAAACCTGCCAGTAAAACCGCGGATTTGACCTGGGCGGAAGCTACCGGTGACTGATAGGAAATTCCGTTAAGGGCACCTTTTCGCCCCTGTATCAAAAGGGGAGCGCAGCCGTTGCCTTCCATGCTTTCTATATCTGCGCCCATCCTGGCCAGCGGAGTTATTACTCTGTTCATGGGGCGTTTTTTAATGGAATCATCACCTGTTATTCTGGTGGAAAAAGTTTGTCCGCACAGGATTCCGGACATAAGGCGCAGGGTTGTTCCGCTGTTGCCCACATCCAGAATATCTACAGGCTGCTTTAATCCGTCCAGTCCCCGGCCGCGGACCGTTACGCGGTTATGCTCAGGAATATTTTCTATATCGATTCCCATACTGCGGAAACAACGGATTGTAGACAGGCAGTCGGCCCCCTGGAGAAAATGGGTAATCTCTGTGGTGCCCTCTGCCAGAGCTCCGAACATAACTGCTCTGTGGGAAATGGATTTATCACCGGGAACCGTAATTTCACCTTTTAATGCTTTTGCTTTCTGTAATATCATTTTCTATCTCCCATCTTCCGAAAGAGGCTATCTAAAAAGGAACTTTTTCAGCAGTTTTTCCGGATATTTGTATTGTTTATCTTTCATAAACAGTATAACGGTATTTCTTCAATAATTCAACTGCCAGCAAAGAAGCTTCCTCCTCATAGAATTCAATCCGGAGCACGCCCTGTTCAAATTCCCGGTTATGGATAATGCCGATATTTTTTATATTAATCCGGTTGGTGGCCAGGAGTGTGGCAATGGTAGCAATAGCACCGGCCTCGTCAATGATATCCACATAGATTTCAAATACTTTCTTCATCATGCCAATGGACTTATTGGGGATGGAATCCCTGAATTCACCCGCCGTATCAAAGAACCGGTAAAGATAATCTTCATCTTTTTGCTCCAGAGCATGGGATATTTCTTTCAGGTAAATGATATAGCGGTTTAAAAAGGATTGAATGCTGTCTGTATTGGTCAAACAGATATTCTGCCACATAACAGGGGAGGAGGAGGCAATCCGGGTAATATCTTTAAATCCGCCGGCAGCTAAGGTACGCATTTTTTCAGAGCTGTCATCGGAATCCTTTACCAGATTTACCAGGCCTGAGGCAATAATATGAGGCACATGACTGATGGCAGCCGTAATGTCATCATGTTCTTTTGGAGACAGAATTAAAGGAATAGCGCCGGTTCCCTTAACAATGCCATACAGCCGGTCCAGCATTTCGGGTGAGGTTTCCTCCGTAGGAGTCAGTATATAATAAGCATTTTCCAAAAGCCTGCTGTGAGAATTCTGGTAACCGGTTTTTTCGGAACCAGCCATCGGATGCCCTCCGATAAATTGGCGGTTCAGGCCCAATCCGGACACAGCACTATGTATATTCCCCTTAACGCTGCCCACATCGGTTAAGATACAGTCGGGTCTGATGATATCCTTTAACCGGGATAAATAGGATATATTGGACAATACGGGAGCGCATAAGAAAATAATGTCACAGGAGGGAAAACCTTCTTCCAGCTCAGTATAAACATGGTCCAGCACTTTGTCCTGAACCGCCTTCGCAAGACCATTCCCTGTTTTTTTCTTATTATAATTATAGGCGATTAAAGTGCTGCCCGGATTAATTTCCTTTAAGGCACGGGCAATGGAGCCGCCAATTAAACCAAAACCGATAAAGCCGGCTGTTATATCATTCATATGTTTTCTCCTGGGGGTTAAAATTTTCTGCCCATTAAAGCAGCCAGAGGACTGAGCTCTGAACTTAATTTTGCAAGCTCCTGGAAAGTAAGGGACTGGGGACCGTCGGAAAGTGCAATGGCCGGATTGGGATGGGCTTCGATCATAAGACCGTCCGCACCGGCGGCAACGGCACCCATTGCCAGGGGTTTAACATATTTTCTTACTCCGGTGCCATGGCTGGGATCTACAATAATCGGCAAATGACTCTTATCTTTTATGACCGGAACCGCGCTGATATCCAAAGTATTCCGGGTGGCTGTTTCAAAAGTGCGTATGCCTCGTTCACATAATACTACATTTGGGTTGCCTTCCGCAATGATATATTCGGACGCATTTAACCATTCGTCAATGGTAGCGGACAAGCCCCGCTTTAATAATACGGGCAGGCCGGTTTTACCTGCTTCCTTTAACAAATAAAAATTCTGCATATTTCTTGCGCCGATCTGAAGCATATCTACATATTTTACTGCGGCTTCAATAGCGGCTAAACTGGTAACTTCGCATACGACGGGCAGGCCGGTTTCTTCCCTGGCTTCCTTCATGTATTTTAAGCCTTCTTCTTCCAGGCCCTGGAAGGCATATGGAGAAGTCCTCGGCTTATATGCTCCGCCGCGGAGAATCCGGGCACCGGCTTTTTTAATGGCGTGGGCTGTTTCTAACAGCTGTTCTCTGCTTTCCACCGCACAGGGGCCGGACATGACAATGATCTCCCCGCCTCCGATGGATACGCTGCCGACTTTTATGACCGAAGGCTTTGGATGGAACTTTTTATTGGCTAATTTATAGCTTTCCGTTACCGGGACTATTTTATCAACGTCTTCAGCAATTTCGAGATTCTGATCCTGGAGTTTTGTTTTGTCTCCTACAACCCCGATAATGGTTACCTCCTTTCCATCGGATATATGGGCGGTAAGTCCGTTCCCCTCAATAATTTTAATGATTTTTTGTATGGATTCTTTTTTTGCGTTGGGTTTCATAACAATTATCATATATTTACCTGAACCTTTCTCAAATGGAGTCCTCCCGGGACCACATAATTTTGTAATATTTGACCGCCATAGGCAGCGGTTATGTATTGGATGGTTCTCATTTTACAACAAACCGAAGGGCATGTCAATACTGTAAAACATTAAAGTGTAACAGTTTAAAGCGTTACTATTTAAAGTGTAAAATCCGGTACATTAAGTCTGTAAAAGTCATTAAACCTACAAAAAAGATAAATAAAAAATTTATTTTGATTATAATGTTATACGTTTACTGACCTGACATAATTATATTTGTTAAACTGCTATAAAAAGGTTGTAAAATCTGACAACTTTTAGTAAAATATAAACATGGGTATTACATGGAATTCATACCGTGCAGTATGCAGAAAACAGTAACAGGATGTATAAAAATATTAAGTAATGGAGGAAAAAAGAATGAATGTTTACACTTCAGAAAAGATTCGAAACGTTGTATTGTTAGGCCACGGTGGCTGTGGCAAGACTACCTTAGTCGAAGCCATGGCCTACACAACAGGAATTACAAAGCGTCAAGGTAAGATTGAAGAGGGAAATACCATAAGTGATTATGATAAGGAAGAAGTGAAACGTCTTTTTTCAATCAATACCACAGTGGTACCTATTATTTGGGAGGATACCAAGATTAATATTCTGGATACTCCGGGTTATTTTGATTTTGTCGGGGAAGTAGAGGAAGCATTGAATGCTGCGGATGCGGCAGTCATTGTAATTGCCGCCAAGTCGAGTGTAGAGGTCGGAACCATGAAGGCATGGGAGTATTGCGAGAAGTATAACCTGCCACGTATGTTTTTTGTAACGGATATGGATGACGATAATGCAAGCTATCGTCAGGTTGTTGAGGATTTAACTGAAATTTACGGGAAAAAGATTGCCCCGTTTCATATACCAATAAGAGAGAACGAAAAATTTGTCGGATTTGTTAATGTAGTTAAGATGGGCGGAAGAAAGTTCACCTCAGCGGGAAATTATGAGGAATGCCCGATTCCGGATTATTCCATGGAGAATCTGACTAAATTCCGTGAAACGCTGTTAGAAGCAGTAGCTGAAACCAGCGAAGAATTAATGGAAAAATATTTTGCAGGAGAAGAATTTACCCAGGATGAAATTTCTCTTGCACTTCGTAATAATGTAATAGACGGAACCATTGTTCCGGTACTGATGGGCTCCGGCTTATATGCACAGGGGGCCACTATGCTTTTACAGGCCATCGAGAAGTATTTCCCGGCGCCGGATAAAAAAGAGATTACGGGAGAGAATTATAAGACCCAAGAAGCCTTTAAGGCCGATTATAACGAAAAGCTTCCGATGACGGCAAGGGTATTTAAAACCATAGCCGATCCGTTCATCGGTAAATTTTCACTGGTTAAAGTATGCTCCGGCATATTAAAATCCGATTCCGTAATCTATAATGCCCATAAAGATACGGAGGAAAAAATTTCCCGGCTCTATGTATTGAGAGGAAAGGAACAAATGGAAGTAACACAGCTGCATGCGGGAGACATCGGAGCTATCGGCAAATTATCGGATACGGTAACGGGCGATACGCTTTCCACCAAAGCCGTTCCGGTTGTATATGAACGTCCGGACATGCCGAAACCCTATACCTACCAGCGCTTTAAACCCCTAAACAAAGGGGATGATGATAAAGTATCCCAGGCATTGGCTAAATTAATGGATGAGGACCTGACCCTTAAGGTTGTTAATGACAAGGAAAACAGACAGACCCTGCTGTACGGAATCGGTGACCAGCAGTTAGAAGTTGTGGTAAGCAAGCTTCAGGCAAAATACAAGGTTGATATTGAGTTGACGAAACCCAGAGTGCCCTTTAGAGAAACCCTGCGCAAAAAAATAAGAGTTCAGGGAAAGCATAAGAAACAATCCGGAGGACACGGCCAGTACGGGGATGTGCACATTGAATTTGAGCCTTCCGGCAATCTGGAACAGCCCTATGAATTTAAGGAGAAAGTATTCGGCGGTTCCGTTCCGAAGAATTATTTCCCGGCAGTAGATAAAGGAATCGCGGAATGTGTACTGAAAGGGCCTGTTGCCGGATATCCGGTTGTGGGCCTGAAAGCCACTCTGGTAGACGGTTCCTACCATCCGGTGGATTCATCGGAAATGGCCTTTAAGCTGGCTACCATTCAGGCCTTTAAGCAGGGGTTCATGGGAGCGTCTCCGGTGCTTCTGGAGCCGATTGTATCTTTAAGAGTAGTTGTGCCGGACAAATATACCGGTGATATTATGGGTGATTTAAATAAACGCCGGGGCCGGGTGCTGGGTATGAATCCAATACACGGAGGAAAACAGGAAATACTGGCTGATATTCCTCTTTCCGAAATGTACGGCTATTCGACGGATTTGCGTTCCATGACAGGGGGAGCAGGGGATTTCTCCTATGAATTCAGCCGTTATGAGCAGGCACCGTCAGATATCCAGCGGAAGGTAATTGAAGATAACGAAAAAGAATTAATTGCCAGCGGTGAATAAGGGGAAATTAATTACCGTCCGGTCGGACATCGGTATGGCATGATTCTTCGTCTGAATTAACCAATGAAACAATACAGCTATGGAAAAAAGTATGCACTGCATTAATCAACAGTAAACTGTTTAACCTTACAAGTAAGTCCCCGCTTTTTCTGCAAAACATAGGCGGGGGCTTACTTGTTTTACGCATAGAGCGGGCTCTGTGTAAAACGCCTGCCCGGTACCGCAGTCAATCACACAAGTGAAATAACGGAATCCCTTTGAATAAGCTCACAGTCCAGGAGCTGTTTATGAGGGATTTCTTCTCCGTTTATCAGGTTTAAAAAGGAGGATGCCGCTGCAATACCAATTTCATAAAGAGGAATACCCAGTGTGGTAATAGCCGGGGTACAAAAAGCCGAGCAGCTCCTGTTATCAAAACCGATAACAGACAGGTCTTCGGGGATTCGCAGGCCATATTTTCGGCCGGCAGCGATTACGGCACAGGCCATAAAATCATTCATAGCAAAGATGGCAGTAGGCGGAGCAGGAAGTTCCAGAAGACGGCATGTCTGCTGGTATGCAAGGTCATAATTCCAATTTCCGGGAAGTATATAATCAGGGGGAAGGATAAGAGAGGCATCAATGAGTGCGGATTGAAATCCCATAATACGCTGATGCACGAATTCCTGGTCCAATGATCCGGTGATAACAGCAAGGCGTTTGTGTCCGAGAGAAATCAGATGCCCGGCAGCGAGCCTGGCGGCTCCATAATTATCGTAATCAATGTAATAATCTGATGCTAATGCCGTGCTGTATGCAAAGATGACAGGCACTTTAATCAGTGAGCGGATATAGGAAACATTGGGGGATGCGGCACCGATATAGATTGCACCGCTGGCTCTTGAAGCCTCCAGAATATTGAGACTCGATTTCAGCAGCTGTGTATCGTACTGGGAATGGCTGTAAGTGCGGAGATTGCAGAGATTAACCGTAAATCCCTGCTCATTAAGAAAACCGCATACGGCATCTATAATGGGAGGAGTACTGAATGCGGAGATATCTTCCGCAATAACACCGATGGATTTATAACTGTTTGTTTTCAGGCTTTTGGCAGCTGTATTGGGAATATAGTTCAAGGCCGACAGAGCTTTCTGCACCTTTTCTTCAGTAGAAGAAGATACTTTTTTCGTTTTGTTAATTACATGAGAAACGGTAGCTATGGAAACACCGGCCAATTTTGCCACATCATGAATTGTAACCATGTTGTTATCCTCCTTGTTATATATCGGATATTATAATAATAAAACGTTTACCATAAACTTATAAAGTCTTATGATTACCTGTTTGTTTTAAATCCGGGAAAAAATTATATGCCCCAATTTATCCAATCATATAGATAAAAGAAAGCGTGAAAGATTGATATGCATAGTTTAGCTTATATAAAGATGGATTGCAAGCATCATTTTCCTCAGATGGGGGCAGGCAGATGGGAGGTAACCGTATATAAGTGTTTCCCATTTATTACCGATAATATGGAATGGTTAATGGTTATGCAGTGTGATGAATAGGATGCTGATTTATAAGTATAAAATGATTGACAAAGGATATACCGTGTGATAACATAGGATAAATAGAAAAACGTTTAACCAAGTATGCAATTAAAAAATAGTACAATATACATAAAATATAACATATAAACAAACAAATAACCATGTAATTTGTCGTATAATTTAAGAGGAAACCCCTCTTATTATAGATAAACGTTTAAAAGGAGGAGAAGAGTGAAACATGAAAGATTAAAAATAAGGTCATTGTTCTTGCAATACAGGAAAAATAAAGAACTTTTCATCCTGTTTTTACCTGTTCTGGTGTTTTACATAATCTTTTGTTACATTCCGATGGGGGGAATTGTAATTGCTTTTAAGGATTACAAGCTGATGCAGGGAATATGGGGAAGCCCGTGGGTGGGGCTTGATAATTTTAAGGAACTTTTTTCAACACCAAGTTTCTATGAGATCCTTGGTAACACTATATGGATCAGTATCCTGAGGCTGGTGATCGGATTTCCTGCCCCTATTATTTTAGCCCTGCTTCTGAATGAAGTAAAACATAACGACTATAAGAAAGTTGTTCAGACGGTAAGCTACCTGCCTCATTTCCTGTCATGGGTCATTTTGGCCGGTGTATTTCAGCAGCTGCTGTCGCCGTCTACGGGTGCGGTAAATGCCATATTGGGGAAGCTTGGCATTTCACCTGTTTTTTTTCTGGGAGATCCCAATTGGTTCATATTTACCATTATAATCACCGGTGTCTGGCAGGGTGTGGGCTGGGGAACGGTAATTTACCTGGCCGCCATATCCGGTATAGACCCCCAGTTATATGAAGCTGCCATGTTAGACGGAGCCGGCCGGTTAAAGCAGGTGCTGTATATTACCATTCCAAGTCTCGTACCTACGATTACAATTATTTTGATTCTCAATACCGGCGGAATTCTTAATGCCGGCTTTGATCAGATTATGAATATGTACAATGAAGCGGTTTATGAGGTTGGTGATATCATTGATACCTATGTATACAGGCGCGGTCTGGAAGGGATGCAGTACAGTTATTCTACGGCGGTAAATCTGTTTAAAAATGTTATAGGTCTTGGCTTTGTACTGTTCACCAATAATATAGCGAAAAGGCTGGGAGATAATTCCCTATGGTAGGAGGAGACAGAATGAAAAATACGAGCAGTAAAATCAGGCGCAATGTCTGGGGTAAGTCCTTTGATATAGTTAATTATCTTATCTTAACATTATTTGCCCTAACAATTCTCTTTCCCTTCTGGAATCTGTTTGTGAAATCCATCAGCTCACCGGACGCAGGTATTGTTGAAGCGCTGCAGATGTGGCCTAAGAAGCTTTCGTCCTTTAATTACGAATATGTTTTAAAAAACCGTTATATCTGGTCCGGTTACCGGGAGACCTTAATCCGGACAATTGCCGGAACCTTGCTTAGCGTAACTTTAACTGCAATGGGGGCTTATACCTTGTCAAAAAAAAATCTGCCGAACCGGAATTTCTGGACCACCGTAGTACTGATACCCATGTTTTTTTCAGGGGGTATGATTCCAAATTATATGTGGATGGTAAATCTTAATTTAATCGACAACCGGCTGGCTTTGATTTTACCGGGGTTAGTAAGCTCTTATAATCTGATTATTATGCGGAATTTTTTTATGGCTGTTCCGGAAGGACTGGAGGAATCGGCGAAAATAGACGGAGCCGGAAGCATCCGTATATTCTTTAGCATTGTCATGCCCATCTCCAAAGCGGTGTTAGCCACAGTAGCGCTCTGGGTAATGGTGGGGCATTGGAATGCCTGGTTTGACGCCACGATTTATATAAGAAATGCGGATAAACTTCCGCTCCAGGTGGTGCTGCGCCGGATATTGTTGGAGGGGACCCAGCAAATGATGGATATGAACAGCACGGATACCAATCATGTTACTCCGGATACTTTAAAAGCTGCGACTACTTTTATATGTATGCTGCCCATTATGTGTGTTTATCCCTTTGTTCAGAAATATTTTGTGAAAGGGGTAATTATCGGTTCCCTGAAAGGGTAATGATTTTAACCTTACAAGCAGTGCGGCGGACCTGGAATATCCGTTTTTTGACTATCAACGCGGAAGGCGTTGAAATAAAAGAAGAGAGGTAATTTTATGATAAGAAAGAAGGTTCTTTGTTTATTTATGGCGGCGGTATTCGGTGCCATGGTGTTAAGCGGCTGCGGCAGCAGGGAAAAGAGCAGCATGGATACGGTAAACACGTCGGATACGGAAGCAGGGGGAAAGGAAGCATCCGGCTCGGGAGAAGCTGACAAACACTTTGAATACAGCATGGTCATGCATAATTTCGGCCCCTGGGATGACAATCCGGAAATGCTGGAACGGTGGGAGAAGGAATATAATGCGGACTTTAACCTGGTGTATGTGGAAACTGCATCCGCGGGGGAGCAGATAAATCTGATGATTGCTTCCGGTGAAATTCCCGATGTCATGCAGATGGTTGATATGAATAAGTTTTATAAGGATGGTATAATAGGAGGCTGGACGGAAGAATTCTTCAGGGAACATGCGCCGAATCTTTCCAGGTACATAGATGAAACAGATCCTTCGGCATGGCAGATTGCAAAATTTGATGGTAATTTAATGTACAGCATTCCCTGTTTCCGAAAGTATGATACCATTGCCACTCCGGTAGTATGGAGGACGGACTGGCTGAAAAATGTGGGAATACAGGACATCCCGAAAACACTGGATGAATTCGAAGATGCTTTTTATAAATTTGCAAAGGAAGATCCGGACGGAAATGGGAAGAATGATACCTACGGCCTGTCTGAAACCGGAATCCGACCCATTTACGGTGCCTTCGGGAGCCACAGGGGAAAATGGCTTCTGAACGGGGAAGGCAAAGTCGTATACGGCGACGTAAAACCGGAAATGAAACAGGCGTTGGAATTATTGCATAAATGGTATGCCGACGGAATTATCGATCCGGAATTCCTTACAGGCGAAAACGAAGGGGGTTATTGGGCAATTACACATAAGTTTCTGAATAACCGCATCGGTTTTACCAATATGGGAGCATTCTATCACTGGCTGCCGGATATGACACAGGAGGAAAACGGAACGGCTGTCGGTGAAATGACGGCTCAATGGAAGAACTCCGGAAATACGGGCACCTATGCTATGGGCTATGCGCCGGAAGGACCGGATGGATATAAGGGTACGGACAAGGCGGATTTCCGAAAGTTAAGAACGGTTTTTTCGGCATCGGTAGTTGAAGACCAGGAGAGATTCGGACGTTTATTGGAAATCATTGACGAGCTGAATTGCAGTTCGGTAGAACGCTCTGTTGAGGTAAACCGGGGAACTTTAGAAAAATATTCCCAAATTGTAGATTTTAAAGAAAAACCGTCCTATGTTGCCATAGGTGAAGCGCTGGAAGCAGATTCCCTGTATCCGTTTCTAAGTGCAAAAGGGGCAGCCAACACCTTTGCTTTCATTGAAGAAGGCGGAAATCTGGAGTACCAGGAAGTGGCATATGCACAGCAGTTTGCATGGGCGAATAAAGAATTTAAGGATAAAAACGACGGATATGTCAGCGTTATTTTCAAGACACCGGAATCCAAGGCGAAATACGGCGCAGAACTGGATAAGATATTAAATGAAGGATACATAAACATTATTACAGGAGAAAAACCGCTGGATTATTTTGATGAAATGGTAGAAAAATGGTACGCCAACGGCGGAGAAGAGATGACGAATGAGGCAAACGAAATATATGCCCAGGAACACCAATAATTGATATAAACGCATGGAAACGAAAAAGGAGACGTCATGGTGCGTCTCCTTTCTATTACAAACCAGATAAGAAAGGATATTAAATATGATGTTGTTTACAGACAGTTCCAAAGGAGCAAGCATAGCGAAAGATCCGGCAGTGGTCCGCTTTCGGAACGAATATTTTATGTATTATTCCAATTGTGACAGGACAAAAGGCGGCAGTGTGTGGGGAATCGGTATTGCACACAGCAGTGATATGGCGGAATGGAAGAAAATACAGGATTTGGAGCCGGAAGGTGATATGGAAGCTTCCGGCATCTGTGCTCCGGGAGCAATGGTTTATGACGGAAAAATACATCTTTTCTATCAGACATACGGCGGTTTTGAAGAAGATGCCATATGTCATGCATATTCCTCCGACGGCATTCATTTTAAACGGAATAAAACAAATCCGATTCTGCGGGCGGAGGGAAGCTGGAATAATGGAAGGGCAATCGACGCCGATGTTAATATCTACCGGAATGAATTGTATCTGTATTTTGCGACTCGTGATCCGGAAGGAAAAATACAGATGCAGGGAGTGAGCAAATGTCCTCTGGATGGAAAATTCAACCGGGGAAGCTGGAAACAGTGCTGTACAGAGAGTATCCTTTCTCCTGAACTGGACTGGGAGCAGCAATGCATTGAGGCGGCGGCCACCATGACAAGGTTTGATAAAGTATATATGTTTTATGCGGGTGCTTATAATAACTGTCCGCAGCAAATTGGTGTTGCCGTGAGCAATGATGGGATTCATTTTAAACGGTTGTCGTATGAGCCGTTCCTGAAAAACGGAGGTCCGGGGAGCTGGAATGAATCCGAGTCCGGTCATCCTTTTGTATTCGTGGATGATGACGACAAGGTGTATCTATTTTATCAGGGAAATAAGGATGATGGAAAATCGTGGTACCTGTCTAAGGTTGAGCTGGATTTTTCCAATGAGGAGCCTTATATTAAGTAACTGAAACTTCGCACATTCTTTGAACCGGATTTGAACATGGTATCGTCAATAATCAATATTTTACCCGATTATCGGTAAGCGCTGGTATCATGCCGGTAAAGTGCATCCAGTTGATGTGGCAGGAGTTTAGGAACCAATAAACAGTAATACTTTCCATAGCATGAGCCTCCGGTTTGATTATGATTGTTTCTAGTCAATTCAATTATACCAGAAACGAAGGCCTCATGCTTTTTAATTGTCAAATAATATTGAATTTTCAAGATGCACAGGCTCTCTTAGATGTGCAAAGTTTTAATTAAATGAATTGTAAAATATAAAATATTAATAAAATGTATCATTAGTTGTTGATTACCTAAAAAAAATATTATAGAATAAAATGGAAAGGAGGACAAACAGAAAAGATTTTCCTGTAATCAATCGTTTTTAATTAAATTGCCTTTAAAATATCGTTATTACAACTGTAACATAAATTGTTTTATTTATCAGGTAACTTCTAATTTTTCATTAAATAATCAATTATTTCAGCTATGCTATGTATGTAAAATTGTTAGAGACCTCATTTAAAATTAGAAGCCTAACAGCTTATGAATATCATAGATTTATCAAAGGTAAACGATCCCAATTTACTGCATCTGAGAGGCGTTAACGTAACGTTAACCGGCATCTTGTAGAAAAGCATTCAAAATGACAAGTGTTATAAAAGAGTGTAACCGATATCCGGCACTTAATTGGAAGAGCAGGCAATCTATGCAATACCCGCAATGTAACCTATTAACAAAATGATTAAAAGGCGGTGTTACATGAATCAAAACTTTATTTCAAAAATCAAAGAATCTTTGTCTTCTGTCCTGCCCATTACAATATTGGTTCTTATTCTGCATCTTACAATTGTTCCAATGCCGTCGGGCACCTTACTCATGTTTATTTTTGGAGCTGTTTTACTGGTAATGGGTATGGGGCTGTTTACTTTAGGAGCGGATGTGTCCATGATGATAATGGGAGAAAAAATAGGCTCTTACTTAACCCAGACACGAAAAATATGGCTTTTGATACCTGTTACATTCTTAATGGGAGTGATGATTACCATAGCTGAGCCGGATTTGCAGGTATTGGCCCGGCAGACGCCCGGCGTCCCGGATCCCGTATTAATCTGGGCGGTTGCCATAGGTGTCGGAATTTTTCTGGTTGTTGCTTTTTTAAGGACCTTGCTGCAGATAAAACTGTCCTACATATTGATTGGGTTGTACTGTATCGTTTTTCTGTTAGCGGCCTTTACCCCTTCCAATTTTATTGCGGTGGCCTTTGATTCCGGCGGAGTGACTACCGGTCCCATTACAGTACCCTTTATAATGGCCCTTGGTATTGGCATGGCGGCTGTACGGAGTGATAAAACGTCACAGGAGGACAGCTTTGGATTGGTTGCTCTTTGCTCTGTGGGTCCTATACTTGCTGTTTTATTGCTTGGACTTTTTTACCGTCCTTCCGGTTCTGATTATACCGCCATTACCGTATCGGACAGTAATAATATTTTATATATTTTAAATGAGTTTTGGCATAATTTACCTGAATATATGGAAGAAGTAGCCATAGCCCTTTTTCCGATTTTGGTGTTTTTTATTATATTTCAGATTTTTGCATTAAAGCTGCCCAAGAAACAGCTTATTAAGATGGGAATCGGTATGTTATACACCTACGTAGGTTTGGTTTTATTTCTGACGGGTGTTAACGTAGGCTTTATGCCGGCCGGTTATTTTATCGGAAGCCAGATAATCAGCGGTCCGTTCCGGTGGTTACTGATTCCTTTGGGAATGCTGATCGGATTTGTTATTGTTGCGGCCGAACCGGCTGTCCATGTATTGAATAAGCAGGTTGAAGACATTTCAGAGGGAATGATAACCGGAAAAGCTATGAAGTTAAGTCTTTCCATTGGAGTGGGGATATCCGTCGGACTGGCGATGTTACGGGTATCTACCGGACTTTCAATCTGGTATCTGATTATACCTGGGTACCTGCTTTCTCTGGTTATGACATTTTTTGTACCACCTATTTTTACCTCCGTGGCCTTTGATTCCGGCGGGGTCGCATCAGGGCCTATGACTGCAACTTTCCTGCTTCCGATGGCGATGGGTGCCTGCGATGCGGTAAACGGCAACATATTAATGGACGCCTTTGGGATTGTGGCCATGGTTGCGATGACTCCGCTCATAACCATTCAGGGATTGGGAATTCTATATAGAATCCGTCTGCGTTCGAAGCCGGTACCGGAAAATATGGATGAATCTATCAGCGACGGTTTTATATATTTTGATATAGAGGACAGCGAATTTACGGATGAATTAATTTTTGATTCAGATACGGTATCTGCTGAAGAAAAGAATATTTAAGAAATTTGAAAGGAGCTATTATGGATAATAATAATCCTAGTACAGTAAGAATGAAAGTTTTGATTACTATCATAGATTGCGGTTATGAAAAGCAGTTGACCGATATGTATTTGGAACAGCATATTCCTTTTCATTTGGTTACCCACGGAAAAGGGACTGCAAGTTCGGAAATGCTTGATTATCTTGGGTTAGGTGAGACAAGGAAGAATATAATAGCCAGTATCATAGCTGAAACCCAAGTTGAAAGCATATTACGGCTATTATATGATGTATTGCATTTCCAACAGCCTGGAAAAGGAGTTGCTTTTACGGTACCATTGTCATGTATGAGCAGTATACTGGCCAATCTGGATAAAAACCAGATAATTGGGAATTTAGAGAATAAGGAATTCGTAAAAAAGGAGAAGCCAATGAAGCCGGAAAGGTTATATGAATTAATTGTTATAATAGTATCCCAGGGATTTTCAGAGCAGGCTGTGGAGGCAGCCAGGACTGCCGGAGCTTCCGGCGGAACTATCGTTCATGCCCATGGAATCGGAAATCAGAATGCATCTAAGTTTTTAGAAATTTCTATTCAGCCTGAAAGAGAACTAATACTGATTTTAGCAAAGCGGGAAAATAAAGCAAAAATTATGGAATGTGTCAATAAAGCGGCAGGTCTTACGACCCAAGGGAAAGGAATACTGTTTTCCATACCAGTAGATGATACGGCCGGTTTGGTAACATAATACTATGAAGAAAGATTTTTTACCAATTTGCATAGAAGATATGGAAAAAAGAGGTTGGGACCAATGTGATTTTGTTTTTGTCATTGGGGATGCTTATGTTGACCATCATTCCTTTGGGCCTGCCGTTATCAGCAGGGTATTGGAAAGCCATGGTTATAAGGTGGGTATTATAGCGCAGCCGGACTGGAAGAACAGTGAAAGTATCGGGATTCTTGGTATTCCGAGGCTGGGATTCTTAGTCAGCGGCGGCAATATGGATACCATGGTGAATCATTATACGGTTGCAAAAAAAAGAAGAGCCCAGGACGCCTATTCGCCGGGCGGGGTCATGGGAAAGAGACCGGATAGGGCTACCATTGTATACTGTAATCTTATCCGGAAGGTATATAAAAATATACCGGTTATAATCGGCGGTATCGAAGCCAGCTTAAGAAGGCTGGGACATTATGATTACTGGAGTAATACGGTAAAACGCTCCATTCTGCTGGATTCCCAGGCAGATATTATTTCTTACGGCATGGGAGAACGTTCCATAGTAGAGATTGCCGAAGCTTTAGACAGCGGTATAGAAGTTAAGGATATTACCTTTATTGACGGTACGGTTTATAAGGCAAGAGATTTGACTTCCGTATATGACGGCGTTACATTGCCCGGTTTTCCGGATATTGCAAACAGAAAGGAATTATTTGCCAAAAGCTTTTATATCCAGTATACCAATACGGACCCCTATTCCGGAAGAAGATTAATTGAAAAATATAAAGACAGGGAATATGTGATACAGAATCCGCCTGCAAAACCCCTGAACCAGTCGGAAATGGACCGGGTATATGCCCTGCCTTTTATGAGGGACTATCACCCTTCTTATATCCCTTTGGGAGGGATTCCTGCCATCGAAGAATTAAAGTTCAGTCTGACCAGCAGCAGGGGATGCTTCGGAGGATGCAGCTTCTGTGCCCTGACTTTTCACCAGGGAAGGATTGTACAGACCAGAAGTCATGAGTCCATAATGGCAGAGGCCGGTAATCTGATATGGGATAAGGATTTTAAAGGATATATTAATGATGTGGGAGGGCCCACGGCAAATTTCAGGCATGCGGCCTGTGAGAAGCAGAATACCAAGGGAGCCTGTGTCAGTAAGCAGTGCCTGTTTCCCGTACCCTGCAAAAATCTTAAGATTGATCACGGTGATTACCTGTCTCTTTTGAGGAAATTACGCAGTCTGCCCAATGTAAAGAAAGTATTCATTCGTTCCGGAATCCGCTTTGACTATCTGGTTCATGACAGGGACGATACCTTTATGAATGAGCTCTGTGAGCATCATATCAGCGGACAGCTAAAGGTGGCACCCGAGCATATCAGCGACAAAGTACTTGAAAGGATGGGAAAGCCAAAGAACTCCGTTTATGAAGAATTTATAAGAAGGTATAAAAGGGCCAATGAAAAATTAGGCAAAAACCAATTCGTAGTGCCTTATCTTATGTCCTCCCATCCTGGCTCAACCATTAAGGAAGCCGTTGCTCTTGCGGAATATTTAAGGGATTTGGGATATATGCCGGAGCAGGTACAGGATTTTTATCCTACTCCTTCCACCATATCTACCTGCATGTATTACACAGGTCTGGACCCAAGAACCATGCAGCCGGTATATGTACCTAAGACATCCCATGAGAAAGCAATGCAGAGGGCCTTAATCCAATACCGCAACCCGAAGAATTACGAGCTGGTAGCGGAGGCTCTGACTCTGGCGCGCCGTACAGATTTAATCGGGTATGATAAAAAATGCCTGATCCGCCCGAAAAATAACGGAAGTTTTTCCGGCAGCGGACCGGATAAGAGGAAGGATATCAACCAAAAGAGTACAAAACACACCGGAAACAGCCCCGGCAGCAGGACGAAATCAACTGCCCCGACACAGGGAGAAAAAGGCGGAACGAAAAACCGCAAGCAAAAGGGAAGGCAAAACAGAACCGGCAGTGTAAAGGGCCAGAAAAGGAGTTCAGGTAATAGTAATACCGGTAAAAGAGAAAGAAATAGCTCTGTAAAGCAGTATAGCAGAGGAAAAAGATAAAAGGCATGGCGTAAAATATAGGCAGCCTCCGGATACAGCTGAGGGCTGCCTTTGTCCCGCCTATTATATACAAGCATTGGCAAATGCCTTGAATATTTTTAAGGCATCATCATTGGTACGGAATAAATGTTCGGGATGCCATTGTACTCCCAGAAAGAATTTATGTCCCGGGAGATATACGGCTTCAATCAGGGAATCCGCAGAAAACCCGGCCGCCTCCAAGGAAGGGGCCAGATCCTTGACTGACTGGTGGTGAAAGCTGTTTACCTTAATAATATCCTTTGATAAAATACGGGACAGGAGGGTTCCTTCCTTAATACTTACACTATGGGTCAGGACGGAATTGCCGGACTGCTGGGAGTGGGCCAGGGGCAAATCGGAAGAATATTGGGCAGCAATATCCTGATATAAAGTGCCGCCCAAAAACACGTTCAGGACCTGGATACCCCGGCAGATTCCCAGAATGGGTTTACCGGATTCCATCGCTATTTGGAATAAAGCTTCCTCCATAGCATCTCTTTCCGGGACAACAACTCCGCATTGTCTGATAGTCTCTTCGCCAAAGCGGAAAGGGTCAATATCAGGCCCTCCGGTATACATAAATCCGTCACATATGTCGGCTGCCACTTTCAGTTCATCTTCTTCAGCCTGTAAAGGCAGTAAAATGGGTACGCCGCCGGCTGTACGGATGGCTTCCAGATAATTCGGTCCAATCCATACCCTGTTTTTTTCATAATCGTACTGGGGAGTCAGGCCTATAATTGGTTTTTTCACGGAATCACACCCTTTCTATGCTATATCTATAGTATATGCCGTTTCAAATTGTTTGCCGGCTTTAAGATGATTTCCCCATTCTTTTTCTTCAAAGCTTCCGTTAAAGTCACTGCTGTCACAGCGTCCGTACCAGGGTTCAATGCAGATGAAAGGAGCATTTTTTCCTGCCGGTGACCACAGGCCGAATAAAGGAGCATCAAATTCAACCGTAACATAGGGCTTTTTTTCGGAATCGGCCAGAGAAACCCTGTGAAACTGGTCATTTTCTATAATGAGGGCGTCCCGGTCAAAAAGGCGGGGGTCAATTTTAAGAAAACCGTTATCCGTATGGAGCACAGCCTGTTCTTCAAAAGGTTTTTTAACCGCCAGTCCTTTTTCGTTAACCAAAAGATAATGAACCGGCGCATTTTTGTCAAATGCAATATAATAATCACTTTGCTGCCGGTCTTCCTTAAGAGCACACAAAAAAGCCGGATGGCCGCCGATAGAAAAAAACATGTCGTCAGTGCCCAGGTTTATCACTTTCCACATAACGGTAATCCTTCTGTCTGTCAGCCGGTAACCGGCTTCCAAAGCAAATTCGAAAGGATATACTTTCCTGGTTTCTTCGGTCCGGTCAAGACGGTACCAGATTTCGGAATCTGTATAACGCAGCAGTTTAAACTCCAGATCTCTGGCAAAGCCATGCTGGGGTAACGTATATACTTTCCCATTGTAACGGTAACTTTGGTTTTTAAGACTTCCCACAATGGGAAAGAGAACCGGCGAACGGCGTTTCCAAAAGGCGGGATTTCCATTCCATAAATACTCCCTGTTTGCAGTATGGTCGGTTATTCCGGTAAGCTCCGCACCAAGGCTGTTGATTGTAAGAGTTAGTTCTTTGTTTTTTAATATTTGGACAGACATAATACCTCCTGCTGTATTGCTCATGAAATACCCGGGTTCACCAAGTTTTCAGAGCAATTTTAGTATATTTTTTTTTATAATTACGCATATTGTAACACGAGATTAATTTATTTTCCATCCCCTTGCCAAATTCATGGAGGTTTTGCTATAATATGATACAGAAATGATTCAGAGATGGTGATACCATAATCCGGAGGTATGGAATGTTCCAAAAACTTTATCCAGACGAATGTGCGGATTCCGCCTATGTCATTGATTATAAAGCACTCTACGGACAAGGATACCGGGGGTTGCTTTTTGATGTTGACAATACCTTGGTTGAACACGGAGCGGATGCGGATGCAAGAACAATTGAACTTATGACAAATTTAAAACAAACCGGTTTCCAAATCTGCCTGATATCCAACAACAGCGAAGAAAGGGTCAAGCGGTTTAACAGGGATATCCAGGTTAATTATATTTACAAAGCCAATAAACCATCTACAAAAGGTTATTACAAAGCCATAGCCACAATGAAAATAACAGTGTCTGCTGCTGTTTTTATCGGCGACCAGTTATTTACGGATATATACGGTGCGAATCGTGCAAGTATTAAAAACTTTTTTGTAAAACCTATTGGGCCTGAAAAAGAAATACAGATAATAGCAAAACGTTACATGGAAAGAATCGTTCTTTATTTTTACAGAAGAAAATATAACGACAAGCGGTGATTTATAATACTGACTGCCGGTTGTGCCGGACTGCAAACGTTAAATTACGAAATTCGGAAAGAGGAACTCATGGATAATATAATATTAATCGGCTTTATGGGATGCGGTAAAACCAGTGTGGGAATGCGGCTGGCAGAAAGACTTGCTTTTCGATTTTCCGATACCGACCGGATAATTGAGGAAGGGTGTAAAAAATCTATCAGCAGCATATTCGCCGAAGAGGGAGAGGAATTTTTCCGAAAGCTGGAAACCAATACAATTAAAGGATTAATCGGAAGGCTGACAGATACGGTTCTGTCCGTAGGCGGAGGACTTCCGGTGAAGGAGGAGAATGCAGGGCTGCTGCGGCAGCTGGGACAAGTCGTTTATCTTAAGGCCTCCAGGGAAACAATCAGGAAACGTTTAGCCGGTGATACCACAAGACCCTTGCTGTCCGGTGAGCAGGCAGAAGAAAAGACGGATGCTCTGCTGAAGTTCCGGACACCCATATATGAAGCTGCCGCACATATTACCGTTACGACGGACGGCAGGAAGTTTGATGATATAATAGACGAAATTATAAGAAGAACAGGAGTTAACCCATGAAATTATTAGTAATTAACGGACCTAATCTTAACTTTTTAGGTATCCGGGAAAAATCCGTTTATGGAAACCAGGATTTTAAATACCTGCTGTCCCTGCTTAAGGAGAAGGCCGAAAAAGAGAATATTACCATTGACACATTTCAAAGTAATGGGGAAGGTGAAATAATTAACCGGATCCAGGAAGCATATTTTGACGGGACCGAGGGTATTATAATAAATCCGGGGGCATTTACCCACTACAGCTATGCGGTAAGGGACGCACTGGCAGCCATGGATATGCCTAAAATAGAGGTACATATTTCCAACGTTCATAAGAGGGAGGAATTCAGGAATGTGTCGGTGACCGCTCCCGTATGTACCGGCCAGATAGTCGGCCTGGGACTTGACGGTTATGTTCTGGCAGTGGATGCAATGATTCGCATGCTGCAAGCAAATGAGTGGGTTTAAACGGAATAAGGTCCGGGTATAAAGATACTTCCCGGTAAATTTTGCAGTTTAGCCGTAAGGCTGAACTGTAACATATATTTTATCACTTTAATAAAAAATAGTTGAAAAAACTTGTCGGATATTATAAACTATAGAGTAGTTAATTTAAGGAGGAAAATATCATATATGATATCAGCAGGCGATTTTAGAAATGGCTTAACAATCGAATTGGAAAATAATATATATCAGGTTATTGAATTCCAGCATGTAAAACCTGGTAAAGGTGCGGCTTTCGTAAGAACAAAATTAAGAAATATCAAGAACGGCGGTGTCATTGAAAGGACTTTCAGACCTACCGAAAAATGTCCTCAGGCTCATATAGAACGTTCCGATATGCAATATTTATATAAAGACGGCGACTTATATCACTTTATGGATGTTAATACCTATGACCAATTTGCATTAAATGAAGATGCAATTGGTGATTCCTTAAAATTTGTAAAAGAGAATGAAATGGTTAAGATGCTTTCCCATAATAGTCAGGTATTTGCTATTGAACCGCCGTTATTTGTGGAATTAGTAATTACGGATACGGAACCGGGCTTTAAAGGCGATACGGCTCAGGGCGCAACAAAGCCTGCCAAGGTTGAAACAGGTGCAACGGTTTATGTTCCCTTATTTGTTGAGCAGGGAGACAAAATCAGTATTGACACCAGGACAGGGGATTACTTAAAGAGAGTGTAACTGTGTTCGGATATTTATATGGCGCAATTCATGGAAGACTGGAGTTTTCGTGGGTTGTGCTTTTTTTAGTTTGAAGGTTAGGATGCCAGGAAAAAGTTTTATGCTTTCTTTTATGTTTCCTTTGCGTGTACAAATAATAAATTCCGGCTTGACCTTCCGCCGCAGGGGAGGGTTTATACTGGATTTACAAGGAGATGGCTATGTACAAAATCGGTGAATTTTCCAAGATTACAAACTTAACGGTGAAAGCCTTGCGCTATTATGATGAACAGGGTCTTTTAGTACCTTCCAACCGGGGAGAAAATGATTACCGCCTTTATGACGACAGGGATTTTGATAAGGCCAGGCTTATTTTATTTTTAAGAAACCTGGACTTTTCCATATCTGAAATAAAAGATGTCCTGAGCCGGTATGAAAATAAGGAAGATTTATCCTATTACCTGGCTGAGAAGAAAGCGTTTATAGAAAGGAGGATAAAACAGGAAAAAGCACTGATTGAACAGATTAATCATTATCTCCTTCCTGAGAATAATAAGGAGGTAAACGTTATGAATTATGATATTGTAAGAAAAGAATTAGAACCTGTAACAGTAGCGAGTATCCGTTTTAAGGGAAAGTACGCTGACGTAGGAAAATACGTGGGAACTCTTTATAAAGCGGTAAAAGACAAGGCGGCCGGTGCCCCCTTTAATTGTTACCATGATGCGGAATATAAGGAGACAGCGGATATTGAGCTTTGTGTACCGACCAGGGGGCCGGTATCCGCAAATGGCATAACGGCAAAACAGTTGCCGCATATTTCCGCAATTACCACAATCCATACGGGAAGTTATGAAACCATTAATCTGGCATATAAAGCCCTGCTGGATTATGCAAAGGAGAAGGAACTGCCCTGTAAGCTTCCATCCAGGGAAATTTATCATAAAGGGCCCGGAATGATATTTAAAGGTAACCCGGATAAATATATTACGGAAATTGTCATTCCGGTGGAATAGAGGAGGAATATTTTATGGAAAAGATGGATTACAAAAAACAATATAAAGATATGTATCTGCCCAAAACAGACCCTATGACAATTGACGTACCTTCCATGAATTTCATTATGGTTACCGGAAAAGGCAATCCCAATGAGGAAAACGGGGAATACAGCAAGGCGGTGGAATTGCTCTATGCCCTTTCTTTTACCATAAAGATGAGTAAGCAGGGGAAAGCCAAACCGCCCGGGTATTTTGAATATGTGGTTCCTCCCCTGGAAGGCTTATGGTGGACGGAAGACAAAAAGGAAAGGTTCCGTTATCCGGATAAAGATAAATTCTGCTGGATATCCATGATACGGCAGCCCGAGTTCGTGACCCGGGATATTTTTTTATGGGCCTGTGACGAGGTAATGCGTAAAAAACAGCTTGATACCGGCGCAGCCAGGTTTGAGACATGGAAAGAGGGATTATGTGTTCAGTGTATGCATATAGGACCATTTGACGAGGAACCGGAAACTATCTTAAAATTGGAACAATATATCCTTAGCCAAAATCTGAAAAACGATATTAACGATAATCGCCGCCACCATGAAATCTATTTGTCCGATCCACGGAAATGCAATATTGCCAGGATGAAAACCGTAATTCGTATACCGGTGAGATGACTATGGACAACCCGGGCAGCAGTCAGGGAGGCTGTGATTTCTAGAGCGTGTTTGAAAAATGCTTGTGCCGGACTGGATGCTCCAATTTATGGGAGACAAGGAACGATTTTGGGAGCGTAGTGGTGNNCAGTATACCGCAAAGTGGGGCCTTCAGAACGGCGCAATGATTTTTCAAACACGCTCTAGCAATGCTCCGCCGGATAAAGATACAGGATAAAAAAACAGATGGGATGAAAACACAAATTCATCCATCTGTTTTTTTAGGATAAATGTATTGATAAAGCAAATATCGGAGATTTTTATCCCGGCATGTAAATTGCTAAAATAAAAAAAAGGTGCAAAGAATTAAGGCATTGATATAACTTATGCTTTTAGGGTAAATTATACATTTATATTTGTAAAAAGATTAAAAACATGTCATAATAATAACTGTATTTATTCTGGCGATTACAAACTTTTTGGACTACCGGAGCATGTTCGAAAAATCAGGTAATATCAAATCATTTCAATCAATCAATTTATTAATATAATGGTAATTCTATAAAAAAGGATTATACGGAAAAGAGGTTATTATGAAAACGGTTACGGAAAGATTTCTGAAATATGTTAAAATTGATACCCAGTCCTTAGAGGATATGGATACGGTCCCAAGTACGGAAAAACAAAAAAATCTGGCTAAGGTTCTGGTGGAGGAGCTGAAGGAAATAGGAGCCGGTAACGTAAGGACGGATGACCATGGTTATGTTTACGGGACCATACCGTCCACTGTTAAGAAAAAATTGCCGGCGCTGGGTTTTATAGCCCATATGGATACTTCCTGCGCAATCAGCGGAAAAGATGTGAAACCCAGAATTATTTCCAATTATGACGGCAAAGATATCGTATTGAATGAAGAATTAAAAATAACACTTGAAACCTCCCAGTATCCCAGCCTGTGCAATTATATCGGACAGGACTTAATTGTTACGGACGGAACCACCTTACTGGGCGCCGATGACAAGGCAGGTATTGCGGAAATCATGGTTATGGCAGAAACCCTGCTCACCCATCCTGAAATTGAACATGGAACCATTCAGATAGGTTTTACTCCTGATGAAGAAGTCGGAAGGGGAGTTGATTTTTTTGACGTTAAAGGTTTCGGGGCTGATTTCGCTTATACCGTTGACGGTGGGGAACTGGGTGAAATTGAATATGAAAATTTTAACGCCGCCGCCGCAAAACTAACCATTCAGGGAACCAGCATACATCCGGGTTCGGCCAAGGATAAGATGGTTAACGCCTTACTGCTTGCCATGGAATTCCAGAACATGCTGCCGGTACAGCAGAACCCTATGTATACGGAAGGGTATGAAGGGTTTTATATGCTGTCCACACTGGAAGGCTCTGTAGACTTGGCAAAAGCTTCTTATATTATCCGTGATCACGACAGGGTAAAATTCGAAGAAAAGAAAGAACGGTTCCAAAAAATTGCCGGCTATCTCAATGATAAATATGGGGCAGGAACTTTTAAGACGGATATAAAGGATTCCTATTATAATATGAAGGAAATGATTGAACCCCATATCCATTTAATCAATAACGCAAGGAAAGCCATGGATGAAATGGGCATTACGCCTATTGTAGTTCCGATCCGGGGCGGTACGGATGGTGCCAAATTATCCTATATGAATCTTCCGTGTCCCAATTTGTGTACCGGCGGGCATAACTTCCACGGAAGATACGAATATATCCCGATTCAGTCCATGGAAAAGGTTACCGGGATTCTTTTAAAAATCGTAGAACTGTATTCCAGATACTAAGCTATATATACCATTAACCGGTTTTGTAACCCATAAGGCAAAAACGGTGCAAGAATGTGTTTAAAAAATCATTGCGCCGTTCTGAATGCCCTGCTTTGGGGTATACTATGATTAATTTTGCACAGGCCCACATTATAAAATATCAATTGATTTTTTATAAAAAATAAGTTATTATATACAGAACCCGTAATATTATACATGATAAATGTAATAAAATTCGCAACTATCCGGCCTTTAGCCCGGTTAAACGGAAGCCGAGGCGGCGGGACAGTCATTTTAATATAATTCTATGGAAAAAGGTGGTATGGATATGAAGAGTGATGCAGTAAAAAAAGGAGTTCAGCAGGCTCCCCACAGAGCACTTTTTAGCGCCCTGGGAATGACCAGTGAGGAATTACATAAACCATTGATAGGCATTGTAAATTCCTATAATGAAATAGTACCGGGCCATATGAATCTGGACAAAATTGTTGAAGCCGTTAAGTTAGGTGTTGCAATGGCAGGAGGTACACCCGTGGTTTTTCCCGCTATCGCCGTGTGTGACGGTATAGCAATGGGACATACCGGAATGAAGTATTCCCTGGTAACAAGAGATTTAATTGCGGATTCCACGGAGGCAATGGCAATAGCCCATGGATTTGATGCTCTGGTGATGGTTCCGAATTGTGATAAAAATGTGCCGGGACTTTTGATGGCGGCAGCACGTATTAATATTCCCACCATATTTGTCAGCGGCGGTCCCATGCTTGCCGGCAGGGTCCGTGGTGAAAAGACCAGCCTTTCCAGTATGTTTGAAGCCGTGGGTGCTTACAGTGCCGGTAAAATGAGCGAAGAAGATGTTGAAGAATATGCATGTAAGGTATGTCCTACGGCCGGTTCCTGTTCCGGCATGTACACGGCCAACAGTATGAACTGTCTGACGGAAGCGCTGGGTATGGGATTACAGGGCAACGGTACCATCCCTGCCGTATATTCTGACAGAATCCGTTTGGCCAAGCATGCAGGGATGAAGATTATGGAATTACTGGAAAAGAACATAAAGCCGGGGGATATCATGACGGAGAAAGCCTTTTTAAATGCCTTAACAATCGACATGGCATTGGGCTGTTCCACCAACAGCATGCTCCATCTGCCGGCAATTGCCCATGAAGCCGGAATTGAGTTAAATCTGGATATAGCCAACGAAATCAGTGCAAAAACCCCCAACTTGTGCCATCTAGCGCCGGCAGGACACGCCTATATGGAAGATTTAAACGAAGCAGGCGGCGTTTATGCCGTTATGAATGAATTAAACAAAAAGAATCTGTTGTATACGGATTTAATTACTGCTACGGGCAAAACCGTAAGGGAAAATATAGAAGGCTGCATAAACCGTGACAAAGACGTCATAAGACCAATTGAAAATCCATACAGTGAAACGGGCGGAATTGCAGTTTTAAAAGGAAATCTTGCACCGGACTCCGCCGTGGTAAAACGTTCCGCAGTTGCTCCGGAGATGATGAAGCATGAGGGGCCTGCAAGGGTGTTTGACTGTGAAGATGATGCCATAGCAGCAATTATGGATGGCAAAATCGCATCCGGCGACGTAGTCGTTATCCGCTATGAAGGACCCAAAGGGGGTCCCGGCATGAGGGAGATGCTAAACCCTACTTCGGCCATTATGGGAATGGGGCTTGGCTCATCCGTAGCTTTAATAACCGACGGCCGTTTCTCCGGTGCTTCCCGGGGGGCGGTAATCGGCCACGTATCTCCGGAAGCGGCGGTGGGAGGCAATATTGCCCTGGTAGAAGAAGGAGATATAATCCGTATTGATATTAATGCCAATACTTTGGATTTTGCAGTTTCCGAAGAAGAATTGAAGGCCAGAAGGGCAAAATGGCAGCCAAGGGAACCTAAAATTACAACCGGTTATCTGGCAAGATACACCGCAATGGTAACGTCGGGGAACCGGGGGGCTATCTTGGAGATACCTAAAAGATAAATAGTATTCTATGAAAGAGGTGCAAAATGCAGTTAACAGGTTCACAGATATTAGTTGAGTGTTTAAAGGAGCAGGGGGTTGATACCATATTTGGCTATCCGGGAGGATCGGTCTTAAATATATATGACGAATTATACCGGCATCAGAATGAAATACGCCACATATTAACCTCTCATGAACAGGGTGCTTCCCATGCTGCGGACGGCTATGCCCGGTCTACGGGCAAGGTAGGAGTTTGTCTGGCAACCAGCGGTCCGGGTGCTACGAATCTGGTAACGGGTATTGCAACTGCATATATGGATTCTGTCCCGATGGTTGCAATTACCGGTAACGTTACGGTGAATTTACTCGGCAAAGACAGCTTTCAGGAGGTTGATATTGCGGGTATTACCATGCCGATTACAAAGCATAACTTTATTGTAAAGGATGTGGCCAAATTAGCGGATATCCTGAGAAGGGCCTTTTTAATAGCACGGACGGGAAGGCCCGGTCCGGTATTGGTGGATATTGCCAAAGACGTAACAGCCAATAAGGCGGAATATGAAAAGGCGGATATTTCTGTGAATGACGGAAGCAGGGATACCATATCAAAAGAAGATATAGAAATTGCCTTAAAAATGATTAAGAAAGCAAAGAAGCCCATGATTTTTATCGGGGGCGGTGCCGTCCTTTCCGACGCAGGCAAGGAAATAAAAGAATTTGTTCATAAAGTGGATGCTCCTGTAACCGATACTTTAATGGGAAAAGGAGCATTCAGCGGTGAGGAGCCTTATTATACCGGCATGCTTGGAATGCACGGAACCAAAACAGCCAATTTAAGTGTAACGGAGTGCGACCTGTTAATCGCCGTCGGTTCCAGATTCAGTGACCGTGTCACCGGCAATACAAAGAAATTTGCTAAAAATGCAAAAATCCTTCAGATTGATATCGATCCGGCTGAGATTAATAAAAATGTGATTGTAAACCATTGTATTAATGGCGATATAAAAGAAATATTAACAATATTAAATGAAAAACTGGACCGGCATGATAATAAGGAATGGGTCAGCCATGTTATGGATTTAAAAAAGCAGTTTCCCTTAAAATACCACAACGATGTACTGACAGGTCCTTATATTCTTGAGAAATTATATGAAATAACCGGCGGAGATGCCATCATAACTACGGAAGTTGGGCAGCATCAGATGTGGTCGGCACAGTTTTTTAAATATAAAAAACCGAGGACCTTTATTACTTCAGGGGGATTGGGAACCATGGGCTACGGCCTGGGAGCCTGTATCGGGGCCAAGGTCGGCAATCCGGATAAAACGGTAATCAATATAGCAGGAGACGGCTGTTTCCGTATGAATATGAATGAGATAGCAACAGCAGTCCGATACAATATACCCATTGTTCAAATCGTATTTAATAATCATGTTTTAGGTATGGTAAGACAGTGGCAGGCCCTGTTTTACGGACAGAGATATTCCCATACGACATTAAATGACAGTGTGGATTTTGTTAAGCTGGCTGAGGCAATGGGAGCTAAGGCTTACCGGATTACGAAAAAAGAGGAAGTCGAGCCTGTTATAAAAGAAGCGATTGTTCTGAACAGACCGGTTGTACTGGATTGCCAGATTGCCAGTGACGATAAGGTATGGCCCATGGTAGCCCCGGGAGCGGCTATTGAGGAAGTGTTTACGGAAGAGGACCTTGATTTGAAAAAATAACGGAAATAAAATAGAGACGGTTCATATAAGTTCAAGGGAGAACAAATCGGTAACGGATATCTTTTGAACGGAATGGAATTATTTTTTTGTTTCAATGTCCGTTTTTTTATTCCCATATGATATTGACTAAAATTTAACTAAGTTTTATAATGTAATTGATTAAAGTGGTCAAGCAAAAAACAGTTGTTCAACATACTAAAGGAGGATATAAAAGTGGGTAGAGTTTATAATTTTTCGGCAGGTCCGGCTGTTTTGCCTGAGGAGGTATTAAAGGAAGCAGCAGATGAGATGTTAGATTACGGAGGCACCGGAATGTCTGTCATGGAGATGAGCCACCGTTCCAAGGCTTTTGAGGCTATTCTTAACGAAGCGGAACAGGATTTAAGGGATTTAATGAATATACCGGGCAACTACAAGGTATTATTTTTACAGGGCGGTGCATCCCAGCAATTTGCCATGATTCCCATGAATCTGATGAAAAACAAAGTGGCAGACTATATTATCACCGGCCAATGGGCAAAAAAAGCATACCAAGAAGCGCAAATCTACGGCAAGGCCAATGCAGTTGCGTCATCAGCAGATAAAACCTTTTCCTATATTCCGGACTGCTCGGATCTTCCGATTAGTGAAGATGCAGATTATGTCTATATCTGTGAGAATAATACAATCTACGGAACTAAATTTAAAAAACTTCCTGACACGAAGGGCAAGACCCTGGTTGCGGATGTATCCTCCTGTTTCTTATCGGAACCTGTAGATGTTACAAAATATGGGCTTATTTACGGCGGTGTTCAGAAAAATGTCGGGCCTGCCGGTGTGGTTATAGTGATTATCCGTGAAGATTTGATTACCGAAAATACTCTGTCCGGAACACCTACCATGTTAAAATACAAAACCCATGCTGATAATAAATCCTTATATAATACGCCGCCGGCATATGGCATATATATCTGCGGCAAGGTATTCAAATGGCTTAAGAAATTAGGCGGGCTTGCGGCCATGAAGGAAATTAATGAACAAAAAGCCGGAATTCTTTATGATTTCCTGGACCAAAGCAGATTATTCAAGGGGACTGTCGTAAAAGAAGACCGTTCTTTAATGAATATACCTTTTGTAACCGGCAGTGAAGAACTGGATGCCAAATTTGTTAAAGAAGCAAAAGCTGCCGGGTTTGAAAATTTAAAGGGACACAGAACCGTCGGCGGTATGAGGGCAAGTATTTATAATGCCATGCCGACAGAAGGTGTTAAAAAACTGGTGGAATTTATGCAGAAATTTGAGGAAGAAAACTCAAAATAATACAGGAATACATAAAGGAGTAGCATTATGGTGAAATATAATTGTCTGAATCCCATCGCGGCAGTTGGCCTGGATTTATTTACCGGCAACTATCAGAAGGTGGATTCCATTGAAGAAGCGGATTCTGTACTGGTAAGAAGCGCATCCATGCTGGACATGGAATTGCCGCATAACTTAAAAGCCATAGCAAGGGCCGGGGCCGGTGTTAATAATATCCCCATAGATAAATGTGCTGAAAAAGGAATCGTTGTATTTAATACGCCGGGAGCCAACGCAAACGGTGTTAAGGAACTGGTTATTGCAGGTCTGATGCTGGCCTCCCGCAATATCATCGGAGGGATAAACTGGGTACGGAACGTTAAAGATGATGAAAATATAGCAAAATTGGTGGAAAAAGGGAAAGGCAAATTTGCCGGCAAGGAAATTGAAGGCAAGAAATTAGGCGTAATCGGACTTGGTGCCATCGGTGTTTTAGTTGCAAATGCGGCAAAACGTTTAGGAATGGAAGTATACGGATGTGACCCTTTTATTTCCGTAAAGCATGCCTGGAATTTGTCCAGGGATATTATCTATGTTAAAGATAAGGAAGAAATCTACCGGAGCTGTGATTATATTACCGTTCATGTGCCTCTTTTGGATGACACCAGAAAAATGATTAATAAAGATTCCATAGCCATGATGAAGGACGGTGTCACCATACTTAATTTTGCCAGGGACCTGCTGGTAAATGATGACGATATGGAAGAAGCCCTAAAATCCGGTAAGGTTGCATGTTATGTCACTGATTTTCCCAATGCAAGGACAGCAGGGATGGAGGGTGTCATTGCGATTCCCCACCTGGGTGCCTCCACGGAAGAATCGGAAGATAACTGCGCTGTTATGGCAGTAAAGGAAATTATGGAATATATGGAGCACGGAATAATTAAAAACTCCGTTAATTACCCGGATTGTGACGCGGGAATCTGTGTTTCCGGAAAACGTATAACCATTAACCATAAGAATATACCTAATATGCTGACCCAGTTTACCGGTTTATTTTCAGTGGAAAATATTAATATATCCAACATGATCAACAAAAGCAAGGGCGATTATGCTTATACGGTCCTTGATATTGAAGGAGATGTATCGGAAGCCGCCGCACAGAAGTTAAACTCAATTGACGGGGTTTTGAAGGTCCGGATACTTTAATAATAATTTTTGTTAACCTATTTTGGCTCAGCTTATTTTAAAATATTCAGCAAAAAAGCAACCTTCATCTCCACTTTTATAGTGAATTTGGAGGTTACTTTACGTTATTATTGGGGTTTGCTTTCTAAGTTCTTAAATTAACTGGACCATTATGCTGGTCTAAATCTCCGATAGCACTGGCCCACAAGCCTTGGCGTACTCGGCGTAGCACCACTACGCCTGCGTTTGTGAACCAGCACTCTCGAAGATTTATCCTCAGCCTAATGACCAGTTATTTAGAGAACGTTGTACTAGGTCTTTTGCGTATCGGCGGTCATTCCGTATACTGCTTATCTTCGCAGGGGACCGGGCCGCTGTTTTCCTCAAGGGCTTTTTGTTTTTTATAAGTCAGCAGGACACCGCTTGTCAGGGCTGTAAATGGTGCCACTGTTACCAGGCCGAAACTGCCGACTATGGTTTCTATGATTTCTGCTGAAATGTATTTATAGTTTAATATATTAAAGACCGGTGTGCCCTGGGCCATGAAAACCATGAGAAGAGAAATATAACCGCCGGAATAGGCAAGAAGAAGGGTTGTAGTCATAGTTCCCATGGCAGCCCTGCCTACGTTCATTCCGGAGCTGCAGGCTTCCTTCCAGGTAATATCCGGTTTCTTTTCAATGACCTCGTTTACCGCAGAGGTTATATCTACGGCAAGATCCATAACGGCGCCGGAGGAACCGATGAAAATACTGGCCATAAAGATTTTAGTAAGGTTCAGATTCTGGTATCCGCTGTAAAGCAGACTTTCCGAGTTTGGCATGATTGCACCGTGGATTTTAAAGGCACCGGTAAAAATCATACCAAGGATACAGGTCACCAGAATACCAAGGAAAGAACCGGAAACGGCCGATAAAGTTTTCCGGTTAAAACCGTATACCATGGAAATGGTAATTGTTATTAATAATACGGTTATGAATAAACCGAAATATATCGGATTGTAGCCATTTAAATAAGCCGGAACCAATACCTTCCATATTAACAGGACCGTAGTAATAAATGCCAGAACTGCCCGGATTCCGGTCTTTCCGGCCATAAGTATTAAAAATAATATAAATGCCAAGGCAAGAACCGCTTCCTTATTAATGCGGTAATGGTCGATTAAGTTTACGGAAATTATCCGGTTGCCGTCATAGCTAATGACTGCCAGTGCTTTATCTCCTTCCGTAAATATTTTGTCCGATTCCAGGGAACCGTTCAGCAGATTAAAAGCCTCCGCCTTTTGCCCTTTGAATTTTCCGCCTAATAACAGGACCAGACAGGTCTGTTCACCGGAACGAATCAAGCCGGTATCAATAATATTATCGTTATTTACCGATATTATCTGTACCGGACACCGGTCCGTGCCCTGGTAAATAACGGCGTCTTCATAACCGGTAGGAAGAATAAGGAGGGCGGCAATCAGAATAAGACATACCAAAACCGGTAAATTGTATTGTATATCAAAGCCGGACTTTTTATTTCTAAAGCTGTTAAAATGCTCCATAAGCTGTTTATATGGCATAAAATTTCAGGTCCTTCTTTCTGTATTTATTGGTTTTATTCCCCGGTAATCCTTTCTGTTATTTCACTTTCAGTAAATTAGCCAGATTATCATATATTTCCGTATTATCATAATAGCCTTCAAAAAGAGTTGCCCCCGTTCCTTTGGCAAATACGCCTACCGGAAGGCCGGTATGAGCATAGGAAGAGAAGCTGATACCCGATTTATTATTCAGCAGGTGGGTAATGGTTACGGTTAAGGGCTCATAAGAACCGTACAGAATGTATTCTTCCTGGCTTCTTTCGGTACTGTTCCTGCCCATTGTCTTGTCATAGGCAGTCTTTAAGAGATTATATTCATAAGAAGTCAGAACTAATTTAGGATTTTCCGACGCCTGACTGTCGTTTGATGTCAGCAGTCCGAAATTTTCTTTGATATCTTTTAAGACTGTTTCAAAAGATGTATTGTTTTCTTTATATTTGCTTACATAATCCGTATCAAATTTTGCATAGGATAATTTTTGGTTGGACAGATTTGTTAAATAAGTATCGTAATCAGTACCGGCATAACCGATGGTTAATCCGCCTGTTTCATGGTCGCCTGTTACAATAATTAAAGTTTCCAGGGGATGACGGTTATAAAAAGAGATTGCCTCACCTACTGCATCATCCAGGGCAATTGTGTCTGCAATGGTGGAGCCGGCATCATTTGCATGACAGGCCCAGTCAATTTTACCGCCTTCAACCATCATAAAGAAGCCATTGTCGTTATCAAGCACTTCAATACCTTTCTTTACATAGTCTTTCAATTCCCATTCTCCTGCCTTCACATCATTGGCATAAGATAGGGAATCGCTGTCTGCAAGGGTTTCGCCGATAATAATAGCTTTGCCGTCCGCAGCCGTAAGCAATTCGGCCTCATTCTGCGTGTTGATAACCTTATAACCGCTTTTTTCGGCCACTGCATAAAGATTTTCCTGGGGTTTCGTTTTATCGTCCCCGGTTATATTTTTTAAAGCTCCTCCGGCGAAATATTCAAAATCACTTTCAATCATTTCTAAGCCGATAGCGTAATAATTATTTCTGGAAGGCTGATGGGCGTAGAATGCGGCCGGTGTGGCATGGTTTAAATTAACGGTTGATATAATACCTATTTTATAGCCTAATTGTTTTTTTAATTTTTCCGATATGGTTTCATAAGCTATGGTCTGGGTCTCATCCATGTTGATGATACCGCTGTAAGTTTTATATCCGGTTGACAAAGAAGTGGCGGTGGAAGCAGAATCAGGGCAAAAGGAAGTGGAATCATAAGTAATGGCAGACCCGGCAACCGGGAATTTCATAAAATCCAAATATTTGTTTCCGGTCAAAATATCGGAGCTTCTGATCTGGCCCATGGCACCCAGATAATCGCTTGCTGCCTGAATCTGAGGATAACTCATCCCGTCTCCGATAAATAAAAACACATATTTTGGCGCATCCGTCACCGCTGCTTCGGCTGCTTTCGGGCTTTCAGCCGCGATACTGGTAACGTCCTTACGTAAATCCATAAAAAAAGCTGTTAATGCTAAGGCACTTATGGCTGTCCCTGCTATAATTCTTTTTAATATCTTATTCATGAGAACTCCTATCTGCCTGAATGAGGCAATAATGAATTGTTAACTGGAAGTTTTTACCCTTTTTGAGGGTATCCGAAAAGTATTTTTCCTGTTTATCACGTTGTAAATATACGGTTTTACAGTTTTATTTTTTTCTAATCCCCTCCCATCCATGGCTGAAACAGAATTTCCTGAATACCCAGTATTTAGTACAGCATTGCACAATTATCACTTAATTCAGCACCCGCTATTTACGCCAGTGCTGCGTTATCGTCAGTCAGCATAGAACAGCTGCGCTTCCCTCCTCTGCCTTGCCTTGTCGCAAATATCAGGCACTGATATTAAGCGAAAATTATGCAATGCTGTACTAGAAATATATGGCATGCTTCATAAATATCATATAAGAAATGAGATATCAATAGGCTGCGGTTACAATTAACATAAGCTTTACTTATTGGTGTTTGCCTTTACAAATTTAATATTTGGCTTACATTTTGAAAAATAATTCCAGGAGGAAGGCGGCCTCCGGAGGTAGTTGGGAGGCTTTTGCAGGAAAGAACCCCTATGACGCTAATAAACACCAAAAATTACTTAGGACGGAGTGAAAACCGGCCAACTCGCTAACGCTCAGACAGAACCGGTTTTCACTCCCGGCGTAATTTCTGGAGTTTAAGTGTCATTAGGGAACCTTCCCAATGCAAAAGTCTCCCAACTACCTCCGGGGGCCGCCTTCCTCTTGGAATTATTTTTTCCTGGGTTTATTCTGTTATTTGGCAGACGATTTACTTGCTTTTTAAGGTTTATGGATTATAATGGGTATATAGGAGATTGCCGGTTGAAATCCGGCAGTATGGGAACAGACTTAAAATTTAAGCAGTATTATAACTTAGGAGGAATTATGATATGGCAGATGTGAAACCGTTTCAGTGTATCAGGCCGGCCGTGGATAAAGCAGAGAGGATAGCCGCCCTGCCTTATGATGTTTACGATCGGGAAGAAGCTGAAAAGGAAGTAAGAAAGGAACCTCTTTCCTTTCTGTGTATTGACCGGGCTGAAACACAGTTTGACGGCAGTGTGGGTCCTTATGACGACAGGGTTTACAATATGGCCGGAACTATTTTGGAGAAAATGATTTCAGACGGTATTTTTATTAAGGAGACCAAGGAGTGCTACTACGTTTATGAGCTGATTATGGACAGAAGAGCCCAGACCGGATTGGTTGCCTGTTCCTCCATTGATGATTATCTGAACAATGTTATTAAGAAACATGAAAATACCAGGGAAGAGAAAGAACTGGACCGGATACGCCATGTAGACGTCTGCAATGCCCAGACCGGACCTATTTTTTTAGTATACCGTTCCCACGAAATTATTAATGAAATTATAAGCGAAGTAAAAAAAGAGAATGTTTTATACGGATTTACCTCACCGGACGGAGTTACGCACAATGTCTGGATGATTCAGGAGGAAAATAAAATCGACGGTATCCGGAAGGCCTTTGCCGGGATTAACAGTATCTATATAGCAGACGGACATCACAGGGCCGCTTCTGCCGTAAAAGTAGGTTTAAAGAGGAGAAAAGCCAATCCTGGGTGTAATGCTTCGGAAGAATTTAACTATTTTCTCTCCGTTTTGTTTCCGGAAGACCAGTTAATGATTATGCCCTATAACCGGGTGGTAAAAGATTTCAACGGTTATGGGATAAATGAATTTTTAAGCCGGGTATCCGAATCTTTTCAGATTGAATTAATAGGAAAGAGTGGGTATGCACCGGAGAAAAAGGGATGTTTCGGTATGTATGCGGCAGGTAACTGGTACAGGCTGACTGCCCATGAAGACATCAGAAATAATACGGACCCGGTTAAGGCACTGGATGTTTCCATACTGCAGGATTATTTATTAAGCGGGATACTTGGAATCAGAGATCCGCGGACCGATAAAAGGATTGATTTTATCGGCGGAATCAGGGGGCTTAAAGAGCTGGAAAAGAGGGTTAACGAAGATATGGCAGTGGCTTTTTCCATGTATCCCACCAGTATTTCGGAATTATTTGCCGTAGCCGATGAGGGTAAATTAATGCCTCCCAAATCGACCTGGTTTGAACCGAAATTAAGAAGCGGTTTATTTATACATAAACTTACTAAAATATAAACTGCACCAGCAGCATATAAATAACGGTTCCAGCACCTATGCTTAAGAATGTATTGCCTTTCTTCAGATGGAGTACAATTATGGCCGCTATGGAGATTGCCTCAGGCAGACCGTAAGGAGCCTGGGTAAAGGAAATGTCCTTTAAGCAGTATATAACAAGCATGCCGATTATGGTATAGGGTAAAACTCTGCCCAGATAGGTGATGTATCCGGGTGTTTTTTTGTTTTCCGGAAACAGAACAAAAGGGAGGAACCTGATAAATATGGTAGTCAGGCTGATGAGTCCAAAAAATACAAGTGACTGAGTCATGGTAAATGGCATTATGTATTCCTCGATTCTATTTTATTTTGAAAAACGGTCACCAATATAAGAATGGCAATCATGGCAGGTATGATAAAATTAGACGAACCAAAAACTATCCTGCATAAAACGGAAGCGGTAAGACCTATCAGTACCGGTATGTGATTGGGGGTGGATTTCCACTGGTTTATAAATATAACTACAAACAGAGCGGTCAGCGCAAAATCAATGCCCTGGGTATTAAAACGAATCATGCTGCCCAAGACGCTGCCCAGGACGGACCCGCATACCCAGTAAATCTGGTTCAGCAAGGTAATAAAAAACATAAACCAGCCTTTGTCAATTCCGGCAGGCGCTTTAGCGGAACATAATATGGAGAAGGTCTCGTCGGTTAATCCAAAGATTAAATAAGGTTTTTTCTTTCCGGTCCTCTGAAATTCAGAAAGCATGGAGATACCGTAAAATAAATGCCTGGCATTAACCATCAGTGTCATAAGACAGGCATATAACGGGTGGAAACCCGCAGCCAGGAGACTTATGGATACGAACTGCATGGAACCGGCATAAATAAAAAGGCTTGTTAGGGCGGACCACAGGAAGGAATAACCTTTGCTGCTTAAGAGGATTCCATATGCCATACCGAGTACGATATATCCCGTAAAAACAGGAATGGTGTGGGGAAATGCGGCTCGGAAGGCCTTTGTTTTTTCATTCATTCAAAACTCCTTCTATATCTTATAGCAATACTTTTTTGGCTATTAAAAGCTTAATAAGACGAACTTATCTATGAGACAAAAACATAATATTTAATATTAATATAAATAAATAAAATAGGCAATAGTATTACGGATAAAAATATTTCAATAATTTATAAAATTTAGAAAATAAATGGAACTATGCCATATTTTGTATCGTCTAATACGTGAAGGCAAAGAATCTGGGTGTGACCGGAATGGAATACAGACGGTAAACAGGAGACGATTTCCGTATGATATTCCGGAGTGCTTAAAGAAGAAAAGGAGGAATTAATATGTTACGAAAAAAATTAGTACCAATGATTTTGATCGGCTGCATGGTCATGACCTGTTTACCCGGTGCGGTTTATGGTGCGGAAAGCAATACCGATGCCGCGGCAGAGGTATTATATGCTAACAAGGCGGCTGCGGCAAATGCGGCAGGGGTTGATTTTGCAGGTGATATTGCAATTGCAGCTCCCGTTGATATTCCGGCAACAGGGGGAGCGGTAACCGGCGAACCGAAGGCGGAGGATTTGGAACGTATTATTAAAGCGGTGAAATCCAAAATTGCGATTCCGGATGAATTATCCGTATTTAACTATAATTTTATTACGGAAAGCAGTGGTTCCTCAGCCTACTGGAAATTGGACTGGTCTACGGAGGATTATTCAAAACGCATTACCGTACGAAGCGATCAGAATGGAAATATTTTATATTATTATTCCAGAAACAATAACGAAGGCAGCTATGCACCCAAGTATCTGAAATCGGAGCTGAAGGAAACTGCCGCCCAGTTTATTAAAAAAACAACACCGGATATTTATAACAAGGTTGAATATGTAAGTACACCTTCGCAGGGATACTACGGCGGATTGTATACTTACCAGTACCAGCGTGTGGAAAACGGGATTCCCATGCCTGACAATACGGTAACGGTAGGTGTGAATTATGAAACCGGCAAAGTGGTATCCTTTAGTGCCGAATGGTTATATAATGTTGAGATTCCTTCTTCCGCTGCAAAAATCACGAAGCAGGAGGCAGCGGAGAAAATAGGTAAAACAGTTACCATGAAGCTGACCTATCAGAATGCATATACAACGGATAAAAACGGTAATACAAAAGTAAAAGCCTTTCTGGTTTATTCGCCGGATAATTCCTATGTAGCCGTGGACGCCCAAACCGGTGAGGTTTATACTACACAGAATGAATGGGTAGTCAGGGAAGACAGTGGCAGCACTTCCGCAAACAAGGAGGAAGCAGCCGCTGATTCTGCGGCCGGTGAAGGCAGCCTGAAACTGACCGAAGAAGAAATCCTGAAGCTGGATGAATTAAAGGGCTTAATCAGCAGGGAAGACGCGATTAAAGCAATAACAGGGAATAAGAGCTTATTATTGGATGATAACTTAAAATCCATTTCCGCTAATTTATACAAAAGGAACAGTTTTTACAGTGTTGGTGAAGGTACGAAATATATCTGGAGCATCACTTTGTCCGATCCGAGGGAAAGTAATAAAGAAAGCGGAGATATTTACCGTGCTTATGCAAGTGCGGAAGTGGATGCGATAACCGGTAAAATAGTTTCCTTTAATGCAAGTGTCAAAGATTATTATAATATGAGTGAAAAAGAATGGGAGACCGTTAAGGTAAATTACACTTCCGAACAGGGACAGAAGATATTGGAAGAATTCATAAAGAAACAGATACCGGATTTGTTTGAAAAATCCGTATTAACCGATAACAGGGAAACTTATGTGATAGCTTATAAGGATGGTAAGGAAGTATACGGCGGTTATAATTATAATTATGAAAGGGTAAATGAAGGAATCAACTACTCTTATAACGGGATATACGGTGCGGTAGACGGTGTGACCGGAAAAATTTATTCCTTCTCTTATAACTGGTATGATGATATAACCTTTGAATCACCTAAGAACAGCATTAGTGCGGCGGACGCATTTAAGGCATATATTTCCAATGACGGCTATCATCTTGTATACGAAATAAATAATATTCATTCCTACAGCTCAGGGAAAAACGTAATAAGCTCGGATGATTATTCGGTGGATTATAAAGTACGGTTAGTATACAGAACGGATATATGGCCGGCTTTCATTTCTCCGTTTACCGGGAAACAGTTAAATTATGACGGGGAAGAATATGTTGCGGAGGAAAATATCTATAGCTACAGTGATATTAAAGATACCGGCTCCAGCCGTAACATCCTGCTTCTGGCAGATATCGGAATCGGATTTAAAGGCGGGGAATTCAAACCGGGTAATGCCATAACCACAAAGGAATTAACCGAATTCTTAAATCTGGCCAATATCTATTATAACAGCGGCAAATACCAGATTAAGAATGACGATTCCACCATAACACGGGCTTCGGTATCCAAGTTTGCCATCCAGATTTTAGGCTATGAAAACGTAGCAAAGCTAAAGGATATTTATAATACCGGCTTTAAGGATCAGGATCAGATACCGGAAGAATTATACGGTTATACCGCACTGGCAAACGGATTAAACATTATTACGGCCAACAGTGACAAGGAATTCCGGCCAAATGATAAATTAACACGCGGGGAAGCGGCAAATATGTTAATAGGGATGCTAAATACAAAAGAATAGAATTAATAAGCAAGAAGGGGCTGGTAACGGCCCCTTTTTTTGTCCCATAGGAAAGTTCGTCCTATGAGATAAAAACCCTCCGGGGATGCACATGACGCGCCAACGGAAGATGTCACTAAAGTGACAGCGCATCAGCACAGAGTTTGCTTTGCAAACTCTTTTTCATTCAATAGGAAACAGCCTTGCGTTTGTCCCGCCCCTCCCCAGCTTGTTCAAGACTTCGGTACCGGAAGGAATGTTTATTTATTACGGATAAAAAGGATATAAATAATTTAGATAATTTTCACTTTTGTATAGAGTAAAAATATGATAAAATAAAAACATGTTTATTCAAATACTTGAGGAGGCAGCAATGAAAGACATAATATTTTTGGAACCGGTATTTAAAGAAATGATCTGGGGCGGCAATCGGCTTAAGACGGATTTCGGTTATGACATACCCAGTGATAATACGGGGGAATGCTGGGCAGTCAGTGCACATGCCAATGGAGACTGTACCATAAGGAGCGGGAAATTTAAAGGAGAGAAACTAAGCGGCTTATGGAAGGACCACAGGGAGCTGTTTGGCGGAGCAGACGGCGATACCTTTCCGCTGCTGGTTAAGATTATTGATGCTAAGACCGATTTAAGCATACAGGTTCATCCGAATGACGAATATGCGTCTCAGCATGAAAAAGGCTCTTTAGGCAAAACGGAATGTTGGTATGTCCTGGATTGTGAAGCCGGCGGGAAAATTGTTATCGGCCATAATGCGAAAGATAAAGAAGAACTAAAAACCATGATAGCGGACCACAGATGGAATGAATTAATCCGGGTACTGCCTGTGAAGAAGGGTGATTTTTTTCAAATTGAACCCGGAACGGTACATGCCATTAAGGGCGGAACCGTAATACTGGAAACCCAGCAGAACAGTGATATTACTTACCGGCTTTATGATTATGACAGGCTGTCGGGCGGGAAGCCCAGGGAACTGCACATTGATAAGAGTATTGACGTAATTCGCTGTCCCCATGCGGATAAGGGCACGGACAGACAAGAAATAAAACTGGAACATGCCGTGGTAGAAAAATTAATAACCTGTCAATACTATTCAGTAAAGAAATTATCTGTTGACGGTAAACAGGTGTTTAAACAATCCGAACCTTTTACCATTTTAAGTGTTATTGAAGGAGAAGGTTCCATAGACGGGGAAAAAATAGTAAAAGGCGATCACTTCATATTACCGGCGGGGTATGGAGACTACTGCCTGGAGGGCAGTATACAGCTGATTGCTTCACATATATAAGAAAAAGGAGATTACGCAGATGGGTAATTTTTTTAATATGGACAATGGTTTTTTTACAGTCCTGGGCAAGCTGGTAGATATGGTAATCATCAGTATCATATGGCTGCTTTTATGTATTCCGATCGTAACAATCGGACCGGCCACAACCTCGTTATATTATGCGGTAGTAAAGGTAATACGGAGAGAAAGAGGATATCTGTTCCGGGAATTTTTCCGTTCTTTTAAGACAAATTTTAAAAGCGGCCTTATATCAGGAATTTTGCTGACATTGTTATTTGTGGTATTAATTTTTGACCGCAGATTCGCTTCCGGTTTAAGCGGTAATCAGGGATTTATTCTGATGAGCATCTTCAATGCGATGCTGTTTTTGTTAGTTTGTGTAACCATTTATATTTTTCCGCTGCTGTCAAGGTTCAGCATGGGAATCAAACAGCTGTTCAAAACCGCATTATTTATGGCTATGAAACATCTGCCTACCACCATACTTCTGGTTATTATTACGGCTGTGTTTGTCCTTGGAACCTATGCCATACTGCCGTTGTTTCTAATTACACCTGCACTGTGCATTCTGCTGTGGTCCCTGCTGCTGGAAAGAGTCTTTAAGAAATATATGCCGGAGAAATCACCGGATGCGGAAAGTGCCGGCATAGATGAATGGTATTTGGAATAATGGGTGGGTCCATGCTGATTTTGAAAGGATTAAGTTATGAATCGATTTTTATACCACTGCTTTCCGGTATTGGAGGCGGGAACAAATAATCTCAGTAATATTATAGGTGACTATTTTAACAACGGATACAGGGCTGTAATTGATACAGGGCTGAGACTGATATTTGCAATCATTATTTTGATGGCCGGTAAAAAATTAATCCGTTTTCTAACCGGACTGCTGGACAAGTATTTTAAACGGACCAAAATGGAAATCAGTGTTTCCGGCTTTTTAGTTGCCGTGCTCCGTGCGGTGATGTATATCATTTTAGCGGTATTTATCATAACGGAAGTTATCGGCATAGGCAGTACCCCGATTGTCGCCATTATCGGTTCCGCAGGACTTAGCATCGGGCTGGCCCTGCAGGGAAGCCTGTCCAATTTTGCCGGCGGAGTCCTTATTTTATTATTAAAACCCTTCCGGGTAGGAGACTATATTATTATCGGCGGGAACGAAGGTACGGTTACTGCAATTGATATATTTTATACTAAACTGTTAACGGCCGATAACCGGCTTCTGGTAATGCCCAACGGTTCCCTTTCCAATACCAACATTATCAATGTGACCCATGAACCCATACGAAGGCTTGATATATCTGTGTTAATTGATTATTCGGAAAATATTAAAAAAGTAAAAGAACTTTTAACGGATATCGTTATAAATCATGAAAAAGTCTTAAAAGATAAAGAAATATCGGTATTTGTGAATAGCCTGGAACCCGGTGCCATAAATATTGGCATAAGGCTGTGGGTTGTAAAAGAAAATTACTGGGCGTTAAAATGTGAATTCCTGGAGTCCGTAAAAAGTAAATTTGATGAAAACAAGATTCATTACCATTGATAATTGTCAGACGGGCTTTAATTTACAATAATTGTATAACTGCCTGAGTAAATATCCGTTTTTTTCCTTAAAAAGGAATAAAACAAAAAGGTCTTAAAAAAAATTCTAGTTTTTTAAAAAAAAAGCTTTTCTTTTTACTAAAAAAGTGGTATTTTATTTCTAGACGAAATATTCGTTAGGGCAAAGGTGTTCTCGATGATTCTTTTTGAGAACGCTTTTTTGCTGTATTGAAAAATAAACAGGTAATCACCAATATAAAATGTATGGAAGGAGTTTATTACTATGGCAGAAAGATTAACAGAAATTTTTGGTATTGACGTGTTTAACGAAGCAACCATGATTGAACGTTTGCCAAAGAAGACTTATGCCGCATTGAAAAAAACAATCCAAAGCGGTGAGGATTTGGAGCCTGCCGTTGCAGATGTAGTCGCTAATGCGATGAAAGACTGGGCAATTGAGAGGGGGGCAACTCATTTTACTCATTGGTTCCAGCCTATGACCGGTATCACCGCTGAAAAGCATGATTCCTTCATCAGCCCGACCTCGGATGGCAAAATAATTATGGAGTTCTCCGGCAAAGAGTTAATAAAAGGCGAACCGGATGCTTCTTCATTCCCGTCCGGCGGTCTAAGAGCTACCTTTGAAGCAAGAGGCTACACGGCCTGGGATTGTACTTCACCGGCATTTTTAAGAGAAGACGCGGCAGGCGTTACTTTATGTATTCCGACCGCTTTCTGTTCCTATACGGGAGAAGCGCTGGATAAGAAAACTCCTCTTCTTCGTTCCATGGAAGCCCTTAGTGACCAGACGGTGCGTATATTAAAGTTATTCGGACATAAGGATGTGAAAGCCGTATCCTGTTCCGTAGGTCCGGAACAGGAATATTTCATAGTTGATAAATCAAAATACTTAAAAAGAGAAGACTTAATCTTCAGCGGACGGACGCTTTTCGGTGCAATGCCTCCCAAAGGACAGGAAATGGAGGATCATTATTTCGGATGTCTGAAGGAAAGAATTTCTGCTTTTATGAAAGAAGTGAATGAAGAATGTTGGAAACTTGGTATCCTGGCAAAAACCCAGCATAATGAAGTGGCTCCCGCACAGCATGAGTTAGCTCCTATTTATGCTACTGCCAATATTGCGACCGACCATAACCAATTGGTGATGGAAACCATGAAGAAGGTTGCCAACCGCCATGGTCTGGCCTGCCTGCTTCATGAAAAGCCGTTTGCCGGTGTAAACGGTTCCGGAAAGCATAATAACTGGTCCTTGGTTACCGATACGGGCAAAAACCTTCTGGACCCGGGCAAAACACCACACGAAAATGTTCAGTTTCTGTTATTTCTGGCTGTCATATTAAAGGCTGTTGATGATCATGCGGATATTCTTCGTCTTTCCGCCTCCAATCCCGGAAATGACCACAGATTGGGAGCAAATGAAGCACCCCCGGCCATTATTTCCGTTTTCCTTGGAGAGCAGTTAGCCGATGTACTGACACAGCTCATTGAAACCGGAGAAGCTACCAGCAGTAAACAGGGCGGCAAGCTAAATATCGGGGTGCATACCATACCTGGATTCAGAAAAGATGCTACGGACAGAAACCGCACGTCGCCATTTGCATTTACCGGTAATAAATTCGAATTCAGAATGCTTGGTTCTTCCATGTCCATAGCCGGTCCCAATACCACATTAAATACAATTGTAGCAGATGTTTTAAGCGATTTTGCAGATGAATTGGAGAAAGCCGATAATTTTGATTTGGCAGTCCATGATTTAATTAAGAAGACGGTAACCGAACATCAGAAAATCGTATTCAACGGAAACGGATATTCCGACGAATGGGTTGCAGAGGCTGAAAAAAGAGGACTGCCGAATATCAAATCCATGGTAGAGGCGATTCCCAGCATGGTGTCTGAAAAAGCGGTCAGATTATTCGGCAAGCACAATGTATATTCAGAAACAGAACTTCGTTCCCGTGCTGAAATTGAATATGAAACTTATTCAAAGACCATTAATATTGAAGCCAGAACCATGATAGAAATGGCGGGCAAGCTCTTTGTTCCGGCTGTGATTAAATATGCTTCCGGTTTAGCAGACTCCATTAATTCCATTAAAACAGCTGTTCCGGATGCGGACGTAAGCGTACAGGAAGAATTATTAAAAGAAACTTCTTCCCTTCTGGCTTCTGCCCAGGCAGCTCTTGGCGCCCTGCGGTCCTATGTTGCGGAGGCAGCGGAAAAAGAAGGTGCCGAACAGGCAAAGTATTTCAGAAATGTTGTATTCCCTGCAATGGAATCCCTCAGAGCACCTATTGACGGACTTGAATTAATCGTTGATAAGAATTTATGGCCTGTTCCTACTTACGGCGATTTATTATTTGAAGTATAATATCAGCAAACCGCTAAAGGCAGAGAACTCCTTTAGCGGTTTACAATACTCGTAAATACTAAAAATTATTGCCAGTCAACGTTGGGTACCCCGGTAGGAGGTAGCGGGCTTGTTGCATTAACATTTTTAGCCGTATTTGTGGCAGACCATGCTTCATTATTACCTACTCTCTTTACTATGTTAGTGCCCGTTTTACTGCTGTTTGAATATGTTGTATTCCCAGTAATGGGATTATAAGTTTCAACTGTCCAAGCACCTAAGTAATCGTATTGAACCCAGGTTATGTATGGTCTAATATCCCATATAGTCCACGCAGGTACTACTATATGTACACTTAGTGGCAACTGAAGACCTGTAATTATCAAAACCAGTCCATGTTTGAGAATAAGTTATTCCATTACTGGTCATTTGATTACCAATTCAGTATGAATAAAAAATAGCTATCTAAACTTTGGCGGAAGAGGATAGCTATTTTTTTAATGATTGATTTTAATATAGAAATATCAAGGTATAAATGAAACGAGAAATAAACCTAATTAAAACATTAGAATTTCAAACACTACCCTCTTTTCTTCTGCATTATACTGAAAAGGGAATTAAATAACTATCCTCTAACTTCTATACTTGATAAAAAGATTATAGAATAAGGTAAAAAAAATCCAATACATACACCATTTTAAAAAGGATGATTTGGCTTTATCCTCCATTGATATTATTTTTCAAATGTCCCCCAAATTAGCAAAATAAAACCACAAATGAAAAGACATATCGCTGTAATAAAGGGCATTAATCCTCCTGTCGCTATAACAGCAGACATAAATTTTCCAGGTGGGATAGTCCATGAACCGAGTTTTACAATATAATCACTACTTGGGAAATAAGAAATACCAAAAAGAATAATACTAAAAAATATTAAGCTAATACCTGATATAATTTTTTTCATTTAATAACCCTCTATTTCCTCATTTATATCTATAATAAATCATTTAATATGAAATATCAATATATATAATTACATTTTATTTATCTAATAATTGCATTCATATGACTAATTTATATTATATCAGACATGATTTACTATAAAAAATCGTTAAATAATTGTATTATTATATAAAACACATATAAGCGGTTGGAATAAACACATTACCAGACAAAATGAAACGTAAATTAAGGGCTTAATAATTTAATGATTATTGCAAAATGCAGTAAAAGCCTATAAAATTTTATTAGTATGAGGGTGAAAGGAGTGTCTTCATGAAGGTATACAAAAGCCTGTTTGAAAAGGAATGGGAAGCAGCAGGCGGCCTTCATTTAATTAAAGAGGTTAACCGGCTTTATCATATATAATAAAAATGAAATTGCGGGAGGAAGAGGGTACATGAATTTTAAAACGGAATTTAAAAATCCGCCGGCGAAAAACCGAATCAAGCCTTTCTGGTTTTGGAACGGTGATATGAAGGAAGAAGAAATAGAACACCAAATATCCGAAATGGAAGAAAAAGGTCTCGGAGGGGCTTTTATTTGTGCAAGACAGGGATTAAAGGTTCCATATCTATCCAAAGAGTGGTTTGAGAGGGTCTTATTTGCCTGTGAGAAGGCGAAGCAGAGAGGAATCGAAAATTGGCTTTACGATGAATATCCTTATCCCAGCGGAATGAGCGGCGGCGAAGTTATGCTGCGCTGCCCGGATGGGGAGCATATGATTTTAAAACATTATCAATTTATGCCGGCAGGGGAAGAAGAGGTTAGAGAAAGGCTTTCTTTTGGGGAAATACTTTATGCAAAAGCGGTAAAAGCGTTACCGGACGGAACCTATGATTTTAAACATCCCATTGATTTGGAAGATTGTATCGGTAATCTGCAGGAAGAAGAAATTTATCAGCAGACAGGTTTAACCGCCTATAACCACAAACGTTTTTTTACCTATCGGCCGATTCATCTATTAACCTGTAAGCTGCCGGAAGGCTCTTATCGCATAGAGGTTTTTACCCAGGAGGCAGTGGGGGACTTTAAATACTACGGAGGCTTTTTTGACCCATGCAATAAGGAAGCGGTTCAAAGTTTTCTGGATACAACACATGAGCGCTACAAAAAACATTTGGGAGACGAATTCGGTAAAACTATCCATGGAATGTTTTCAGATGAGGTAGGTCTCTTAAGCCCTATTCCGTGGAGTAAAAAGGTGATTGAGTACTTTAAAGATGTAAACGGTTATGATTTACTGCCGGTGCTGCCTGCATTAACCAACTCAGCGTATCCGGATGCAATGAGAATCCGCTATGATTTTATGCAGTCTATTCATCAGCTGTTTGTACTTAGCTATCATAAACAGGTTTCAGACTGGTGCAGAAAAAATCAGCTGCTTTATGCAACGGAGGTACCCTCCATGCGTATGTCAACACAGCGCTACAGTGACATAGTGGGAGGAGATACCTGTCACGAAAAATTGGGGAAACCTCTTGAATGGATTTATGATACCTATTTGCCGTATTACCGTGCAAATTGTAAGGCGGTTACCTCTTTGGCAAGACAGCTTGATAAGCCGTACAGCATGATAGAAAGTTTCCATAGCATTGGCTGGTCCATGACCTTGCAGGATGCAAAATGGATGGTAGATTATATGGGAGTACACGGCATTAATCTGTTTAACTTCCATGCATTTTATTATACCATTGATTCCATTACAAAGCATGATGCACCGCCGTCGCAATTCATACAGAATCCTTATTGGAAGTATTATCGTCTCTTAGGAGATTATGCAGGGAGAATGAGCGTATTTAATACCTATACCAATGCAAATATAAAGATTGCGGTATTGGACCCTGTCGTTACTCTCCTTACTAAACTTGGAAATTCATTTCATCAGTTCCATTATGCCGGAGATGAGAAGAGGGAAAAGGAAATCTGTGAACGTACCGTGAGAGATTGGGTGTTTGTCTGCAAAACAATTCTTTTTGAACAGCTAAATTACGATCATCTGGATGCAGAAATTTTAAAAGATGCGGTGGTTAAAGACGGAACCATTACCTTAGGCAGAGCATCCTATTCCGTGTTGGTGGTTCCCCCATGTGATTCTATGGAAGTATTTGCTACAAAAATAATTGAAAAATTTCTTGACTCAGGCGGTAAGGTTATTTTCCTGGGAAGAATACCTGCGGATATAATTGATGAAGATAATGAAGTGGCAGAGCATTATGAGAATATTGTAAAGCACCAAAACGCTGTTTATCTTCCTGCTGATAAAGAATTAAAAGATAGTGATATCACGGAAGAATTTATAAAAGTTATAAGAGAATCAGGAAAAGAGGAAGCAGAGGTTATTCTTGCACCACAGTATAAAAAGGATTGTATTACTTCCGTACGAACGGGTGAGCAGGGGGAACTTATGGTATTCATTACCAATCAGGGAAATCGAACGGTAACCGGTGAAATAAAAGTACTGCGGCGGGAAATTCAGGGGGCAAAGCGATGGAGTTTTGAGGATGGAGAAGAAAGCTATCTGCCTTTTAGTCAGGACAGGCTAAAGCTTACACTTCACGCTTATGAGAGCATCTGTATTGAGTTTATGGCAGAGAAAGTAAAAGAAAAAACTAAGAAACGAACCGTTCTTACAGTTCCAATGAATCAGCCGGTGAAGGTTGAGCTGGAAGGAAAGAATATTTTCCGCCTGGAATACTTTGAGGTTTCAGTTGATAAAATCAACTGGAAAACCGTAGATACCAAGACTTTTATCGAACAGATGGCGGAAGCTAAATTAGTACAAGGCGGACAGTTTAGGTATCAAAGTATGTTTGGTACACCAAAAAGAATTACTTTCCATTATCCCATTACAACCTATTACCGCAGTGAATTCTTTGTAAAGGAATCCCTCGGAGAGGTGTGGCTGCTAATGGATACGGGTACTATTGCCGGTGATTTTGTATTTAAGGTAAACGGACATCCGCTTTATGCAGAAGATTTTACAAAGGAATTCTTAAATGATCAGAATAATATCAGGTGCCTTATTACTTCCCTGTTATGCAGGGGAAAGAATGCCATAGAAATTGAAGTGGCGGTAAACAGGGATTCGGATGGCGTACGGGACCCGGTTTATTTATATGGCGACTTTGGTGTAATGCCGTCGGAACAGGGAATGGCACTGGTAAAACAGCCCGATAAGGCAGTGTACCGGGACACCTATCCGGAAGGATTTCCATATTACAGCGGTACCATCTCTTATGAAACGGAAATTTATTTGTACGAAGAACAGGCAAATAATACGGAGCTGCTCCGTTTTGATTTTGAGGATACCCGCTATGATTGTATGGAAGTTTTGGCAAACGGAAAAAATCTTGGGGTAAGAGCCTTTACTCCATATGCATTTCCGGTAGAAAAGGGAATTTTAAAATCAGGTATGAATCAGGTTACGCTAAAAGTAACAAACACCTTATCCAATATGCTGGATGGTACGTATTTTGACTATGAGAAACATAAGTTGGTATCTATAAATAATCTGTTACACTTAGAAAGAAAGGACGGTTAAAAAGCCGCTGGAAGGAATAAAAATGGCTTTATGCTCTGTACTCCCGGAAAATACAGACAGGATAAGAAAGAGCAGAGAAATTAATTGTAACTTTTATTTTCTGGTTATTTATATAGTAATTACAGCCTGTTTAATATATAATAGCAATGGTGGGGTGTTCCGGATTAGGCGTCGATGGTTTGATACCGGAGTTTCAATGTGTGAAAGAGGGTGTAAATATGCGTAATATTAAATTAGTATTGGAGTATGACGGTTCCCGTTATGACGGGTGGCAGAAACAAGCCGGTAATTCCAAAAGCATAACTATACAGGATAAGCTGGAAAGCGTATTAACCAAAATGGAAAATGTACCTGTAACGGTAACAGGGGCGGCAAGAACAGAGGCAGGTGTTCATGCATATGCACAAACAGCAAACTTTACTACCAATACGGATATGAAGCTTTATGAAATCAAACATTACTTAAACAGGTTTCTGCCAAGGGATATCGCCGTGCTGAAGGCTGACGAGGTTCCGGAGAGATTTCACAGCAGTTTTAATGCAAAAGCATTTCGTTATGAATATAAAATAACTATGGGTGAGGTTCCGTCTGTTTTTGACCGCAAATATAATTATTACTGTTTTCATAAACTGGATGCCATGAAAATGAGGCAGGCGGCAAAGCATTTGATAGGCAGGCACGATCTGAAGGCATTTTCGGATAATAAACGCATGAAAAAATCTACGGAAAGAACCGTTAATCAGATTGATATATATTCCGGCATTAACGAAATTGTAATTACGATGGAAGCAGATGACTTCTGGCCCAATATGGCAAGGATAATTGCCGGGACGTTAATTGAAATCGGGGCTGGCAGCAGGGAACCGGATACCATGAAAGATATTATAGAGAACGGGAACCGTGAAATGGCCGGTATGACGGCAGAAGCCAGAGGGTTATTTTTGCAGGAGGTGCTGTATCAATAACGGATGAACCGTTTCAGAGGATATTGTCTAAGCATTGCCTGTGTTAACTAAAAATTACCTAAGATTTTAGGTTAGTATTTTGTTGATAAACAATATCAAACAGTATATAATTTTTCATGAATAATTTTTACGGAGGGTTCGGATGAAAAATATAACAATGAAGGATATTGCGGACAGGCTTAATGTAAGTACCGTTACGGTTTCTAAAGCACTTTCGGACAAAGATGGTGTAAGTGATGAATTAAGAGAACGGATTAAAAATATTGCGGAAGAAATGGGCTATCGGTATAACACTTTGGCAAAAGGTATGAAAGAAGGCAGGAGTTATAACATAGGTATTATTATAGCCGACCTTTTTATCCGGGATGACGGGGACGCCTTTTATCTGAAAATGTATCAAAGTGTTGTTAAGGCTTTATCCAGGGTAAATTATTATGGAATTATGGAAATCATTTCGACTGATTGGGAAAAAAGACTGATGATTCCCAATACTTTATCCAATAATAAAGTGGACGGAATCATAATATTAGGGCAGATGAGTGTGGATTATGTAAACCTTATTAAAAATACGTCGATGCCCGTTGTTCTTCTGGATTTTTATGACGAACTTTTAGATGTGGACTCCGTAATAAGCGACAGCTTCTATGGGTCTTACAAAGTAACAAATCACCTGATATCCCAGGGGCATAAAGAAATAGGCTTCGTAGGCAATATATTTTCAACCAGCAGTATATTGGACCGTTATTTAGGCTACTTTAAAGCCTTGCTCTCCAGCGGGCTTGCGGTCAGGGATGATTGGGTATTAAACGACCGCAGCGAAGATGGGGATTACATTGAGGTTAAGCTTCCCGTACGGATGCCGACGGCATTCGTCTGCAATAATGACGCGGTAGCTTATCTTTTTATTAATAAATTAAAAAGGTCCGGTTACCGGGTTCCCGGGGAAATATCGGTAGTTGGATTTGATAATGATATATTTGCCACCATATCGGTTCCCAAGCTGACTACGGTGGAGGTGGATGTAGATACCATGTCCGAAACGGCTGTTGATGCCGTAATCCGTAAAATCAGCGGGGATAAGCACGCCATCGGAAGAAAAGTAATCAGCGGCAAATTAATTATCCGGGATTCCGTTGTCAATATTGCTCAATTGAAATAATGTCTCATACGGCATTTTTTTCTTTGTACGCCGGGCATATTATTTATCATAAAGCAGACGCTTTGAATAGGCATTTCTATATTCTGTCGGTGTGAAACCGACTATCTTTTTAAAAGCTTTCATAAAATTATGGCTGTCGGAAAAGCATAAAACCGAAGCAATCTGGTTAATTGTATCATTTGTATCCGTAAGCATATATTTTGCCGATTCCATTTTTTCCCTGAGAATATATTGTTTTAGTGGGAGGCCTTCGATGTTGCTGAACAGATGTGACAGATATTTTTCATTATATCCAAAATGTTCCGCTATCTGGGAGACCTTCACTTTTTTATTAATAGTAAGTTTAACATAGTCAATGATATCATTATAAATCTGCTTGTTGGAATCAGAAACCCTGGGATTTCCGTGAGAAAAGAACTGGTTATATATTTCACATAAAATCGCAGTGGTGGTATAATTGGCAAATATGCAATCATAATTGGAACGGATGGAATCCTGTAATTGTTTCATTAAAATCACCGCTTTTTCCGGAGCGGATAAAATTCCCTGTATGGGAATATAAATTTTATTTGCGCCAGGAGTCAGGGTCTTCATACTTTCTTCCAGGATAATATCATGGGAACAGGAAAAATGAAGCCAATAAAAACTGCAGTCGGAGGACTGATAGCCGTATCTTGTGTTATTAAGAGTAGGGGATAAGAGTAAATGCTCACCTTTGTTTACCTTATACCGGCCGTTATCATCCGCAATATACAGACAGCCATCTGTCATAACAAACAGTTCGTAATCCGTTAATGGAAATACGGCATGTTTCCAGTTGGGAGAAGGAGCTTTAAATTTGCCCGTAACCACATATTTTAAAGGACCGTCTACTGAAAATTCATAGACATTCATTTAAATTCCACAACCTTTCCGAAATATAACCTTTTTACACCTAATCTATCATTTATATAAATGAAAATAACATACTATATATGAATTTTATGCTGAATAAGGAAAGATTTATAACATATGGTAAACCGATGCATTTATTGGTTAAGCCGGAATCAAAGGTGGTAAAAAGTATTATTCTTACATATTGACACCTAATCAATCGATAAACTATTTACCCTTATTGTGCGAATTGTTATAATTAATTTAAATAAATGACGAAATAATGGTAAAAATCCCAACGAATATATGTATACACTTTTTGCTTGAAGTAAATATGTATAATATTTAAGGGGAAAAGTATACGGGTTATACAGTTTTATGCGGCAATAGGAGAGAGAGGCAAAATATATTAAAGTGGAGGAATGGAAATGAAGAAAAATTTTGTAGCTCTATTACTGGTATTTACCATGATTACGGCATCATTAGCAGGTTGCGGTAAAAACGGGATAAGCAGCACATCAGGTTCGGATACCGGAGACAATCCGGCGTCTGCCGGCGGGAAAGAGAAAGTGAAACTTACTGCGCTTTTTGTTGCACATCCGCTTACTCAGAGTGTGAATGATATGAAATGGCTTAAGGAGCTGGAGGAATCTGCCGGGGTTGAGGTTGATTGGGAGCAGATTTACAGTGACTGGGATACTACAAAAGCAACCAGGTTTGCATCAGGAGATATTCCGGACCTTCTCTTTAATGCAACCGCAGACTCCGATTATAGTACATATAATGGCCTTTTTCAGGAGCTCACCGGTTTGATTGCCGAAAATGCTCCCAATATAACGGCAATGTTTACGGAAGAACCGGATACCAGGACTCTGGCACAGACGTATGAAGGGAATATATACGGAGTACCGAAATTCCAGGGCAAATGGCCTGAAACCAATACGGTCATGTTTATTAACCGGACTTGGCTTGATAATCTTGACCTGAAAGCGCCTGCTACCTTATCCGAATTAAAGGAGGTATTAATTGCTTTCAGGGATGAAGATGCCAACGGCAATGGTAATCCGGATGATGAAATACCTATGGATTTTAACGGTTGGTTCGGTTCTGCTTATTCCTTAACAAATCTAATAGGAAGCCTGGGTATCCAGCTTACCAACTGGGGGACTGACGGGTATTTTGCGGAAGACGGTAAAGTTAAAAATTATGCGGTTGACGAACGCTATAAGTTCCTGATGAAATACCTTGCAGACTTGTATTCGGAGGGACTTATTAATGAAAATGCCATTACAAATGACTATTCCGCATTCCAGTCACTTTCCCGCGGGGACGAAAACGGCTACGCCCTGGCAGGGGTAGATTTCGGCTGGGAAGAGACGGATAAATTCGGGCCTGAATTATATAAACAGTATGAACCGCTTAGTGCACTTGCCTATGATATTGGCTGTGATGCAGGAACATACGATACACGCTGGACTTACGACTATTCCGGTTTAAACATGTCTTCCAACAGGGTGGCAATGAGTGCAAAATGTAAAGATAAGAATGCCGCTATGGAGTTTATTGACGGATTCTATAATCCTACAACCAGTGTTGAAGTACTTTTCGGCGGCATTACCGACGGATGTATTGAAAAGAACGGGGATAACAGTTTTAAAGTACTTCCGCCCCTGGACCCGAATACGGACGCAGGTACTTGGAAATGGACCAGTACCTTTGCGGATAACGGCCCTATGTATATCCGTGAATCAACCCATATTGAAATGGCACAGGATATGGCATATGCCATAGAGGAAAGAGAAATCTATAAAGATATACTGGCGAAAGTAAGTGATTCCGATTACTATCCGCAGATGTTCATGAAATATACTATGGATGCTCAGAATGCCATGGCAGTTGCACAGGCAAATATTACCGATATAACAAATAATTACTGGGCATTGTGGCTTACAGGAGAATCCGATATCGATGCTGATTGGGATACTTATGTATTAAATGTTGAAAAAGCCGGCCTTACGGATGTTCTAAAAATCAGGCAGGCAGCATTTGATGTTTATCTTGGCAAATAAAAAAGGAGTGAATTCCCTATGAAATATCTGAGGGTGAATAGAACAGTCAGCGGAAAAAAAGGGTTCTGTCATTATATAGCACACACCTGGCAATTATGGCTGATGCTTATGCCTGCCATGGTATATATCTTTATTTTTTGTTATGTTCCTATGTATGGTATCCAGCTTGCTTTCCGGGAATACAATTTTTCAGCGGGTATTACAGGCGGTAAATTTGTGGGTTTAAAATATTTTAGACAGTATTTTGAAAGTCCTATGTTTTTTACAACCCTGAAAAATACATTTCTCATTTCCGCTGCGAGTATTATTGTGGGATTTCCGGCCCCTATCTTTCTGGCCATGGTGATTAATCAGATAAAAATGAAATTGTGGAAAAAGACCGTACAGACTATTGTATATATTCCCTATTTTATATCCGTGGTAGTTATGGTTTCCATGCTGAATATTATGCTGTCCAATTCAAGCGGAGTAATTAGCAATTTATTAAAATCCCTTCATCTGGTTAACAGCAAGGTGAATCTTTTGGGAACGGCAAGCGCTTTTATTCCTGTTTATGTGCTTTCAGGCGTATGGCAGAGTATGGGGTGGAACAGCATTATTTATATTGCCGCACTGTCAGCCGTAGATACCCAGCTTTATGATGCCTGCAAGATTGACGGTGCCAACAGAATGCAGACCATGCGGCATATTGATTTTCCCGCCGTTATGCCTACAATTATCATCCTGCTTATTATGAATATGGGCAATATCCTGAATGTAGGCTTTGACAAGATTTATCTGATGCAGAACAGTTTAAATCTTGGGGCTTCACAGGTTATTTCCACTTATGTATATGACGTCGGAATCAAATCTTCTCAATTTAGCTTTGGTTCGGCAGTCGGCTTGTTTAACACGCTCATTAATTTCGTATTCCTCATTATAACAAATTATATAGCAAAACGTACGTCGGGAACCGGGCTGATGTAAGGAAGGAGAAAGTAATATGGCAAAAAGCAGGGGTGTTCCTTTAAATAATACAATAATCGCAAGAAACTGGCCGGACCGGATTTTTTCTGGGGTAATTCTGATATTAAGTATCTTTATTTTTATTATTATTGCATATCCGCTGTGGTTTGTTTTAATAGCCTCCATTAGTAATTCCGATTTGGTGAATTTGGGAAAAGTAACCTTTTATCCCAGGGGCATACGATTTTACGGATATCAGCAAATCATGAAAGATGCCAGGATATGGACAGGATATTTGAATACAATTATTTATGTAATCGGGGGAACCTTATTAAATATAGCGGTAACCATGCCTGCCGCGTACGCATTGTCATGCAGAAGTTTTAAATACGCAGTAAGGTTATGTTTTATTTTGTCTTTACCATGTTCTTCAACGGCGGTCTGGTTCCGCTGTACATGACGGTTAGTTCCCTCGGACTCATCAGTACCCGGACAATCCTGATTCTGCTGGGCGCCATTAATTCCTATAATTTAATCATAGCACGGACGTTTATAGATAATTCCATTCCAAACGAACTTTATGAAGCGGCAGTTCTGGATGGGTGCTCTCATTTTGCTTATTTTGCAAGAGTAGTTATTCCGCTTTCAAAGGCGGTCATATCGGTGCTTATATTATATTATGCGGTTTTCCATTGGAACGACTACTTTAATGCCCTGCTGTTTAATAATAACAATGCTTATGATCCGCTACAGATTGTCCTGCGGCGTATTCTTCTTTTAAATGAAGCATTTGAGAGCGGCAGCGGAGGAATAGCAGGGGGTTACTCACAAAGCTTTGCCGACCAGGTAAAATACGCCGTAATTATTGTCTCAACACTGCCGATTCTATGTGTATATCCGTTTATTCAGAAATATTTTGAAAAAGGTGTTATGATTGGTGCCGTTAAAGGCTGAATAAAAAAGACCATCCTGGTTTTTATAAATTTCAGGATGGTTTTTAAATAGGATTTTCCGGACGGAATATGAAACATTTCCATATGCGGGAAAGTTATTTTACCATTATTTTTGTGATTTCAGAGATATATAAGGTATGATAGTCTTTATCCGGATAGCAGTTATCAAGAATGCCTTTATCGAGGAAGCTTTTTTCCTCATATGGCTGTGCAAAAAGTTTTTTACATAATAAAACGGTTTTTGCTTCGGCAAAATAAGGAATTTCGTTTTCATAGGTGAGGGTTAAAGCGGATTTTGATACCTTATCCTCATCCCTGCCTGAAACTGTCCCTAAATAATTTAAGACCTTCCGGAAACTTTCATTATAAAAGCTTAAAGAAAAAGTATCGGAGAAGTCAATAAATTCTTTTGTATAGCGTGTGGGCCGTATAACCGTAAAAGCTACATTTTTGCCCCACATTATGCCAAGTCCGCCCCAGGAAGCGGTCATGGTATTTACTTTGTCTTCTTTTCTGGCGGTAATTAACATCCAGTCCTGGCCAATCATATAAAACGGATTCCCCTGCAGCAAAACAGCCGTAATTTCTTTAAAATTATCCATAGCTATACTCCTTTCTATTTACGTTTTAATCAGTATCATGTATAAGCAATTCCATAAACTTATTTATGAGAGTAAATCATAGTGGTAAATATTTACTTACTTGTAATATATTTCTATAATCACAGTATAATACTAAGTTATTCCCAGAAGCAAGTAAAATATGTGTTGGACCGTTGCAAAATTCAAAATATGACATACCTTGGATATGATTAATCATTTCGCAGCTATATTGTAAAAAGCATGGGCGAATGGCTCCCTGTAAAAGTATGGAGCCATTCGCCGGGCCTGGAACATAATCAAGAAACATATCCGTAACTATTCGACGGTTACGGATTTGGCCAGATTACGGGGCTGATCTACGTTTAAGCCCCGGTGTACGGAGGTATAATATGCAAGCAGCTGCAATACAGCCGCAGTTGTAAAGGGGGTCATTACATCATCCGAATGGGGTAAAGCAATGCGATAGTCATATATAGCGGAATCCACTTCCAAATCCCCGTTGGTAATTAAAATAACCAGTGCATCCCGGGCGCGGACCTCGCGGATGTTGGAAATCATCTTGTTATAAACTTTGGACTGGGTAGCCAGTGCAATTACGGGAATTCCTTCCGTAACAAGGGAGAGAGTGCCGTGCTTTAATTCACCTGCGGCATAAGCTTCCGAGTGAATATAGCTGATTTCCTTTAACTTAATGGAGCCTTCACAGGACAAGGCATAGTCAAGTCCCCGGCCGATAAAGAATAAGTCCTCCTTATCTGCAAGATTCGTACAGATTTTGTTGATAGCATCAGTCAGAGTTAAGGTTTTTTCAACAGCCGGTATTATGGTTTGAAGCTGTTCCATATAAGCGGTGCATTCCGATTCGGTAATAGTTCCCCTGATTAATGCAAAGTGGTAAGTAATCAGATAGAGACAGGACAGCTGGGCGGTATAAGCCTTTGTACTGGCAACCGCAATTTCAGGGCCGGCATGGGTATATAATACATAATCGCTTTCCCTGGCTATGGATGAGCCTTTTACGTTAACAATGGATAAGGTTGCTGCCTGATGCTTGTTTGCAAGCCTGAGGGCAGCTAAGGTATCGGCTGTTTCGCCGGATTGGGAAATTGTTATAAGCAAAGTATTTTTATCTATAATAGGGTCCTGGTAGCGGAACTCCGAGGCAATTTCAACTGCAACGGGAATACGAAGGAGTCTTTCCAACATAACTCTGCCTACTAAACCGGCATGCATGGCGGTACCGCATGCTGTTATTATAATCCGGCTTATTCCGTCAAAGACCTGATCCGGTATGCCGTCCGCGGTAAAATCCGGAAGTTTGTTTTTAATACGGGGCATAATGGTAGAACGGAGGGATTCGGGCTGTTCATGAATTTCTTTTAACATATAATGGGGATATCCGCCTTTTTGGGCCGCTGTCATATCCCAGTCAACATAGAGCATTTTGGGAGTCATAGCATTATCATTTAAATCAGTAACCGTAATATTTTCCTTCGTCAGACGGGCAATATGCAGCTCCGGCAATACAAAATATTCCCTGGAATATTTAATTAACGCAACCATATCCGACGCAATAACGGAGCCTTCTTTTGCATGGCAGGCAACTAAGGGGCTTCCGTTTCGCAAACAGTAAATAACTTCCGGCTCATCGGAGAATAAAATGCAAAAAGCATAAGCACCTTCCAGCCGTGGAATTGCTTTTTTTATGGCTGCCACGGCATCGCCTTCATAAAAACTGTCAAGGAGCATGGCGACGATTTCCGTGTCGGTCTGCGATACGGGAAATTTCCCCAAAGCAGCCAGTTCCGTTTCCAGCTCATGATAGTTCTCAATAATTCCGTTGTGAATTAAGGTTACTTTGCCAAAGGTATGAGGGTGCGAATTGATATCGGAAACGCCTCCATGGGTTGCCCAGCGGGTATGGCCGATACCGCAGGTGCTGCTGATACCGGCAGATAAAACTGCCTTGTCACGCAGGGAGGATACCTTTCCCGTTGTTTTGACCGTATCGATACGGTTATCGTGGAAAAATGCAATACCTGCACTGTCATATCCGCGGTATTCCAACGCCGCAAGTCCTTCCAATAGTATATTTTTCGCTTCAGAATAGCCTGTGAAACCAATAATTCCACACATAAAATTGTCTCCTTCCTTATTTCGCACGGCAAAGCCGTACGAAGCAGCAAATCGGTTCAACGACTTGGCTGCCTGATTTTCAATGTTCTTAATTCTGGTTTGTATTCATTTTCGGCAGGAATTCACAGCATTACTAAGCTTCAGTAAATCTACTGAAGTCAGAGCAATACTTAATTCCGTTTTCCTGATTATGCCGCTGTTGTGCTCCGGTTACCCGAAGTTTTTTCGGCATATCACACATCCAGGCATGTGAGAGAGCATCCGCCGAATTTTCGATGACTCTCTACCTCGTCAACCTCTAAAAGCTTTGCCCAGCAGAGGTACATGGCGCTAATATAAACATTTCTGTAAGACGGACCCTGGGTAGATCCGGTTAATAGGTTACTTCATTATCACAAAATCAATATATGTAATTAAACTCCTTTCTGTTACAGGATTCCCATATGGAGTAACGGCATTTGTGATGGTGCAATGGTAACATGAAAAGGAGAAAAAGTCAATGCAGAATGGTACGGCCAATGGCCTGGATAAAGCTGTTAGTTACAGTTCAGCCTTATGGCTAAACTGCAACAAATGATGCAAGCACATGCAGGGCTCGGATTTTCTGTGACTTTCGCTTTGCTACACTCACAAAAAACACCTTGCGGTGCCATAGGCTGAACTATATCAGCTGTTACCTTAATCAGGAATGTTTGTGATAAATTGGTATTACCCATTTGGGTACCGGAGTCTTATTCCGTGGCAAATAAGGACGTTATTTAAGATAAATAAAGTCCTTATTTTTTAAAATATAATGCGTTATAATGAAAGCGTAGTGAGGAGATTGCAAGCTTGCTTGTAATTTCCGACCGGAGCAACAAGATCATGAACACGTTTTTGGTTCATGATATAATGAAAGCGGAATAATAAGGCAGCAATACCAGGAATCCGGGTTTTGCTTCTGATATTAATATATTTTATTATCCTGATTCATATAGATACAATAGTATGCAGAGGAAATTTAAAATAGGAAAAGGAAGTGAGGAAGAACATGCAGAAATACTATTTGGCTGTGGATATCGGAGCCTCAAGCGGCAGGCATATTCTGGGGTGCCTTGAGAACGGCCGGATTACTCTGGAAGAAATTTACCGTTTTGAAAATGGAATGGTAAAAAAAGACGGATATTTTTGCTGGGAGCTTGACAGGCTTTTTCAAGAGATTAAAAACGGCCTGAAAAAATGCAAAGAAATGGGAAAGATACCGTCCAGTATGGGGATTGATACCTGGGGAGTTGATTTTGTTTTACTGGATGCCAACGACAGGATACTTGGCAATACGGTAGGATACCGCGACAGAAGAACCAACGGAATGGATGAAAGGGTGTATAAGGAGATATCGGAAGAGGCATTATACGGCAGGACAGGAATACAGAAACAGATTTTTAACACCATCTACCAATTAATGGCGGTTAAAACCCGGAATCCCGGTCATATGGAGGCGGCACAGAGCTTTTTAATGATTCCGGACTATTTTAATTACCTGCTTACCGGCGTTAAGAGGAATGAATACACCAACGCAACTACCACCCAGCTGGTAAGCCCGGTTACAAAAGATTGGGACATGGAGTTAATCGAAAGCCTGGGTTATAACAAAAAGATGTTTCAGAAAATATCTCTGCCTAAAACCGTAGTGGGGAATTTTACCGCACCGGTCAGGGAGGAAGCTGGATTTGACTGCGAAGTAGTCCTGCCTGCCACCCATGATACCGGCTCTGCGGTTTTATCCGTTCCTGCCAATGATGACAACTATTTATACATCAGCTCAGGAACCTGGTCATTAATGGGGATTGAAAGGCAGGAAGCAGATTGCAGCAAGGAAAGCAAAGCGGCGAACTTCACCAATGAAGGCGGCTATGACTACCGCTTCCGCTATCTTAAGAACATTATGGGGCTGTGGATGATTCAGTCCCTAAGGCATGAATTAAAGGATGCTTATTCTTTTGCCGAACTATGTGAGCTTGCAAAAAAAGCCGGTGATTTTAATTCCAGGGTGGATGTTAATGCGGATTGTTTCTTAGCTCCGGATAATATGACGGAAGCCATAAATAAATACTGCAGGGATACGAACCAAAAAGAACCGGCCACGGCAGGAGAGCTTGCAGCTTGTATTTACAACAGTTTAGCCATGAGCTATGCGGATACGGTAAAAGAAATTGAAATGATAACCGGCAAAACCTATTCCAGAATCCATATTGTAGGCGGCGGTTCCAACGCAGATTATCTGAATGAATTAACTGCAAAGTATACGGAAAAAGATGTATATGCAGGTCCTACGGAGGCTACCGCAATCGGTAATATCCTTGCCCAGATGCTAAAAGCCGGAGAATATAAATCCGTAGAAGAAGCAAGAAACGGTGTATTTCAATCATTTTCCGTCAAGAAATTCGGCAGGTAAACGGCAAGGAGGACGTAATATTCTCTTTGTGAGGAAACAATGTCTGACCCGGACAGGGCGGCGTTATAATAAAATATAAAAAGGAGTGTAAAAGGATGACGACAAAACAAAGATATGAATCGGCAAAAGAAATTTATAAAAATATCGGGGTGGATACCGATGAAGCACTGAAACGTTTAGAAGGCGTAGCTATTTCCATGCACTGCTGGCAGGGAGATGACGTAGGAGGATTTGAAGGGGCGGGCCAGTTATCCGGCGGTATTCAGGCAACCGGCAATTATCCGGGTAAAGCCGGAAATCCGGAAGAATTAATGGCGGACATCGATAAAGCCCTGAGTTTGATTCCCGGAACCCACAGAATTAATCTTCATGCCAGCTATGCAATCTTTGAACCGGGTGAACAAGCGGACAGGGATAAGCTGGAACCGAAGCATTTTGCCAAATGGATGGAATTTGCCAAAGCGAGAGGGCTGGGAATTGACTTTAACCCGACTTATTTTTCCCATCCGAAAGCGGAAGGTTTAACTTTATCCAGCGCAGATGAATCCATAAGAAAATTCTGGATTGACCACGGCAAAGCCTGCCTTCGCATCTCGGAATATTTTGCGAGGGAATTAAACAAGCCCTGCTTAATGAATATCTGGATTCCGGACGGTTTTAAGGATGTTCCTGCCGACAGGCTGGGTCCAAGAGCCAGATTAAAGGATTCCCTGGATCAGATTTTATCCGTCGGCTATGATAAGAACCTGGTAAATGTTGCGGTAGAATCCAAGGTATTCGGAATCGGCCTGGAAGCCTGCACAGTTGGTTCCCATGAGTTCTATATGAATTATGCGGCAAAAAACAATATCCTTTGCTTACTGGATAACGGACATTACCATCCGACCGAAGTGGTTTCGGATAAAATACCTTCCATGCTGCTTTTCTCAGAGAAGCTGGCACTGCATGTAACAAGGCCGATAAGATGGGACAGCGACCATGTTGTGTTATTTGATGATGAAACAAAAGAGATAGCAAAAGAAATCGTAAGATGCGATGCCCTTGACCGGGTATTAATCGGATTGGATTTCTTTGACGCAAGCATTAACCGTATATCGGCCTGGGTTGTGGGTATGAGAAATATGCAGAAAGCTCTTTTATATGCTTTGCTTATTCCGAATAAAAAACTTACCGGATTGCAGAATGACAAAAATTTTACAGAGCTTATGATGCTCCAGGAAGAACTTAAATTCTATCCTTTTGGTGATGTATGGAATTATTTCTGCGAATCCAATAATGTTCCGGGTAAAGAAGACTGGTTTGAATCCATAAAAGAGTATGAAACAGAGGTGCTGGCTAAGAGAAGCTGACCGGCACGCATCCGAAATCGCTCCTTGCCTCCCGCAAAGTGGAGCATCCAGCCCGGCACAAGCATTTTTCAAACACAACGGACAGCTCCGTACCAGAAAGCAAATTTTTGAGAAGCTTTCTGGTGCGGGGCTGTTTTTCGGGAAAAAATCACACACGGTATTTGGCTGCGGATATAAAGACAAGTAAGATTCAAAGGTATAAGCAAATTAAAAACAACAAAAACAACAAAAAACTTCAAAATCAAGTTGACTTAGGGGAACGAAAGTGTTACAATACAGTTAAACAAACAAAAAACCAACAAAAACCACAAACATAAAGGAGATAACTTATGATATCTGAATACGAAATCAAGAAGGAAATATGTGAAATCGGCAGAAGAATTTACAACAGAGGTATGGTAGCTGCCAATGACGGCAACATATCGGTCAAATTAAATGAGAATGAATTTTTATGTACACCTACCGGCGTAAGCAAAGGATTTATGACTCCTGACTATATATGCAAAGTGGATAAAGACGGTAAGGTGATTCAGGCGAACGGCAGTTTCAAACCGTCTTCCGAAATCAAAATGCATATGCGTGTATACAAAGAAAGACCGGATGTTGTTTCCGTAGTTCATGCTCATCCCATGTATGCAACCGGATTTGCAATTGCGGGAATTCCGCTGACTCAGCCCATTATGCCGGAAGCCGTAATAACGCTTGGATGCGTTCCTATTGCAGAATACGGTACCCCTTCTACGGAAGAAATTCCGGATGCTGTGTCAAAATATCTTCCATATTATGATGCCGTATTATTGGAAAACCACGGAGCGCTTACTTATGCAGATTCTCTTTTATCCGCTTATCACAAAATGGAATCCGTAGAATTCTACGCACAGTTATTATTTATTGCAAAGCAAATCGGCGGCCCCCAGGAATTATCCGAGGCACAGGTTCAAAGATTATATGAAATCCGCAGACAGTTCGGAATGACAGGCAAACATCCGGCTGATCTCTGCCAGAACTTAAAAGATGGCAAAAAGAGCTGCCATAGCTGCGGCGGACATGCTGATAAAAGTGCCGATACCGGTGAATTGGTATCTGAAATCACAAAAAGAGTAATTGAGCAATTAGGTTTAAAATAAATGTAACGGAATCGTTACGATAATCATTCTCAGGAAAAGAGGAATGATAATGCCGTATAAAAAAGAAACAGGTAAAGATAATTTTTCGGAAATATATCAGGACTTAAACAGATTAGCGGGATTTATAGAAGATATTTTAAACAAATCTGACAATCAGGAATTAAATAATAATCTCAGGCTAATGAAACATAAAATACGAAAAGCCAGAACCCGGATGATTGAAACGGTTGTAAAAGACGTGATGAAGGAATATCTGCCGGCAAAACAGGGGGACATAACTAAGGATATCAGTCTGGAGCAGGCCGTTGCTTTAATCAATATAGTTGAGGAAAAAGCGGCGGATATGGGAATGGCCGTTGTCACTGCAGTCTATAACAGCGCAGCCCGCCCTATTGCCATCCATTGTATGGATAATGCTTATATTGCCAGCTTCGATGTGGCGGAAAATAAAGCTTATACCTCGGCAGCTTTAAAAATGTCCACTGCCGTCCTGAAGAATCTTAGTCAGCCCGGACAGGAATTATACGGAATACAGCATACGAATCAGGGCAGGATTGTAATTTTCGGCGGGGGTGAACCCCTTATATATCAGGGGAAATTAATCGGTTCCCTTGGAGTAAGCGGCGGAACGGAAGAACAGGACCGTAATCTGGCGGCATTTGGCAGGAATAAATTAGAGGAGGTTATGACGTGGCAGTAAATGAGGCACAGGTTCAGGACATCGTAAAACAGGTATTGCTGAAGCTTCAGCCCGAATCAGGCGGAAGTGAAAAGAAATTATCCGGTGTCTTTGAAGATATGGACGAAGCAATCAATGCTTCCAAAAAAGCACAGGCGGTAATGCAGAAACTTTCCATGGACTGCCGTGAGAAGATAATAAAAGGTATCCGTAAAAAGACTATGGAAAATGCCGAACTTCTGGCAAAAATGGGTGTGGAAGAAACCGGCATGGGCAATGTGGGGCATAAAATTCTAAAACACCAGCTATTAGCGGAAAAAACACCGGGTACGGAAGATATTGCAACAACTGCCTGGTCGGGGGACAGAGGACTTACCTTGGTGGAGATGGGGCCTTTTGGTGTAATCGGGGCAATTACTCCCTGTACCAATCCAAGCGAAACAATTCTCTGCAACAGTATCGGTATGATTGCAGGAGGCAATACGGTGGTATTTAATCCTCATCCTGCGGCTATCCGGGTTTCGAATTTTGCCGTTAACCTGGTAAACGAAGCTTCCGTAGAAGCCGGCGGGCCGGATAATATAGCGGTATCCGTCCTAAAACCTACCATGGCAACCAGTGAAATCATGCTGAAACATAGGAATATCCCACTTATTGTTGCTACGGGAGGTCCCGGTGTGGTAACAACGGTACTTTCTTCCGGTAAACGCGGTATTGGCGCGGGAGCAGGCAATCCTCCCGTACTTGTGGATGAGACGGCTGATATTAAGAAAGCGGCGGAAGATATTGTAAATGGCTGTACTTTTGATAATAATCTTCCCTGCATTGCGGAAAAAGAAATCGTTGCTGTTAATCCGATTGCGGATGAGTTGAAATTTTATCTGCAGGAGAACGGATGCTATGAAATATCAAAGGAAGAACAGGACAAATTAACCAACCTGGTATTAAAGGATAACCGGTTAAACAGAAAATGTGTCGGAAAAGATGCGCGTACGCTGCTTTCCATGATTGGTATCAGCCCAACGGAAAACATAAGATGCATAATTTTTGAAGGAGAAAAGGAAGATCCCCTTATTGCGGAAGAATTAATGATGCCGATTCTTGGTATTGTAAGGGCCAGGGATATTGATGACGCAATTGAAAAAGCAGTATGGCTGGAGCACGGCAACCGCCATTCCGCACATATGCATTCCAAGAATGTAGATAATATAACCCGTTTTGGTAAAGCGGTCGATACCGCAATCTTTGTTAAAAACGCACCATCTTATGCTGCGTTAGGCTTTGGCGGCGAAGGATTCTGTACTTTTACAATCGCAAGCAGAACCGGCGAAGGCCTTACGTCAGCCCGTACCTTTACGAAACAGAGGCGCTGCGTCATGTCGGACAGTCTTTGTATAAGATAATAGCAATGCACAAGATGACAGCAGTGCATAAAGTGATAGCACGGCATAAGACAATAGCACGGCATATGATAATAGCAATGCAATAGCAATGCTAATGGCATGGAAAGTTTATAGGAGGATTCGTAATGGATGTTAATTCATTAAAAATTGAAGAAATCGTAAAACAGGTTCTTCAGGAAATAAAAAGTGACCCTGCTGCCGGGGAGCTGAAGAAAACGGCCGGGGCAATTCCTAAAACCGGCAGGGCGGCGCTGCTTTCTCAACTGGAACATTTTGATATAAAAGAATATCAGATTCCGGAACTCGGCGATGATGATATTCTTGTAAAAGTGGAAGGATGCGGTATCTGCGGCACGGATGCCCATGAATTCAAAAGAGATCCGTTTGGTTTAATCCCTGTTGTTTTAGGGCATGAAGGTACCGGGGAAGTTGTTAAGATTGGTAAAAACGTAACAAAGGACAGTGCCGGAAAGCCTCTGACTGTCGGGGATAAAGTAGTTTCCTGCATGATATTTAAAGATAACCCGGACATTACCATGTTTGACTTAAATAAACAAAATGTCGGCGGAGCCGATGTCTACGGGCTGCTTCCGGATGACGAAATTCATCTTAACGGCTGGTTTGCCGATTATATCGTTATACGCGGCGGTTCCACCGTATTTAACGTTAGTGACCTGGATCTGGATTCCAGAATTTTAATCGAACCCTGTGCGGTACTAATCCATGCGGTGGAAAGGGCAAAAACCACCGGAATATTAAGATTCAACAGCAGAGTAGTCGTCCAGGGCTGCGGACCTATCGGCCTTATCTGCATTGCCGTACTCCGTACCATGGGCATTGAAAATATTGTGGCCGTAGACGGGGAACAGAAGAGACTGGACTTTGCCAGGGAAATGGGTGCGGAAAATTCCGTAAACTTTAAAGAATACAAAGGAATTGAGGCGTTGGCAAAAGGTGTTGAAGATGCTTTCGGAGGGCACCTGGCTGATTTTGCTTTCCAGTGTACGGGCTCCCCGGCAGGACATGCCAATATCTACAAATTCATCCGTAACGGCGGAGGACTTTGTGAACTCGGATTCTTTATTAACGGGGGAGATGCTACCATCAATCCTCATTTTGATATTTGTGCAAAAGAAATTACAACCGTTGGTTCCTGGGTCTACACTTTGAGAGATTATGCCACCACCTTTGATTTCTTAAAAAGAGCAAAAGGAATCGGGCTCCCCATGGAGAAACTAATTACCCACAAATATCCGTTAAACCGGATTAATGAAGGATTTGCAACAAATCTTAAGATGGAAGGCTTAAAAATTGCCGTTATAAATGAATAAGGAAGAAAGGCGCGGTTGAATGTATGGCTAATGCTGTTGGGATGATAGAGGTGTTTGGACTTGTAGCGGCTTTCGTCGCAGGAGATGCCGGCTGTAAAGCAGCGAATGTCACGATTGAAACCTTCGATCGTAATAAACCTGCTAATGCGGACAGCCTTCCCGTTCCGTTAATTGTAATGGTAAAGTTTCGCGGAAGTGTGGAGGATGTAAAAGCGGCAGTTGAGGCAGCAGAGGCTGCGGCAGATAAAGTATCCGGAGTAGTATCAAAGCATATTATTGCCAATCCGGATAATTATACGGAAAAATTACTTGCATTAAACGGACTTGATAAAAATTAAAATACCAAAAGATAGACGCAGAGAAAAATAAATGTTTCTCTAATAACATAATTTTTAATAAGAAACTATAAAAAGATGTAATCATCAGGAGGATATTAAAATGGCACAAGAAGCTTTAGGCATGGTAGAAACCAGAGGATTAACCGCTGCAATTGAAGCAGCAGACGCAATGGTAAAGGCAGCGGAGGTTGTATTGGTGGGAACGGAAAAAATCGGTTCCGGCCTTGTAACCGTATTGGTACGCGGCGATGTAGGCGCGGTAAAGGCAGCTACCGAAGTAGGGGCGGCTGCGGCTGCAAAACTTGGTGAGTTGGTTGCAGTACATGTAATTCCAAGACCGCATACGGATGTGGAAAAAATTCTTCCGAAGATTTAAGCTATTGATAAAGCATGCAAAAGCACGCAGACGGGAGCATGTGTAAAAGAAAAAACTTTTACACTCCTTGATTTAGATACGTGCTAAAGCACGCGGATGGGAGCACGTGTAAAAATTTTTACACTCCCTGATTTAAATACGTGCTAAAGCACATAGACGGGAGCATAAAATGAAATCATTCGGATTTATTGAAATTCCCAGTGTAACGGCAGCAGTGGAAGCACTGGATACCATGTGCAAGACAGCGAATGTGGAATTTGTTACCTGGGAGCGGAAACTAGGCGGAAGACTTGTAACAATAATCGTTCAGGGCGACGTGTCTGCGGTGAAACAGGCAGTAGAGACCGCAGCTGAAAAAGCTATGAAACCCTGCGTGCATGCAGTAATCCCTAACCCACATGAAGAGACAATCAGAATGGTAAATATAAGTGCAGGCAGGTTAAATAAAAAGTAATGATGCTTAAATGCAAAAGGAGCTAATATGGCAGCAGAAAAAAAGCCTGAAGTTAAAGTAATCGCAAAAGCAGCAGCAAGAGAAGAAGCAAAAGAAGAAATAAAAGAAACAGTAAAAGAAACTGTGAAGGAATCAACAAAACCAATCAAAAAAGAAACAGTAAAAACAACTGTCAAGGAGGAAAAAAGAATGGCACAAGAAGCATTAGGAATGGTGGAAACAAGAGGTCTGGTTGCAGCAATTGAAGCAGCGGATGCAATGTTAAAGGCAGCTAACGTAACTTTGGTAGGTACGGAAAAAATCGGTTCCGGTCTTGTAAGTGTTATGGTCAGAGGCGATGTAGGAGCAGTAAAGGCAGCAGTGGAATCCGGTGCAAGCTCAGCATCCAAACTTGGCGAATTAGTAGCTACTCATGTAATCCCAAGACCCCATACGGATGTAGAAAAGATTCTTCCGGCTATAAAATAATCGCTTTATCTACTTTTGATTCCCTTGGTATACAGCTCTTTGTGACTGGGAAGTCGCATGGAGCTGTAAATCCCATACTGATATGACAAATAATTTTATGAAAAAAGCAGGTGAACTTCTTGGAAGAAAAAACAGTTGAAATGATTACGAGACTTGTAATGGAAGCAATAAATCAAAAAAATACGGAACAGGGATTTGTTGTTCCCATCGGCGTTTCGGCAAGACATGTCCATCTGACACAGCAGGATGTGGAAACCCTGTTCGGAAACGGATATGAATTAACCAGGAAAAAGGAATTAATGGGCGGTCAGTTTGCATCCAATGAATTAGTTACCATAGTAGGCCTGAAACTCAGGGCAATTGAAAACGTCAGAATACTGGGACCGGTACGTAAGATATCCCAGGTAGAAATATCTGCAACGGATGCGATTAAGCTGGGAATTAAGGCTCCAATCAGGGAATCCGGCGATATTAAAGGTTCGGCCCCGATTGCAATTGTGGGCCCCAAAGGAGTCGTTTATTTAAAGGAAGGCTGTATTATAGCCAAAAGGCATATCCATATGTCACCGGAAGATGCCGTTTCGGCAGGTGTCAGTAACGGGGATACCGTATCCGTACAGGTAGAAAACGAAAGAGGCACTATTTTTAATCATGTAAAAATCCGCGTGGATAAAAGTTTTACTCTGGAAATGCATATTGATACGGATGAAGCCAACGCAGCCAAGATCAGCACAGGTGACACCGCAGTTATCAAAAAATAGAAAACAATAACATAACAAGTTTTATTATAGAACGTATCTGCTAGTGTGCAGTACACGAGTTAGGCAGTGCTGTTTGGCTAATTATGAGCGATACAGAACACTAGTACAAAGCAGAACGGAAAAGAGATAAAAAAGAAGGCTTATTCACAGAAAATAATAAGTAGGTGGAAATATGATCGTAGGTAAAGTAGTAGGCAGCGTAGTCGCAACAAGAAAAAATGAAAATCTGGTAGGCAGTAAATTCTTAATCGTGGAACCATATGAGTCAATGGAACAGGGGAAAGGCAGAATTGTTGCAATAGACAATGTCGGTGCGGGTATCGGTGAAATTGTTCTTGTTGCAAAAGGCAGTGCGGCACGTATCGGCTGTAATATGAAAGATGCGCCTATTGATGCTGCGATTGTTGGAATTGTTGATGACGGAATCGGACTGGAGTAGGTTTGACATATGGATATTAAGGATCTGATAAGTACCGTTAAGGAAAATGGTGTTGCCGGTGCGGGCGGCGCCGGATTTCCTACTTATGCGAAAATAGACAAAAGAGCTGATATAATTATACTGAATTGTGCGGAATGTGAACCCTTATTAAAAGTTCACAGGCAGCTGCTGCAGAAATATGCCTATGAGATTATGTGCACCCTGGATATGATGGCAGAAGCCATGGAAGCAGGAACGGTAATGATAGCGGTCAAAGAAGCCTATACCAAAACCGTGGAAGCAGTAAAAGCTAATTTGGATTTATTTTCCGGCTTTCAGTTAAAGCTGCTTGAAGAAGTGTACCCCATGGGGGATGAAGTGGTGCTGATTTATGAAACAACCGGCAAAAAAGTACCGCCGGGAAGCATACCAATTGAAGCCGGTGTGGCGGTATTTAACGTAGAAACGGTATTTAATATCTGCAAAGCCGTAATGGAGCAGGAGCCGGTATATACGAAATATCTTACCATAGCAGGAGAAGTTAAAAATCCCATAACCATAAAAGCGCCGATTGGAATGTCGGTGGAAGCAGCCGTTACCTTGGCAGGAGAAGCGGTAATTGAGGATTATGTATATTATATGGGCGGCCCCATGACAGGCGGTATCGTTAATCCTTATGATACTATTACCAAAACAACCAATGCAATTCTGGTTCTTCCAAAAGACCATACCGTTGTTCATAAAAAATCCGGAACCTCTTCCATCGATATGAAAAGAGCCATGGCAGCCTGCTGCCAATGTGAGATGTGTACGGATTTGTGTCCGAGACATTTACTTGGACATCCGATTGCTCCCCACATGTTCATGAGGGCGGCAACCAGCGGAGTGACACAGGACCTGAGCCCGTTTTTGGATACTATGTTCTGCTGTTCCTGCGGGATCTGCGAAATGTATGCCTGTCCCCAGGATTTGTCCCCCAGGAAATTAATAACGGAATATAAAACCGGATTGAGAAATAAAGGAATACCCATACCAAAAGGAATTCCTTCGAGAGAAATCCATTTTATGAGGGAATACCGGAGAATTCCCATGGAACGGTTAACCGCAAGACTTGGCTTAAGGGAATATGATGTGGAAGCACCGTTGGATGAGAAAGAAGCAGCAGTTAAACAGGTGAAGATAAATTTAAGCCAGCATATCGGAGCCAGAGCTTTGGCAGCAGTAAAGAAGAATGATATTGTAAACCGGGGAGACATTATTGCACAGGCTGACGAAGGAAAGCTTTCCATACCGGTGCATGCCTCTATCACCGGTATAATATTAGAGGCTAACGATAATTTCGTAATAATAAAGTCCGTATGATTCGGAAATTCCAGAAAAGCTTGAATTTCTTCGTTCCATTTTATTATTTCCTATGTTTCAGATAGATAAAAGTTAAGGCAGAGAGGACGTACACTTTATGAGTAAGGCAATCGGAATGGTTGAATATAAAACAGTTTCAACAGGATTATTGGCAGCAGACACCATGTTAAAAACTGCCCAGGTAGAAATTATAGAAGCCCAGACAGTCTGTCCCGGAAAATATATCGTATTGTTAAAGGGGGACCTAAGTGCCGTTAATGCCTGCATTGAAGCCGCCAGGACAAGATATAGTGAACATCTTATCGACAGCTTTATTCTTGGTAATCCTCATGAAGCCATATTTGCAGCCATTTACGGTGCAACACGGATTGAAAAAATCAATGCCCTTGGAATCCTTGAGACCTTTTCCGCCGCCTCCATCATCGTTGCGGCGGATGAAGCCGCCAAAACAGCGCAGGTGGAGCTGATTGAATTAAGGATAGCAAGGGGAATGTGCGGAAAATCGTATTTATTGTTAACAGGAGAAATAGCCGCGGTGGAAGCTGCAATTGTGAAGGCAAAGGCAGCCGCCGGCGAAAATGCTATGCTGCTGGATTCCGCCATCATTGCCAATCCGGATGATAAGCTCTGTAAAAGTATATTATAGGAACAAAAAACATGTTCCTATAATCGGATGCACGGCGCAAAAACAGCGCCTTTTATCAGAAATTTGGAAAACAACTTCTGATAAGTTATATTATAGAAACAAAACCCATGTTTCTATAGTCGGATGCACGGCATTATATTATAATAGTATTCAGGTTATATAATATTAAGTGGTTACCAGCTACAGTTCAGCCCTAGATACCGCGAAAGGCTGAATAGTAACGGTTGCCATGTATGAAAGTAGGAATGAGATATGCTTGCAATTGAAAGAAGAAATCAAATACTGGCTATGCTGCAGAGGGACAGCCGTGTTGTTGTCAGTGATTTAAGTGCGAGTTTTCATGTGACGGAAGAAACTATCAGACGGGATTTGGAAAAGCTCGAAAAAGAGGGTTTTGCAAAGAAGACCTATGGCGGAGCCATTATTAATGAAAGCCTGAATGTGGACTTACCTTATACGGTAAGGAAAAAGGCCAACGTAACAAATAAGCAGTATATTGCGGAAATAATCAGTTCCATGATCGAAGACGGCGATCATATTATGATGGATGCAAGTTCTACGGCAGTGTATGCGGCGAAACATTTAAAGAACAAAAAGAATATTACCATAATAACCAATTCCATTGAGATTTTACTGGAATTATCCGAGGTGGCCGGATGGAAGGTATTGTCAACCGGCGGAACCTTAAGGGAAGGGTCCCTTTCCCTGGTAGGCTACCAGGCGGAAAAAATGATTACCAACTATCATGTGGATAAAACCATCATTTCCTGTAAGGGAATTGATATGGAAAAGGGGATATCCGATTCCAATGAAATGGATGCACAGATTAAGAAATTAATGCTGGAATCCGCAAATTTAAAAATACTGGCGGCTGATAATTCCAAATTTGACAAAATATCTTTTACAAAAATCGGTGATTTGACTGATATTGACACCTTAATTACGGATTCCGAACCGGACGAGAACTGGAAACAGGTTTTCAATTCAATGAAAGTGAGAACCCGTTATAAAATAGAGAAGGAGTAAACAGTATGTAAAGCGTGCGGATAAACGGAATGCAGATGGGAGCAGGGTTGAAACAAAGTTTCAAAAACTTTGATTAAGAAGCGCGCACAAGCGTGCGGACGGGAGCACAGTATGAAGAAATATAATGATATGGAAATTACAAAAAGTCCTAGAATAGCAAAATTAGTGGAAGACTTATATGCCAAAATGCCGGAAATTGAAGCTGACCGGGCATATTTGCTAACGGAAAGTTATAAGCAGACCGAGCAGGAGCCCATAATCCTTCGCCGGGCAAAGGCCTTTGAACATATTCTGAAATATATTCCTGTCACCATCCGGGAGAATGAACTGATTGTGGGAAGTGCCACAAAGGCTCCCAGAGGATGCCAGGTGTTCCCTGAATTTTCTTATTCCTGGCTGGAGGCGGAATTTGATACCATCAGCACCCGTACATCAGATCCCTTTTTCATTTCGGAGGAAACCAAGGAAATCCTGCGTGAAGTATATCGGTACTGGGAAGGAAAAACCACCAGCGAACTGGCAACTGCTTACATGGCGCCGGAAGCAAAGCTGGCCATTGAACATAACATATTTACCCCCGGCAATTATTTTTACAACGGAGTAGGCCATGTAACGGTTTCTTATGAAAAGGTTCTTTCCGTCGGTTATGAAGGTATCATTGCGGAGGCGAAAGCCGCCATGGCTCAGCTGAAAGTTTCAGATATGGATTATGCCAGACGCCACGGGTTTTTAGAAGCCGTTATTATAAGCTGCCAGGCAGTTATTGACTATGCTGACCGCTATGCCTTACTTGCTTTGGAAGAAGCGAAAAGCTGTCAGGATACAACCCGCAGGGAAGAACTGCTGCGTATTGCCCAAAATTGTGCCAATGTACCTGGGAAGGGGGCGGCTTCTTTCTATGAAGCCTGCCAGTCCTTCTGGTTTGTCCAGATGCTTTTGCAGGTAGAATCCAGCGGCCATTCCATATCTCCGGGACGTTTTGACCAATATATGTATCCTTATTATGAAGCGGATATAAAATCAGGTAAAATTACACGGGAATTTGCACAGGAATTAATGGATTGTATCTGGGTGAAATTAAATGATTTAAATAAAGCACGGGATGCGGCATCTGCAGAAGGCTTTGCCGGATACAGCCTGTTCCAGAATCTTATAGCAGGCGGCCAGGATAAAGACGGCAATGACGTAACCAATGATTTATCCTTTATGTGTATTGAAGCCTCCATGCACGTAGCTTTGCCCCAGCCGTCCCTGTCTGTCCGTGTATGGAACAAATCGCCTCATGAGTTTTTGTTAAAAGCCGCTAAATTAACCCGTACCGGAATCGGCCTGCCGGCTTATTACAATGATGAGGTAATCATTCCTGCTCTGGTTAACAGAGGCTTAACCCTGGCAGATGCAAGGGAATACAATATTATCGGATGTGTGGAACCCCAGAAGGCGGGAAAGACCGACGGATGGCACGATGCGGCATTCTTTAATATGTGCAGGCCCTTGGAACTGGTTTTCGGCAACGGTAATGATAATGGTGTCCGGGCAAGCATTCAGACCGGTGATGTGGAAAAGATGGAGACCTTTGAAGAATTTTTTGAAGCATATAAAAAGCAGATGAATTATATGATAGGCCTTATGGTAAATGCGGACAATGCCATTGACGTTGCCCATGCCGAAAGATGCCCTCTCCCCTACTTATCCAGTATGATTGAAGATTGTATCGGAAGGGGCAAAAGCGTGCAGGAGGGCGGAGCAATATATAACTTTACCGGACCGCAGGGCTTTGGTATCGCCAATATGACGGACTCCTTATTTGCAATCAGGAAGCTGGTATTTGAAGATAAGAAGATTACTCTTTCCGAATATAAAAGAGCTCTTGAGATGAATTACGGAAGGGGAATCGACAAAGCTGTCGCCGAAAAAGCAACTTTGGAAATCGTTAAGGAGCTGGTTGCAAAAGGGCAGAAGGTTACGGAAAAGGAAATCGCAGAAATTTTTACCGTGGCATTAAGCGGCGGTATAACAAAAGAAGAACAGAAAAAATATGATGATTTACTGGAGATAATTGCTGAAATACCCAAGTTCGGCAATGATATCCCGGAAGTAGACGAATTTGCCCGTGAGGTTGCCTATACTTATACCAAACCTCTGGAAACCTACCGAAATCCCCGCGGCGGCCAATACCAGGCAGGCTTATACCCTGTTTCCGCCAACGTTCCCTTAGGGGCACAGACCGGGGCCACCCCGGACGGCAGGCTTGCCAATACTCCGGTGGCGGACGGCGTTTCACCTGCTTCCGGCAGGGATACCCACGGGCCTACGGCTGCTGCCAATTCCGTTTCCAAACTGGACCATTTCATTGCTTCCAACGGAACCTTATTTAATCAGAAATTCCATCCTTCTGCCTTAAGCGGCATAAAAGGACTTGAGAATTTCATTTCCCTAATCCGCGCTTACTTTGACCAAAAAGGCAGCCACATGCAGTTTAACGTAGTAAGCCGGGAGACACTTCTGGATGCACAGGAAAATCCGGAAAATTATAAAAACTTAGTAGTACGTGTGGCAGGATACAGTGCCTTGTTTACATCTCTGTCAAGATCCCTGCAGGACGATATTATTGCAAGAACGGAACAGGGCTTCAATTGATTAAAACAAAGGGACCTCTGTAAATGCCATGTCCGGAGAGGGCATCCTTATTACACTAGTACTGCGTTGCGTAAGTT
>DBEP01000088.1:38168-46614 GCA_002294045.1 Lachnoclostridium sp. UBA903 | reverse complement strand
AACTTACGCAACGCAGTACTAGCAGCCGGAAAAAAGGAGGAACAGATTGAAATGGATGTGATGAAGGTGAAAGGACGGATTTTTGACATACAGCGTTTTTCCGTCCATGACGGGCCGGGAATACGTACCATTGTCTTCCTGAAGGGCTGTGTGCTCCGGTGCAGGTGGTGCTGCAACCCGGAATCCCAGGAATATGACATTCAGACCATGATGGTGCAGGAAAAACCCAAAATTACCGGACGTGATGTTACCGTAGAAGAAGTCATGGAAGAAATTAAAAAAGATATGCCCTATTACCGTAGATCCGGCGGAGGTGTAACCTTATCCGGGGGAGAGGCTCTCTGCCAGCCGGAATTTGCCGTCAGCTTATTAAAAGCCTGTCAGGAACACGGAATTCATACGGCCATGGAAAGCACGGGGTACGCGGATTTTGAGGTGATTAAAAGATATCTTCCCTGTCTGGATGTCTTTTTAATGGACATTAAGCATATGGACAGCGGAAAACATAAAGAATTTACAACAAAGTCCAATGCGTTAATCCTGGAAAATGCAAGAAAGATTGCGGAAACAGGTGCCAATCTCATTATACGGGTACCGGTTGTTCCCACCTTTAACCATACAAAAGAAGAAATAAAAGCAATTGCTGTATTTGCAAAATCCCTGCCCGGGGTAAAGGAACTCCATTTGCTGCCTTATCACCGGTTGGGGCAGGACAAATACGAAGGACTTGGCAGGGAATATACCCTGGCACATCTGGAACCTCCGGATAACGAGTATATGGAAGAATTGCTGAAAGCAGCCCGGACCTCCGGATTGCAATGCCAAATCGGCGGGTAGACGGGGGCTTCAGAGGAAGGTTTTCCCGGACTTTCATGCGCCATTCGAGGCTGCATGACGGCAGCCATGCTGTGAAGTGTAAAAACAGATATTGATAGAGAAAGTGCAAGGGTGTAAAATGAATATTCAGGATATTATAGCAAATGAAAATAAAATGAGGATTATTCAGGAAATTGTACCGGGGAAACAAATTACAATTGCCCATGTTATTGCCAACCCCGATACGGTTTTATACCAGAAACTGGGGCTGAATCCGGCGCTGGATTATTCGAAAGCGGCCATCGGCATTGTAACCATGACTCCCAGCGAAACTGCCATTATTGCCGGTGACATTGCAATTAAAACATCGGGTGTGGAAATCGGCTTTGTGGACCGGTTCAGCGGGACTTTAATCGTAACCGGTACTGTTTCGGAAGTAGATACGTCTCTTAAGGCAATCGTAGATTATACAAAAGAAAAACTGGATTTCAGCGTTTGTGAAATAACCAGAACATGAAAAAAATAATACTGATGGGCAGAAGTGAATGCGGTAAAACCACATTAAGTCAGGCTTTACGGGGAGAACAGCTCAATTATCAAAAAACACAATATATGAATTACCAGGATGTACTTATAGACACGCCGGGTGAATACGCGGAAAATAAAGTACTGGCAGGAGCCTTGGCCCTGTATGCTTATGAAGCGGACGTAGTCGGGCTGCTTATAAGTGCTACGGAACAGTATTCCCTGTACAGTCCTAATATTACAAGCCTGGTCAACCGGGAAGTAATCGGCATCGTAACCCAGATTGACCGGCCTGAAGCCAATCCGTTAAGAGCCGAGCAGTGGCTTTTGCTGGCAGGCTGCGAGAGAATATTCTTTGTAAGTGCCTGTACGGGAGAAGGAATAGAGACATTATTAAAGTATTTAAGGGCTACAGAGTACTAGTACAACGTTCTGAAATTACCTACACAAATTTCGAGATCGTTGTACTAAAAGAAATGAGGCTGTACAGGAAATAGCAATTTATGTTTGGTCTTTCATTTATATACAGGATATACAGACTGTTCAGACGGGCGGTGATTTTATGAATGAGGAATTGATACACAGGCTGGAAAAAATAACGGAGGAAGAAGAGCTGATTTTAGCCGGAAAAAATTCCGTTGAGAAAAATTTATATACAACCCAGAAAGAATTCATCATTGACAGTAAAAAGATGCTGGATAAAGGAAAACTGATTGATGTAAGGACCCACACCAGATTTACCCATTTTCCCAAGCATAAACATAATTATGTGGAAATTATCTATATGTGCAAGGGGAGAACTACCCATATCATAAACGACATAAGCTATGTTGTCCTGGAGGAAGGTGATTTATTGTTTTTAAATCAGAATGCCTGCCAGGAGATATTACCTGCCGGGGAGAGAGATATTGCCATTAATTTTATTGTACTGCCTGAATTCTTTGATGTTGCCTTCAGCATGCTAAAGGGAGAAAATATGCTGAAAAATTTTATTGTAGATTCCCTGAGAAAGGACACGGGTAAGGCAAGTTACCTGTATTTTAAGGTTGCAGGCATTTTACCGGTACAAAACCTGATTGAAAATATGATCTGGTCCTTGTTGAATAAACAGCCCAATAACCATAAAATCAACCAGACCACAATGGGATTATTGTTTTTGCAGCTGTTAAATTATACGGATAAAATAGAACAGACAGGAAATAATCCTTATGATAATTATGTAACGCTGTCGGTACTTCGTTATATAGAAGAAAATTACAGGGAAGCGAGTCTGACAAAGCTTGCAAAAGAATTGAACCAGTCGGTTTACTCCTTAAGTAAATTAATCAAACGGAATACCGGACATACTTATAAAGAACTGCTGCAAATGAAACGGTTTAATAAAACGGTGGAGTTATTGGCGAACACCAAATTGACGGTAGCGGATATCATTGCAGTGGTAGGGTATGATAATACAAGCTATTTTCACCGTGTTTTTAAGGAGAAGTATCAAATGACCCCAAAGCAGTTCCGGATGTCACAAGAAAGAATCCCGGGATAAGAGGTAAATATGGATAATAAAGAAAATAAAACAACCGGACAGAGAATGGAAGGACAAAATTTACAGGATGAATCAGGAGTTTTGAAATTGAGATATCCTAAAAAGTCGCTGAAGGACAAAAGCAAGCCGGATTACTTTGTGAGGTTCTGGAATGAGCTTAATATTTATGCCAATAACATAAGTGCAAGCGGAAGCCGGAAAGCGGCAGGAAAATATATATCAGGTTTTTTAGCCGATTTGGATCATTGCGGGGATTCTTATGAAGAAATATTTGCCGAATTGGTGGACAGTGCAGGGATTTATCTGAACTGCTGCCAAACGGATAAAAATTTCGGCTCGGAATATTTTGGCCTGTCACGTATGAGCACCGACCGTCTGAACAGGAAAATTGCAGTTTTAGTGGACAGAATCAGCATAACTTTGCTGGAAAGTACAGGCCTTTCGGAAGAAGGCGAGATTATCTCAAAGGCCATAACCCAGGCATTCCGGGAACAGTTTTCTAATAAAGAGTAAAAATAAATGCAAACCGGAAAATCCGCTGCCGGCGTAAGATTCATGATAATAATATCTATTATCTGAAAATTATGCCGGCGTTTTTAACGAAAAGAATCTTTTATTAGTTCTCCTACTCACCGCTTAAACTTTCAAAAGTAGAGTAAATATTGACAATTCCATAACCCCATTCCTGATTGGGATAGCTTAAGGAAGGGTTCCTGCTCACCCCCCGTACTAAATACCTTTGAATCTGGTAAGTATCCATGGAGCGGTTATTACCATTTACAATTCCCCATTCAAGCAGTATGGCGGCAATACCTGTGAGCAATGCGGCAGCGGTACTTGTGCCTGAGGTTAATCCGTACTCCCCGTTGGGTAAAGGAGAATAAACGTCCACACCCGGTGCGGCTAAATCCGGGCTGATTATATTATACCTGGTATAACCTCTGCTGGCATCCAGATAAAGGCTTTGATTGGCAGGATTATATGCCGTGGCGGTAATGGCAAACATGCTGTTTCCCGGTTCGGTTATAGTGGTATACTGATTTGGAGACAGAAATATGGTTTCAGCGGTGATAAATCCCCGGACAGGCAGCCATATATGAAATCCTGAGGTGGTTTTTGACCCATAGACCCTGAATCTCCATACGCCCGGGGCAGGGTTTTTAAAGCGAATCAAAATCAGCTGGCTGCCGGTCTGGGCTTCTACAATAACATAATCCACATAGATGGTGGTATTTTCAAAAATAAACCTTATATCTCTGAATTCGTCTATCCTCGCAGGAATACGGGGAATATACTCTCCGGAGGGCGATAAGATATCAATGGAATAGGTGCCCGGAGTATTACCCCATAATTCCATGGAAAAATCATTTTCATTTTCTCCGATATTTAGTTCTACCATGGTATGACCCACCGCACTATCGATTTCCCCGTAAAAGTGATGGCTGGTATTGCCTTCGTTGCCGGCAGCAATGATAATTGCGATTCCGACCTGATTGGAGTAAGACGATATCAGTTCGCTTAAGGGGCCTAATCCTTCATGGCTCCCCTGGTTACTTCCCAAACCGATACATATGGCAATGGGACGGTTCAGCTTTCTGGCCGTATTAACCAGATATGCCAAACCAAACATAATATCGGCTTCCGAATAACAGATTATATTATCGGGTACTCCGAAATAATTTTTTGAATCTGCTTTTGCAGTTTTTAGTTTTACAATAACATATTCTGAAAGTGGAACCACTCCTGAAAATTCTGCTGTTTCATCTGCTGTTCCGCCGGCAAGTCCGGCTAAGGTTGTTCCATGTCCTAAGTCATCCCTGCTCGGAACGATATCAAAAGGGTTTTCATTATTAAGAGCGAGATTAATCTGCTCCCTGGTATATTCCGTACCATAATAAAAGATATCGGAGGAGGCCTGCATATTCTCTATAGTCTGGTCCCATATGGATACAATTCTGGTAGTTGTGTCGGCATATTGAAATAAAGGATTCAGATAATCAATTCCCGTATCTATAAAGCCTAACAAAACCCCGCTTCCCCTCATAGATAAATAAGGAGTTTGCTGAAGTCTTGTTACGCCGGCTGCTTCAAGGCTGGCTATATCCAGCAGGGAATACAGCTTGGGTATGACAGAATAAGCAACCGGCCCTATTAATCTTTCAGGTATTCTTGAAAGAGGAACATAAATTACAGCATATTTTTCATTGATGTAATTAATTGTCTCGCCTGCATATCGTGCATATTCTTCCGGACTGATGGCATATTCAATAATGCCGTCTGCAAAATCGTTACTGATTATTTTTATTCTGTCTTCATCATTCATTCTTAAATCGCCTTCAGAGTTCATTTAGGTTTATTCCATTATATGAATAATAACGAAAACTTATCTTTTAAATTTGATAAATCATTTAAAAGAATAGTAAAAAAGCAAGTTGGTAATCATTTTCAACAAATACGTTTAGTAACATCAGTTTTTATTATAGATAATGTACATTTTTTTAGTTGACAAAATAAAAGGTCCATAATATATCGTATAACGTTATACTACAACGAGAAATTTATCATCTAAGTAGACATACTGAAATTCATCCTGTTTACGCATGTTTGGATGTAAGTTCCACGTTCCGCCAACGGGATTGAAGGATAAATGAGTTATTCTAATTTTTCCCTTTTTTACGGTGATTGTATACTAATAATGACTATTTCCATATGATTTTTATTCATCTTTTTTTAATAATTTCTTATAAGTCAAGTCAATGCCTATAGCGCCAAGCGGCGCTGTTAGAATAATTGATAATACTGCAACGCTAAGAATGGTATTACCGGCTGCAACACCGGCTGCTAAAGGAATTGCACCTATTGCCGCCTGCACCGTAGCTTTTGGCAAATAACCTATGTTGCAGAAAATTACTTCTTTAAGAGTTAATCCTGACTTAATAAGACTTACGAAAACACCAGCTGCCCTAAATATAAGTGCTCCCAATATTACCAGTATGGCTGCAATACCTGCTCCATAAGCATATCGAATATCAACGGCTGCACCGACGAGTATGAATAACACGAGCTCTGCTGCAACCCAAATCTTTGAGAATTTTCCAGATATTCTTTTTGCAAGAGTATCATATGTTTTAAAAATTGCTCCACCAAGAGCCATGACAGCAAGAAGACCGGAGAATGGAATTAAAGATGCAATGTGCTCTTCCAGACCAACAAACAAGAACGATATGCCTAAGATTATTAATATCTTAACCGTATCCCGCATGTGTATTTTCTTGAATATTTGTACCAACAAAATACCTACGCCTATACCCACGGCAAGTCCTGTAAGAATTGATATCGGTATATTCAATACGGTTAAAAAATTCATGCTACCGCCTTTATATACGTCGATAAATGCTGTAAATAAAACAATAGCATATATATCATCAGCGGAAGCGCCTGCCATGATAAGTTGAGGGATACTTTTCTGCTTTCCGTATCCGTTTTCCATTAGTGCCAGCATTTTAGGAACGATAACTGCCGGCGAAACCGCGCCCAGCATAGCGCCCATGATTGCAGCCTCAACCACGTTTACTCCAAGCAATGGGGGAGCGAGTAATACAGCGCCTATAATCTCAAAGGTAGCGGGAATGAAACACATGAGGATAGCGGGTCTTCCGACCTTTTTCAGATCTTTTATGTCAAGAGAAAGACCCGCTCGCACCAATATAATAATAAGAGCAATTTCTCTTAAATCAGTGGAAATCGTTAAAATATCGGGGTCAATCAAATTTAAAGCATAGGGGCCAAGTACGATGCCTGTGATAAGCATACCTAATAATCCGGGCAGACGCAGTCTTTGAAAAATGCCGCTCAGGACAAACCCACATATTAAAATAAGCGCTAAACTAATCAGCATAGAATAAATCCTCCTTAATTATTATCGAATTCCTTTATAGGCATTTATTGCAAAAACTGCCGGTTTCTGAATTCATTATCATTAAAATTCTTTATAAACGATTTGGTATAGATGCCCTGATTTGTTTCTGTTTGCTGGCAAAAAGACAGTCTGGAGGGCATCGTTCACCTTGCATTCTGTCAAAAAGTTCATGCCATACCATATCACTGCACATACGAATCCTCCCGAAATAAAAAAACTGATGGCTTCCGCTAATCTGCAGAAGTCATCAGCATTACATGCGTTTCGGCTCGCGCCAGGGGAGAACTTCATTCCCGTCAAAATACTATATACTATTATTAGTAAAAAGTCAAGCCGCCATGGTGGATTTAGTCAAAAAATTTTAACCAAATTTTTAACTTTTCCCTGGAACGTGTTTGAAAAATGCTTGTGCCGGGCTGGACACTCCAATTTGCGGGAGACAAGGAGCGGTTTTGGATGCGAATTGAAACACTTTCAAAAAGATTTATATCCATGGAGGAAATGAATAGATAGAAGCAGATTCTGTTATAGGTCTGCAAGCCCCAGGCTCAAAGTTCTAATGTTTAAAAGGACACAGGATGATTTCGCATAACTAATCAGCCATAATATTATCATATCACAGAAGCAGCAATATCAATTATATGGCATGTGATTATCTTGCGGAATTAACCCTGTCCATTATGGAAAGACAAAAATTAAAAAATCCCCAGGTAGGCTATGCCAGGGATTTTGTCGGGACTGATGAAGCCTTACGGCTAAACTGCAACGAATGATGCAAGCACATGCAGGTCTCGGGTTTTCCGTGATTTTCGCCTCGCTACACTCAAAAAAAACACCTCGCGGTACCATCGGCTGAACTGTAACATTTGTCCGGATAATTCCTCTGTGATTTATTGCTCTTTATGGAAGTGTTTGCTATAATATTTATAGCTTTACTTTTTACTATATGGAATGAGCGTGATTTTACACAGATTGGAGTTTAGTTATGAAAGAATTATTCAAAAAAGGACAGGTTGTACTGTTTCAGGGAGACAGCATAACCGATTGCGGCAGGGACAGGGAAGATAGTACATCCTTATCCGAAGGTTATCCCGGGGTTGTTGCCGGATTATACAACACTTTATTTCCGGACAATGGGGTGTTCTTTATAAATAAGGGAATTTCAGGAAACCGGACAAAGGATTTGCTGGAAAGATATGACCGGGACTTTAAGGCGGTAAACCCGGATTTTCTTTCCATTCTTATTGGAATTAACGATACCTGGCGCGGGTATGACAGCAATGATCCCACCAGTACGGAGGAATTCGAAGATAATTACAGAACTTTATTAGAAAAGATAAAGGCGGATTTGCCGGACTGTAAAATCATGCTGATTGAACCCTATGTATTAAATTCTCTGCCTGACCGCGCTTCGTGGAGGAAGGACCTGGACCCCAAGATACAGGTTACCAGAAAACTTGCCAAAGAATATGCGGATTACTATTTACCCCTGGACGGGATTTTTGCAAAGGCGGAGGTTGAGCGGTATACCTGTAAACAGATAGCCGGGGACGGAGTACACCCAAATGCAATCGGCCATAGTATTATTGCCGAAGAATATTTAAAGGCCCTGGAGCGTGTTTGAAAAATCATTGTGCCGTTCTGAA
>DBEP01000088.1:37381-38122 GCA_002294045.1 Lachnoclostridium sp. UBA903 | reverse complement strand
ATTTTTCAAACACGCTCTGGCAGATAATTGATAAATGCCTGCATTTCCGGCTGTTAAAAAAGCCCTGGCAAACGGGGAAAGACAGCCTACCGTTAAGGTGTTTCCGTATTAAATATTCTGCGTTCATGGGAAGGTTCTTTTGCCGTTTAAACATTAAAACCGTGCAGCAATCCTTTGCGTTCCTGCCGGTGTTTTTGTAATCCAAACGGCATAAAGAATCCTCCCGGAAGCAGAGTCCGGGGTATAGAGTCCAAGTTAGTAATCGCTGTTTTTACCCCGTATATTACCGTAAATTATTAATCAGTTCCGTTCTTCTGCTATTTCAATAGTTCCCGAAATATTTTTAAGAGTCTGGAAACCGGTGTATTCCAGCCATAGATAATATGTCCCTTCTAGCGAGTTTTTGAACAGAAAAAACTGGTTGGCTATAATTACGGAATCACCGGCATATCCGGTATGCCCAAGAGCCAGGTCCGCGTCAAGCCGGCTGCCGTTATCGGTAAAATATACTTTTACTATCCCGCTATTATCTGCTGTGAGATTATATTTCACAATATCATCTTTTTTCAATGTATATTGGCCGAGACACAAGGCTCCGCCGCTGTCCAGGGATTCTTCCTCCAATTTAATCTTTTTACGGGTTTTTGCAGGACCTATGGAGCTTTCGTCTTCCAATGCGATTTCTCCCTTTTCAATTTTATTCAGGATATCTTTCCATTCCTTTGGAGTAAATATGGCTTC
>DBEP01000088.1:29299-37347 GCA_002294045.1 Lachnoclostridium sp. UBA903 | reverse complement strand
TCGCCGGAATAATAACCGTCCGGGACCTGGCTTCTGCTTACGCCCCCATATGATTTTCCATTCCAGGTATACAAATCGCTGACAGTACGGACCCACTTCCCGTTATACCGATAGATATGTTCGTCTTCATCATATTCTAAAAAACCAAGGTCCGCCAGGAATTCCGCCCTGCTCTTATTACCATCATTGGAATAGGGCGGGCGTTTTGTCTCAGGCTCCCCGGTGGAAGCCGGTACGGATATGCTTTGTTCATCCGCTATGTTTGGGCCGTTGGTTTCAGCATATCCTTTTGCAGCAGCAATGGAATAGTTTTCCTTTTCTGATGAACCGGCAGCAAATACCAGCCCTGTGCCGGCGGTAGCTATCAGAACAACACCAAGGAGCAAAATACCGGCTTTCTTTTTGTTTGTATCCATTATAGAAAAAATTCGGGCTTTCATATTTTTTTTACCTCCATAAAAATTTGTTGAAAATGCAGTGTTTAGTTTAAGGCTGTTTCTCACCACGCCGATAATCATTTCGCCGTACTGTCTGCGCTGTTTAAGATTCATTCCCTTAAGCACCATTTCATCACAGGAGATTTCACACTGGCCGGCAATGGCATTTGCCGTAAAATATACCACAGGATTGAACCAATGCAGGGCGGTTGCCAGTAAAGCAAATATCTTAATCCACAAGTCATTTCTCTTTAAATGAATCAATTCGTGTCTGAGTATAAGAGGCAGTTCGTCCGAAGCAATGTTAACCTCCGGAAGAAAAATAACACGCCGGAAAAAACCAATCATCATGGGAGTTGCAATACCGGTGCAGGTCTTTAATTCCAGCCTGCCATGGATTTTCATTTCTGTTTTTAAAGCTTCCAGAATACCAAGTGCATTTACATCATCGCAGTCCTTACTCCAGCGCTTTACAAATTTTATAAACCGTATATGCCGAAGGGCCTGATACAGGAACGTTCCAGCCATACCTGTGAACCAAATGGCGAAGAGCAGCCATACCAGGTTAACGGATGAAGCTGTGACGGTTTCTCCCGAGATAATTCCGGAAGGTTCCCCCGCCGTTACAGAGATGTCCGGTATAAATCGTATTCTATGTATGACAGGAGTTTCGGCTGAAAACAGGGGGATGGTGAGTTTGGGCCGAAAAGGGATTATCCAGCCTAAAGCAATAACCTGCCATATATAATAGCGCCATTTTGCAGTATACCTTTTTGACAGAACCGGCATGAATGCCATATAGGCTAAGGAAATAACCGACATGGCGGCAGAGCATTGCAACAGGGCTCTTAAAAATAAATCCATATTAATCCCTCTTTTCTTTCAGCCATTTTATTAAATCATCCAGGTCTCTGTCATTTACTTTTTTACCGTCATACAGCGCGGTGACCAGGCTTGTAAAGGAATTGCCGTGAAACCTTTCCATAAAGTCACCGGTTTCATACTTTAAATAGGTTTCTTTCGTTACAAGCGGGTAATAAGTACGTTCTTTGCCATGCTTTTCCGTCCTTAAGAAACCCCGGTCCACAAGCCGGAGCATCAGCGAAATAACGGTTGGGGCTTTCCAGCCTTTTTCCTTTCCTAGCTGTTCCATTATGGTATTGGTAGTAATTGGCGGCTCGTTAGCCCATACTATTTTCATAACCTCAAATTCGGCATCGGGCAGCCGTTTCATTTTATCCATTGAATATCACTCCTTTCTTATTTAGACAATTGTCTTTTATAAATTATACAATTGTCTAAGATGAATGTCAATAAGTTTTTTACAAATGTCTAAATTGATAATTTAATTCAGGACAAATGCGGTCTGAATTAAATTATCAAGGGATTGTTTTAAGTGGAAAAATCTGTTATACTTAATAGAATGGGGTAAATGCAAAGAGGAATAAGGAGATGATTATCTTGTCCGGTATAATACTGGAAGGCGGTACTTTTCGTCCTATATTCAGTGCAGGCGTAATGGACGCGCTATTGGATAAAAATATTATATTTCCATACTGCATTGGTGTTTCAGCCGGGATATGCAACGGATTTTCTTATATATCCGGGCAGAAAGGACGCAATATAAAGATATTGACAAATCACAGGAACGATAAAAGATACATCAGTAAAAGGAACTTTATAAAATGCAGAAGTTTATTCGGATTGGATTTTATTTATGATGAAATTCCCAATAAGCTGTATCCGTTTAACTGGGAAGCTTTCCGGAGCTTTGAGGGCAGCGTGTTAGTCGGGGTCACTAATGCAAAAACCGGTAAAAGCGAATACCTGGATGGAAAGACGGCGGATAACAGGTGTACAATGCTGCGTGCAACCTGCGCAATTCCCCTTTATTTTCCAGCCATTCAATGGGAAAATAATCTGTACTATGACGGCGGCCTGACTGACCCTATTCCTGTAAAAAAAGCAATTGAAGACGGGAATGAAAAGAATTTAATCGTACTTACAAGGCCGGAGGGTTATAAGAAGAATTATGGAAGGGAAAATGAAATTGTTATCCGTATGATAAGGAGAAAATATCCTGAGCTGGTCACGGTACTGAAAAACAGACATAACCGGTATAACGAAACCATTGCTTTTTGCGAGGAATTGGAGAAAAACGGTTTAGCAGTTATTTTAAGGCCGGAATATCCCCTTGGCAGTATGGAGAAAGATACCGGTATATTGGAAAAAAACTATCGCCACGGTTATGACCTGGCAATGAGAAAAATAGAACAGATACAAGCCCTGCTGGCTTAATATTGACAGGTATGCTTAAGTAACGGAGGTTTTTATAAATAATGCTTAGATGGATTTTCGGAATGTTATTCGGGATGCTTCTGTTGATTTCTGTGCTGTTCGGACAGCTGTTATATAATGCCGGAGAGGATAAGGAAAAACAGGAGCCGGTTATTAAGCCGGAATATCATCTGCAGATTATCGTACAGAATACGGATGAATATTTTTGGACTTTTTTTAAGGAGGGAGCCAGGACAGCAGAAGAGGAGTTTGGAGTATATGTTGAATTTGTTCCCGTCTCTCAGAAAGAGGCCGGTGTAATTAAGGAAGCCGTGGAGAAGGGGATTAATGCGGGAGTAGACGGAATTGCCTTTCAGCCTGCGGACACGGAACAGACCAGGGATATTGCAGCGAAAGCCAAAGACCAGGGAATTGCACTGCTTACCTATGAGAATGACAGTTATAACATTCCGGATACTCCAATGGTTGGTTCCAACAGTTATACCATAGGAACCATGGCAGGCAATATGGCAGCGGAAGCAGCCGGCGGAAAAGGCAATGTGGTGGTAATTATGAATGAAGCCGGAGAACAGGGGGATGTTCTTTACCGGAACCTGCTGATACAGGGAATTATGGAGGTTTTTTCCAGTTATAGTACCATTGATATTGAAGAGACTTATACCATAAATAAGGATATGTTTGAAGCGGAAAGGGTTGCCTCTTCCGTTATCTCCGATGTTAAAAATGCGGATTTAATTATCTGCCTAGATGAGAGAAGTACACCCGGCGTAGCCCAGGTCCTGGTTGATAATAATATGGTCGGGGATATTAAGGTTGTGGGGTACGGATTCATGCCCCAGACCCTGGATTATATAGAGAGGGGAGTTATTTACGGTACTGTCTGCCCCAATTCCTATGAAATCGGATATTATACGGTAAAACAGCTAACTCAGAGACTGAAGGGGGAGCAAATCAGTGATTATACGCCTACGGAGGTATATTCCATAGATGCAGGGAATGTTAATCAATATACGGATATAATCAAATAAAATACGGGCAGGTGCAGAGGATATGAAGAAAAAACAAGGTTTTACCTACCGGACAAAGCTGATTGGATTCTTTTTGCTTGCTACAGTTATAACTACTTTGGTAGGACTTTATAATTATACCTCATCCAGGGTTATCATGAAGAATATGACGGATTTACTAAATAAAAGCCAGGAGCTGACGACGGTTTATAATGAATTGGACCAAATCCAGAACAATCTGGAGGTTTATCTATCCACCAGAAGTTCAGACAGTCTCCAGGCTTTTTATGACTACAGTAATTCCATAGCATACTATAACAGTATATTAAAGGCGGATGCGGGATATACGGACAGAGGTATTAAAATAAAAAATCTGACGGGCATGATTGACCATTATCTTAAAATTTTAGATGAAACGGTAATGGATAAAAGAAACAGAAAAATAAATGAATATACCTCCGGATACCAGGAGGCGGTGGAAGAATACAATTACATCGGAAATTATATTCAGGAAATAATGAGTACGGATTTAAGCGACAGTGCCCAGAAATACATCGAAATTCAAAAGGAAGCCGACCGGACTTCCATGATTAATTATTTCCTGTTTGGAATTGCGGTCATATTGATTTCCTTTATTATTATACTATTCAGTATAGAAATCACTAAGCCCATATCCAAACTGGTTTCCTATGCCAGGGAGGTTTCTGACGGCAACTTTGACGTGGATATAAGCGATGAGAAGACAAGCGGTGAAATCAGCATTCTTTATCAGACATTTCACAGAATGACCGTAAGCATTAAGGAATATGTGAATGAATTAAAGGAAAAACAGAGGCTGGAACGTATTTTAAACGAAGAAAAGGTAGATAACCTTAAGATGAAAAACGCACTCCATGAAGCGGAGCTTTTGGCCCTGCAGTCCCAGGTTAATCCCCATTTTATTTTCAATTCCATTAATATTGGGGCCAAGGTTGCCATGCTTCAGGGAGATACGGTTACCTGTGATTATCTGGAGAATTTTGCGGATATCTTCCGCTATAATTTAAAGGGTCTGGATTATAACGCCACCCTGCAGGAAGAAATGGATAACGTTGCGGCATACATGAGTTTACTTACTACACGGTTTGGTGATGTAATTGATTTCCGGCTGTCCGCACCGGATGATGACAGTATCAGGGAATTTATCCTGCCGAGAATGACCTTGCAGCCGTTGGTGGAAAATGCATATATACATGGTGTCAGTAAATTGGAAGAAGGAGGCATCATTGAGCTAAAGGTAACCAAAGAAGCGGAAAGGTTATTTATTGTCATCTCCAATACGGGGGAGGAATTCCCTGAGGAAACCATAGAAACCATCTTAAACCGGAAACAGAAAGTAAAACGGACTCCGTCCCAGAAGGGGCACACGACAGGTATCGGCCTGGATAATGTTTTAAACCGGCTCCGCCTGTTTTATGAGGAAAATGACGTTTTAAATATTACCTGCAAGGACGGAAGGACCAATGTAATATTGACGCTGCCGCTGAATTATAAAAAAGAAACAGACAGAGGATACCTGGAAAATGTATAGAGTTTTGATTGTGGATGATGAGCCCATAGCGGTGGAATCCGTAGCTTATATGATAAAAAAGAATTTTAAATCTGTTGATATTGTGGGGACCTCCCGGTCAGGAAAGGATGCCATTGAAAAGGCCTATAATCTGCATCCGGATATTATTATTATGGATATCAATATGCCCGGAATTAACGGTCTGGATGCCATGAAACAAATCGGAACGGTTAATCCTAACATAAGCTTTATCGTTATTTCTGCTTTTGACTATTTTGATTATGCGGTGGAATCCGTTGCTTTGGGAGTTGAGGAATATTTATTAAAACCGGTTAAGGAAGCCAAATTTATAGATACCCTGAAAAAGGTTATCGATGAAATTGATATGCGAAGAAGCGTTATGCAGAAAAATCTGGAACAGCAGGAGCGTCTGGAAATGATTATTCCCATTCTGGAAACCGGATTTATAAATTCCCTCTGTTTTTACGGCGAGAATTCCGATGAGCTTAAGAATTACTGTGACCTGTTCGGCTTTCGGGAAGCCGGCGGCTATGTCATGGCCATTGAATTCGGGCAGAAGAAAAGCAGGAAAATAGAAAACAAAATCGGGGCCGGCGTGCAGGGAGAAAAGATGTATGCAGAGTATAAAAAAATTATAAAGTCTGCCGGCAATTCCATTGTCGGACCGATTATGCTGAACCGGATTATAGTATATATATTTGATGACAGTAAGGAAGCAGGCTTTGAACAGAAATCAAGGTCCGTAAAGCTGGCCCAGAATATACTGGAACGGGCTTCCAGACTATACCCGGACATTTTTATCGGGATCGGAAGCTATCATGGCAGTATAACAGAGGCAAAAAAATCCTATCAGGAAGCCCTGTATGCACTTCGGGCCTTATCGGCGGATGACCAGGAGGATACAAGATATAACCAGATTCTTCATGTGGATGATACGATCGAGAAAGCTGCCTATACGGAAAGCGACTATGAACAGCAGATAGAGGATGAAATCTATGCCAGGGCGGCCGATAAGGATGCAGCCCAGGTACAGGCGGCCTTCGAACGGCTCTATGCCGGGATGTGTGCGGACCAAAACATGACCTTTATATCCATCAAAAACCGGATGATTGGACTGGTTATGGGCTTTGGTACAAGGTGGAGCCATGTATCGGGAGATTATTACGGAGTTCTCAGTGAAATCATAGGGGCGGGTGATAAAGATGCGCTGTACCAGATATGCAGGCGTTATATTAATGAAACCATTCTTAAGATAGCCTCCCTGAGGCAGAAAAAAGTAAATTCCATAATCGAAAGAGCAAACCGGTATATCGAGGAGCATTATGCCGAAGAAATATCCCTGGAGGATGTGGCGAAAGAGGTAAATTTAAGTTCCTATTATTTCAGCCGTTTTTATAAAGAGGAATCGGGTATTAATTTCAGTGATAAGTTGGTGAACGTAAGGATTGAGAAAGCAAAAGAGCTGTTAAAAAGGGAGGAACTTACCGTTAAGGATGTTTGTTATATGGTGGGGTATATGGAACCGAATTATTTTTCCAAAATATTTAAGAAGGTAACAGGGTTTACTGCCAGCGAATATAAAAAAATGTTTGGTTTATAAGGAGGAGGTTTTATGGGTAAAAAATTGCAGCTGCAAAAACTGGTCCTGCTCGTGATTGGTATCATGGGTGTTTCAGTTATGTTTGGGTGCCGCGGAAAGGATGAAATCTCAAAGGGGCCTGAGAGAGAGGACAAGATAGTAGTGGGGTTATCTCTTGGGACCTTAATGGAGGACAGGTGGATACGGGACAGGGACATTTTTATGTCAAAAGCACAGCAGGAAGGGATTGAGGTTATCGTTAACAATGCCAATAAGGATTCCGACCTTCAATACAAGCAGGTGCAGGAGATGATTAAGCAGGGTATTGATATACTGGTAATCGCTCCGAATGACAGTAATAACGAGGCAAGATGCGTTAAGGCGGCCAAGGATAAGAATATTCCGGTTATTTCCTATGACCGGCTGGTTCATGACAGTAATGTGGATGTTTATATTTCATTTGACAATAATCAGGTAGGAAAAATTATGGCCGAATATCTTACGGAGCATGTCCCGGAAGGCGGATACATTATAATCGGCGGCTCGGAGAACGACAGCAACAGCAAAATATTGTATGAAGGCGCCATGAGTGTTCTTAAGCCTTTTACAGACAGCAATAAGATACAGATTCTAGCCCAGACCTGGGTGGACGGCTGGATACGGGAAACAGCCTATAACTTTCTGTTTGAGGAATTAAAGACTTATAAGGATGACGTGAAAGCCATAATCTGCGGTAATGATTCCCTGGCCTGGGGAGCCATCGATGCTTTATCGGAAGCCCAGATTGCTGAAAAAGTACAGGTTGTGGGACAGGATGCGGACCTGGTTGCCTGCCAGAGAATCGTAACGGGCAAGCAGGCTCTCACCGTTTATAAACCCATAAAAAATTTAGTGGAAAAAACGGTGGAAATATGCGTGCAGCTTGTCAACGGGGAGGAAATTAAAACGGACGGCACCATTAACGACGGCACCTATGATGTACCGTACATATATATCGGAGTGGAGGCGGTGACTAAGGATAATATAGATGATACGGTAATTAAGGACGGCTTCCATCTATATGAAGACGTATATCAGGTTAAGGATTAAAATACACCGCACCTTTCCCGGAAGATACTTTTTATCTTCCGGGAACTATATTATAGGAACAAAAATCG
>DBEP01000088.1:0-29190 GCA_002294045.1 Lachnoclostridium sp. UBA903 | reverse complement strand
TCCTATAATCGGATGCACGGCGATAAAAGACATCGCCTTTTATCGGAAGATAAAAAACATCTTCCGATAAGTTATATTATAAGAACAACGGACTGCTGTTTAAGCGTATGGCTTACCGTTCCCGGAAAAGTAATATCCGGTCGGAGTGAAAGCGCTTTTGCGGCAGTCCGTTCTCTTTCCCTGTGCCATTCGGGCACATAGTGGTAATACGCTCCCAAAATCGCGACGCAGTATACCGCAAAGCGGAGCATTCAGAACGATGCGATGATTTTTCAAACATGCTCTGGTAAGTTATATTTTGCAGCAGCAACATATCCCAATTTTTACAGAAAGACGCAAAATGGATTCTGCAGGCGGAGGACAGGATAAAATATTGCTTTCTTTAAGAAACGGACAGCAATATTTTACTCCTGTCCGAACAAGAAAGATATATTAAGCAATATAGTAACAATGCACAACAAATACGTACATTGTAAAAGATTTTTGTGTATAGTAACATATTGATGTAACAAAAACAGTGCTGCTGCAAAATTTTAACCCGGATTATTTGCTTGGATTTTGCAACAGCGGTAAAGAATCTATATTTAAGAAGGGCGGAAAGAGGAATGAAAAAAGTTATATCCGTATTGTTATGTGTCGTACTTGTTATGTCCCTGGCAGGCTGCGGAAATAAGGATGCGGCTACCGGAAGCGGCGGGGCAAATAGCAGCAGCGGAAAAGTTGATGTTGGTATTGTGCTTCCGACAAAAGATGAACCAAGATGGATTCAGGACCAGGAAAGATTTGAATCCGTTATTGCCAGCACGGATTATTCCGTAGAAGTTTTATTCAGCCAGGGGTCTTCGGCAAATGAGAAAACCAATGTTGAAACCTTGGTGGCAAAAGGAATTAAAGTTCTTATTATATGCGCACAGGACGCGGCAGCGGCTGCTGCCAGCGTAGAAGCCGCAAAAGCGGCAGGGGTAACCGTTATTTCTTATGACAGATTAATTACGGATACCGAGGCACTCGATTATTATGTAACCTTTGACAGCATCTCCGTAGGGGAAGCAATGGGGCAATATCTTGCCGATAATGCTGCCGGTACAGGCAATCCATTATATCTGTATGCAGGCGCGTCAACCGACAACAATGCATTTTTATTTTTCGAGGGCGCATGGAATATATTGCAGCCTAAGATTGCGGACGGAACTTTTGTAATCAAAAACTCCTCCGAAGCGGTTGCAGTTCAGGATCAGAAAGAATTAACCCGTGACCAGCTCTCAGCCATTATCGGCCAGGTAACAACCAACTGGGATTTTAATGAAGCCAAATCCAAAGCGGAAGCTCACCTGACCTCCGCTACGGCAGACGATAAGGGCACATGCTACATTTTAGCGCCGAATGACGGTACCGCACGTTCCATTGCAGACGTATTTGCAGCGGATGCCGATGTCAGCGAATATTTCATTACCGGTCAGGATTCTGAAAAAGCTTCCGTTCAATATGTAGTTGACGGAAAACAGTCCATGACAGTATTTAAAGATACCCGTACCTTAGCGCAGGATGCAATGGATATGGCTATTTCCGTTATCGAAGAAAAACAGCCTGCCACAGATACCACTTACAACAACGGCACCATAGATGTTCCTGCGAAGCAGACACCGGTTGTTGTTGTGACAAAGGATAATGTTAAGAGCGCATTAATTGATTCAGGTTATTATGAAGCATCCGAATTTACAGGTTTGGAGTAAAATTTAAAAAATTTACGAATCTGCTCATCTTGAGACCGGCTTAAGAATAATGCGAGATTATTTTTAGGCCGGTCTATGTTTTAAGGAGGCTAATCATGAATGACTATATATTGGAAATGCAGGATATTACCAAGGTATTTCCCGGTGTGAAAGCGCTGAGCAAGGTGAATTTCAAGGTAAAAAGAGGCGAAATCCATTGTCTGGTAGGGGAAAACGGAGCCGGCAAATCAACTTTAATGAAGGTTTTATCCGGTGTATATCCTTATGGAACCTACAGCGGTAATATTGTTTATAACGGCAGGGAACAGCAATTCAAATCCATTGCCGACAGTGAAGCGGCAGGTATTGCAATTATCTATCAGGAGCTTGCGTTAATTCCGGAACTCAGTGTATATGAAAATATTTATTTCGGCCATGAAATTATGGAAGGAAAAGTGATTAACTGGAATCAGACTATTGTACAGGCCGGTGAAATGTTAAAAAAAGTCCGGCTGAATATTAACCCGTCCACAAAGCTCAGGGATTTGGGGGTTGGCAGCAGGCAATTGGTTGAAATTGCTAAAGCTCTGAGCAAAGACGTAAAATTGTTAATTTTAGATGAACCCACGGCGGCATTAAACGAAGATGACAGTACAAACCTTCTGAACTTATTAAGACAGTTAAAGGAGCAGGGAGTAACCTGTATTATGATTTCCCATAAGCTTAAAGAGATTGTAACCATTGCGGATACGGTAACGGTATTAAGGGACGGGGCAACTATCTGTTCCATGGATGCCGGGAAACAGACCGTAACAGAGCAGGAAATTATTAAATACATGGTGGGCCGGGAAATTGAAAATATCTATCCAAAACGTGAAAAAATTGATATAGGGGATGTGTGCTTAGAAATAAAGAACTGGACTGTTCATGATACAAAGTCAGACCGGGAAATACTGCACAATGTTAATATAAAAGTGAAAAAAGGTGAAATTGTCGGCATTGCGGGGTTAATGGGTGCGGGGAGAACGGAATTGGCACTCAGTGTATTCGGCAATACGCCAAAATATAAAATAACCGACGGGGAGATACTGGTGGAGGGGGAAGCAAAAAAGCTGACCCATCCCAAAGCCGCCTTGGAAGCAGGAATTGCTTATGTTACGGAAGACAGAAAGGGAAACGGTTTAATCCTGATTCAGGATATAAAGTATAATATGACAATTTCAAACTTAGAGAAATTAACGGAAGGAATTGTCATCCATGAAAATGAGGAAATCAATGTTGCCAATAATTTAAAAAAATCAATCGGCATAAAGGCACCTTCTATAAAACAATTGGTCGGAAACTTAAGCGGCGGCAACCAGCAGAAGGTTTCTCTTGCCAAGTGGCTCTTTGCGGAGCCAAAAGTACTGATTCTGGATGAACCTACAAGAGGTATCGATGTCGGAGCCAAGTTTGAGATATATTCTCTGATGAACCGTCTGGTGGAACAGGGAATGAGCATTATCATGATATCTTCGGAGCTGTTGGAGGTACTGGGTATGAGTGACCGCCTGTATGTCATGTCGGAAGGAACTATTACCGGTGAATTAACCGCCCAAGAAGCGACAGAACAGAACGTAATGGCATTGGCCACGAGAGCATAGGAGGTTACAGGATGAAAGACGTGAAGAGACAAAATAGCGATACGAAAGTCGGCATTGGTAAAGAAATAGCGGCATTGCTGAAAAATAACATACGGGATTATGCAATGTATATAGCGCTGGTGCTGATATTTATTTTCTTCGGATTCAGGACGAACGGTTTATTTTTGTCCTCCAGAAACCTGACCGATTTAATTAACCAGACCGGTTATGTAGCCATACTTGCGATCGGTATGACCATTATTTTAATTATAAAACATATTGACCTTTCGGTAGGTTATGTTGCAGGCTTTTTAGGAGCGGTAGCAGCTACCCTTATGAGAGCGGGCCTTTCCGTGTGGCTGGTTATTCCAATTATTCTGCTTTTTGGTATCGGTATCGGTTTATATCAGGGATTTTTAGTGGCAAAAATCGGTGTGCCTGCTTTTGTTACAACCTTAGCAGGCATGTTCATATTCAGAGGTCTGCTGTCCCTGGTGACTGCCGGCACCGGAACCATTATTGTTAAAGACGAAGGCTTTAAAGCATTGTCCCAGGGCTTCATTCCTGATATTCCCCTTGATGGCGGTTTTCATTTGCTTACCGTAATGATCGGTATTATTGCCATCGGACTGGTGATATTTTATCAGACAAAATCCAGAAGAAACATGCTTAAATATAATTTCAGCGTCAATTCAAAACCGATTTTCATATCCCAATTAATATTTGTATCTGCTATTATTATGTGTATTGTATGGGTTTTGGCCGGCTATAACGGAATACCCTGGACAGCAGTGATTGTCGGTGTGGTTTTGTTTATCTATAATTTTATGTTAAATAAAACCAGACTCGGAAGATATATTTACGGTATCGGAGGCAATGCGGAAGCCGCGGAATTATCCGGTATTAACGTAAGGAAAATCACCTTCTTCGCATTTGCTTCCATGAGTATGCTGGCAGCCCTTGCCGGTATGCTATATACCTCAAGACTTGCATCTGCAACTCCTACTGCAGGGCTTGGCTTTGAGCTGGACGCCATCGCCTCCTCCTATATTGGAGGCGTATCCGTTAACGGCGGTATCGGCAGGGTTACCAATACCATTATCGGTGCGTTGGTTATTATGTCCTTAACCAACGGAATGAACCTGATGGGTGTGGATGTATCTTACCAATATATAGTTAAGGGAGCAATCTTTATATTGGCCGTTGCATTTGATGTTAGAACCAGCGGCGGAAGAAAATAATGATGGATTCAAAATCGGGTATAAACACATAACTGGGAATGGTTAACAGATAATAAAATGTTGTAATTCCGGGAAACGGTACGGCGGTCCGCTGTACCATTTCTTTTTCCGGCGGATGGAAAAGAATTATTATGTTACGTCCTTATCTATGTTTTTAATAAAGCGCATATTTTTTCTTTGAAGGATTTAAAACAGGAATTGCCGGAGCTTCCCCATTATTTTTTCTGGGATTTCACTTTGACCTTTCACGCTACCTTAGTAAAAACAGGGCTGCCACATTATTTTTATAGTGCGGCAGCCCTGGCTTGTTATAAAACCCATAAGGAAATTATTGCTATTTCTTAATGAATGAGGTATTATAATTATAATAATTAATAAGGGGATATTAATAAAATGGGGAATAGTATACATATCAATGTAATGGAAGGAACCGATTATGAATCTAAAATTTAGTAACCTGAAAGCAAAAAAATCTTTGGCTCTGCCAATATACGTTTTATATCTGGTATTTTTTGAAATGATATTGGGTTTTGGAGTCAGTAATATTTGGGACAAGCTGGTGGCAGGAACCATAAAGAAAAACCAAAGGAGCTCTTTATGACGGAAGAAAAGAGGTTTGCTGTTTTAATTGATGCAGATAACGTATCCGCAAAATATATAAAATATATTTTGGATGAAATATCCAATTACGGTATTGCTACTTATAAAAGAATCTACGGTGACTGGACCAAATCTACGGCAGCCTCCTGGAAAGATGTGTTGCTTGAAAACTCGGTTACACCGGTACAGCAGTACAGTTATACGGTAGGCAAAAATGCCACGGACTCCGCCATGATTATTGATGCCATGGATATACTGTATTCCGGAAATGTGGAGGGATTTTGTATTGTATCCAGTGACAGTGATTTTACAAAATTATCGTCAAGGCTGCGGGAATCCGGTATGCTGGTAGTTGGTATGGGGGAAAAGAAAACACCCAAGCCTTTTATAGCCGCATGTAATCAGTTTAAATATCTTGATGTGCTGGCGGAAACGGAGAAAAAAGGTATCGGGATAGAGGAAAACAACCTGATTTCTGAATTGGACTCCGGCTTTGAGCATATGCAGGATAATCTTGTCCAGGAAAATAAGAAATCCGAACAGGAAATTTCCGATAATAAAGAATATAAGGTTACACTGGTGCCGGACAATAACGATGCTGTGAAGAATATGACAGACATAAACGTAATTAAAGCAGCAATTATTAAAATGATGAATGAAGTGGATTCCGAAGAACAAAGTATGAATATGGGAGAATTGGGAAGCCGTCTGGTAAAACGATATCCGGATTTTGATGTCAGAAATTACGGTGATACTAAGTTATCGAAATTTTTGAGAAAATTTGACTTTCTGGAAATTAAGACAATGGGAAAAGAAGGTTCCTCCATGTGGGTATCGTTAAAATCGGATTCGGAACAGGAAAAATCGGTTAACAAAAGCATTACTGCAAATGTACGTAAAAATAAAAAGAGAAAGAGAATTTATAAGGTAAAATAAAAGAAAACAAAAAATTAAAATTAACTATTGACAAATATATCCGTTAAGGCTATACTTATTTCAATTTAAAAAATAAACCGATGAGCAAGAGAAGTAAGTAAAGGAAATCTTTCAGAGAGTCGCTGTATGGTGGGAATGCGATAAGAAGAACTAACAATCAGTTCTAAGAATTTACTGAATGGACTTGTGAGGGTGGCTTGAAACCGGAAGGAAGTAGATGTCAACGGGGACCCTGACCGTTATCAGCAGGGTGTATATGATAGTATACAGACAGAGTGGATGTTTAATAACATCAATATGGGTGGTACCGCAGAAGTAATAAGCTTTTGTCCCTTAGATTAGGGATAAAGGCTTTTTTTTCGTACTGGCAATAGAAAGTGCCAGAGTCCGGCAAGCCGGAAAAGGAATTAAAAATAATAATATAAAAGGAGGTTACAGGATGACAACCAGCTATGAGTCAATGAGAAAATATGAAGAAGACTATAATTTAATACCGGTATGCAGGGAAATTTATGCCGATAACATTACCCCTATTATTTTATTGAGAAAATTAGCCCAGATAGATAAAAATTATTATCTGCTGGAAAGCGTGGAGGCGGGAGAGCGCTGGGGAAGATACTCATTTTTGGGATTCAGCCCATTACTGCATGTGACCTGCAAAGATGGCGAAGTCAGCGTTAAAAGCGGTGAAATCATTACAAAAACAACGGGAAATCCGATGGAGGTCCTAAGAGAACTGCTGAATAAGTATAAAGCGCCCCGCATCTATAGTATGCCGCCTTTTACGGGAGGATTTGTCGGTTATTTTTCTTATGAAATGATTGGATATACGGAACCAAAGTTAAAAATAAAAAGGAATGACTTTAACGATTATGATTTGATGTTATTTGATAAGGTTATTGCTTTTGACCATTTAAAACAGAAAATCAGTATTGTAGCCAATTACAAATCCGAAGACGGAGAGCTGGGCTTTCATGCGGCCTTGTTGGAGATTGAGAAAATTATTCATTTAATCAATGACCCGGCGCCTGTTAAGACCCCCAAAGCAGATGCCGCCCCCAATTTTGCCTGCAATATTTCGAAGGAACGGTATTGTGAGCTGGTGGAACGGACGAAAAAATATATCCGGGAAGGTGACATATTTCAGGCCGTTATATCCAGAAGATTTGAGGCGGAGTATTGCAGCAGCCTGTTAAATACTTACCGGGTGCTGAGAACCACCAACCCTTCCCCTTATATGTATTTTATACAATGTGAAGATGTACAGATTGCAGGAGCTTCACCGGAGACTATGATAAAACTGGCGGACGGAAAACTAACTACCTTTCCTGTGGCAGGAACCAGACCCAGGGGTAAAACAGAAGAAGAGGACCTGGAACTGGAAAAAGAGCTGCTTGCGGATGAAAAGGAGCTATCCGAACATAATATGCTGGTGGATCTGGCCAGAAACGACGTGGGACGTATTGCAAAATACGGCAGTGTTTATGTTGAAGATTATATAAAGATACACCGTTTTTCCAAGGTAATGCACATAGCCTCCGTAGTTACCGGCCAGATTGCCGGGAATAAGGACGGCTGCGACACGGTGGCGGCATTATTGCCGGCAGGAACCTTATCCGGTGCGCCGAAGTTCAGGGCCTGTGAAATCATAGATGAATTGGAACCGGCTGCGAGAGGCATATACGGCGGGGCCATCGGGTACCTGGACTTTTCCGGTAATCTGGACGTCTGCATTGCCATAAGAACCGCAGTGAAAAAGGGGAATAAAGTATATGTCCAGGCCGGCGCAGGTATTGTGGCAGACAGCGTTCCGGAGAGGGAATACGAAGAATGTGCCAATAAGGCCCATGCGGTTATGGAAGCGATAAGGATGGCAAGCGAGGTGGATTTATGATTTTGTTAATCGATAATTATGACAGTTTCTCTTACAATCTGGTACAGTTAATCGGCAGTATATGCGAAGAGAAAAAGAATTCCGGGGGAAAGAGTTTTGAGATAAAGGTAATTCGGAATGACGAATTAACGGTGGAAGAAATTAAAGTGTGGAATCCGTCCCATATCATTTTATCCCCGGGGCCGGGACGCCCCATAGATGCCGGTATCTGCGAGGAAGTGGTCAGGGAAATGAAAGGTATAACCCCGATTTTAGGTGTCTGCCTGGGGCATCAGGGAATCTGCGAAGTATTCGGGGCTTCTATTACCTATGCAAGTACACTGATGCACGGAAAGCAAAGCGTTGTTAAGATTGATACCGGCAGCAGTATCTTTAAAGGACTGCCTGAGTCAATTCCGGTTGGAAGATATCATTCCCTGGCTGCCGGACCGGACACCATCCCGGAAGAGCTTAAGATAATCGGAATTGCGGATGACGGAGATATTATGGCGGTAAAACATAAAAAATATGAAATTTACGGCTTGCAGTTCCATCCGGAATCCGTACTTACTCCGGAAGGCAGGAAAATCATGGAGAATTTTTTATGCCTTGGCAGCAATGTGGGCTAGCTGACTCTTAAAAAACACACAAAGCGGTGCAGCCGGCCCGGCACAAGCATTTTTCAAACACACTCTGGTAATGAAAATATTCAGGAAAGAATAGGAGGATAGGATTATGATTAAGGAAGCAATCTACAAAATAACCAGTAAGGAAGATTTATCCTACGAAACGGCAGAAGGCGTAATGGATGAAATCATGAGCGGTGAAGCCTCGGACATACACATTGGAGCCTATCTGACAGGGCTCCGTATGAAAGGTGAAACCATTGAAGAAATAACCGCCAGTGCGGTCGGCATGAGAAAACACTGTACCCGGTTGCTTCACAATATGGATGTGCTTGAAATAGTAGGTACCGGCGGTGACGAAGCCTATACGTTTAATATTTCAACCACGGCCTCCCTGGTGGTGTCCGCAGCAGGAATACCTGTAGCAAAGCACGGCAACCGCAGCGTTTCCAGCAAATGCGGTGCGGCGGACGTTTTGGAGGCACTGGGTGTAAATATTATGATAAGTCCCGCCAGAAGCGCGGAGATTTTAAATGAAATCGGTTTATGTTTCATGTTTGCCCAAAGCTACCATACGGCTATGAAATATGTTGCTCCGGTAAGAAGGGAATTGGGAATCCGTACCATCTTTAACATCTTAGGACCTCTTTCCAATCCGGCCGGAGCCAATATGCAGCTGCTTGGCGTGTATGAGGAAGCTCTGGTGGAACCCCTGGCCAGGGTTTTGGCAAATCTGGGGGTGAAACGTGCCATAGTAGCCTACGGCAACGACGGGATTGATGAAATATCTCTCAGTGCGCCTACCACCTGCTGTGAAATCCGGGACGGAAAAATAGCTTCCTATAAGCTGGAACCGGAGCAGTTTGGATTAACAAAATGCCGGAAAGAAGACCTGGTTGGCGGAGGCCCGAAAGAAAATGCAGATATTACGCTTGCCATATTAAAAGGGGAAAAGGGGCCGAAACGGGATGCGGTTCTTATGAATGCCGCTGCCTGCATTTATTTGGTCAATAATAATATTACCTTAAAGGAAGCCCTGGCAGAAGCGGCCGGTGTAATTGACAGCGGCAGGGCGATGGCACAGCTGGAGAATTTCATTACTTTAACGAATCAATAAATTACAGGTATGAAGAGTGAACGCAAAAAGATGCAATTAAGCAATTGTAAAAACGAATCAATAGCAGCTTTATAAATAATATTTTAGTAGTTATTGTTATTAATAGCAGGTAAAATAACAGAGCGGAGAAAGGCTGGTCAGAATGATACTGGATAAAATTGCAGCCGCTGCGAAAGTGCGGATTGAAAATGATAAAAAGCAAATTCCATTTGAAGATATGAAGCGGAAGGCAAAAGATTTCATTAAGCTTACGGATTTTCCTTTTGAGAAAGCGATTCGGAGGACGGATATGGGCTTTATCTGTGAAGTAAAAAAAGCGTCTCCGTCCAAAGGAATCATAGCGGAGGATTTCCCTTATGTAAAAATTGCTAAAGATTACGAAGAGGCAGGGGCCAGCTGTATATCGGTACTGACAGAACCGGATTTTTTCAAAGGAAGGGATGAATATTTAACGGAAATTAAGAGAAACGTAAACATTCCCATCCTGCGTAAGGATTTTATACTGGAGCCCTACCAAATCTATCAGGCTAAAGTCATAGGGGCAGACTGTATTTTGCTTATATGCTCCCTGTTAAAGGAAGAAACGGTACGGGAATATATCCGGCTGTGTGATTATCTGGGACTGTCTGCGCTGGTGGAAGCCCACGACGAAGAGGAGGTTAAGTCGGCTGTCCGTGCCGGTGCCAGAATAATCGGCGTCAACAACCGGAATTTAAAAACCTTTGAGGTAGATATTCATAACAGTGAGCGTCTGAGAAACTTCGTTCCGGAGCACCTCCTTTTTGTAGCAGAAAGCGGTATTAAAACCCCGGAGGATATTAATACGTTGAGGAAAGCAAAGGTAAATGCCGTATTAATCGGTGAAACCTTAATGCGCAGCAGCGAGAAAAAGAAAATGTTAAACGAATTGAGAGGCCGGCCATGACAAAAATTAAGATATGCGGTTTAAAAAGCCGCGAAGATATTTTATATGTGAATAAATATTTGCCGGATTACATCGGCTTTGTATTTGCAGAGAGCAGACGGCAGGTTGACGATACCGGGGCAGGGGCGTTAAAGGAAGTATTGGACAGACGGATACAGGCAGTGGGTGTGTTTGTAAATGAACCTTTGGAACACATTATTAAGCTGTGCAGGGAAAAGGTAATCGACCTGGTGCAATTACATGGAGAGGAAGATGAGGCTTATATATGCGGGCTTAAAGCCCAAATACCCAATGCTGTTATAAAGGCGGTCCGGGTACGCCGGCCCGGACAGATAGAAGCCATGCAGAAGCTGCCCTGCGATTACCTGCTGCTGGATACATACAGCAAGGATATGTATGGAGGCAGCGGCCTGTCCTTTGACAGGAGGCTGATACCGGAGCACTGCAGGCCGTTTTTTCTGGCCGGCGGTTTAAAAGCAGACAATATTATAAAGGCGATAAATGACTGCCATCCCTATTGCGTGGATTTAAGCAGCGGAGTTGAAACGGAAGGGAAAAAGGACGAGAAAAAAATCAGGGAAATTATAGAAATTGTCAGAAAGGTGAAATAAAGCCTGGGATAGGAATAACCAAAAAATTTGTATTATTGCAACGAAAGATTGATTACAAATTTAATAGTGTATGAAAGTATATACAAACAGGAAAGGGGTATGAAATGAAAAAAGGAAGATTCGGACAATACGGCGGACAATATATTCCGGAAACTTTAATGAATGCGGTGCAGGAAGTGGAAAGGGCTTATGAATTTTATAAGAATGACTCTCAGTTTGTGGGTGAATTAGATGATTTATATAAAAATTATGCCGGCAGGCCTTCCCTTTTGTATTACGCGGAAAAAATGACAAAGGATTTGGGGGGCGCCAAAATCTACCTGAAAAGGGAAGATTTAAACCATACCGGTTCCCATAAGATAAATAATGTCCTGGGACAGGTGCTGTTAGCAAAAAAGATGGGTAAAACCAGGGTAATTGCGGAAACCGGTGCAGGGCAGCACGGGGTGGCAACCGCAACGGCGGCGGCGCTTATGGAAATGGAATGCGATATCTTTATGGGGAAAGAGGATACGGACCGCCAGGCACTGAATGTATTCCGCATGGAGCTCCTTGGAGCGAAAGTCCATCCGGTTACCAGCGGCACCATGACCCTTAAGGATGCGGTCAACGAAACCATGCGGGAATGGACAAAACGGGTGGAAGATACCTTATATGTACTTGGTTCCGTTATGGGGCCTCATCCCTTTCCCACGATTGTAAGGGATTTTCAGAAGATTATTGGAAAGGAAATCAAAGCTCAGCTGAAGGAAAAGGAAGGCAGGCTTCCCGACGCTGTTATTGCGTGCGTAGGGGGCGGCAGCAATGCCATGGGGGCTTTTTATGAATTCCTGGAGGATAAATCCGTGGAACTGATTGGCTGCGAAGCTGCCGGCCTGGGCGTGGATAATCCGAAAAATGCGGCTACCATAGCCAATGGAAGCGAAGGTATTTTTCATGGAATGAAATCCCTTTTCTGTCAGGATGAATACGGGCAGATTGCACCGGTATATTCCATATCAGCCGGCCTTGACTATCCGGGTATCGGACCGGAACATGCCATGCTAAATGATACGGGCCGCGCCAGATATGTACCCATAACGGATGAAGAAGCCGTCAGGGCTTTTGAATATCTCTCCCGTACGGAAGGAATTATCCCGGCGGTGGAAAGTGCCCATGCGGTAGCTTATGCCAGGAAAGCCGCACCTGCTTATGATAAGGATAAAATCATCGTCATCAATATATCCGGACGGGGAGATAAGGATGTGGCGGCCATTGCGAGATACAGGGGGGTAAATATTTATGAGTAGAATTAAGAATGCATTTCATCACGGCAAGGCTTTTATTGCTTTTGTAACCGGCGGAGACCCGGATCTTGAAACCACGGAGAACTTAATATATGCTATGGAAAAGGCAGGCGCGGACCTGATAGAAATCGGAATTCCCTTTTCCGACCCCATAGCGGAGGGAATTGTAATACAGGATGCCAACGAAAGGGCATTGGCAGCGGGCTGCACCACGGATAAATTATTTGATATGATAGCCAAAGCACGCAAAAAAGTAGGCATCCCCCTTGTTTTTTTAACCTATATCAATCCTATCTATACCTATGGCAAAGATAAATTTATGCTAAAATGCCGGGAGACAGGAATAGACGGAATCATAGTCCCGGATCTGCCCTTTGAAGAAAAGGAAGAACTGGAACCGGATTGCGATAAATACGGTATTGATTTAATTTCCCTTATTGCGCCGACTTCCAGAGAGCGGATTAAAAAGATAGCGCATAAAGCCCAAGGATTCATCTATTGTGTATCCTCCCTGGGGGTTACCGGTGTCCGTACGGAGATAAATACGGACATTGAATCGATGGTCGGGCTGGTTAGAGAAGTTACCGACACACCCTGTGCCGTTGGTTTTGGCATTTCAACACCCGGGCAGGCCGCCAGGTATGCATCCCTGTCGGACGGCGCTATTGTAGGAAGTGCCATTGTAAAGCTAGTGGCACAACATGGCAGGGACAGTGAAAAGGCAGTTTTTGAATATGTAAAATCTATGAAAGCTGCGGTTAGGGCGGCAGAATAAACCGGTAAATATGAGGCAAGGGTATTTTTAACCGTTCTGTTCCTTTATCGGATTTGTCCTTTTGCTTAAGTCATATCTCCAATTAATCGGGAAAACCCAGGCAAGGAAATAATCCCGGGAGGCACGCAGCTTCCTTCCGGGATTATTTCCCTGCCTGGGTTTTACGTGTTAAATCAATGAAAAATAATTGTAATCATCTTATGTATATTGTATAATCATAAATAAGTCAAATTTATACATAGACGGGCAAATTGATAGAAAGAAAGGTCAAAGTGATGAAATTATTACAGGAACGAATATTAAGAGACGGAAATGTAGTGAGCGGAAATGTCCTGAAAGTTGACAATTTTTTAAATCATCAGATGGATATTGAATTATTTAATGAGATTGGAAAAGAATTTAAGAGAATTTTTGACGAATTAAAGATTAACAAGATTTTAACCATAGAAGCCTCCGGAATCGGAATAGCCTGTATTACGGCACAGTATTTCAAGGTGCCTGTAGTTTTTGCCAAGAAGGCTCAGAGTATAAATATCGACGGAGCAGTGTATTCGACAAAGATAGAATCATTTACACATAAAAAGACCTATGACGTCATTGTATCGAAAAAATTTCTGAATCCGGATGACAGGGTTCTCATTATTGACGATTTTCTTGCAAATGGCTGTGCATTGGCCGGCTTGATTGATTTGGTCAGATGTGCGGGTGCCAGTGTCGAAGGAATTGGAATCGTAATTGAAAAAGGGTTCCAAAACGGCGGGGAAATGATTCGTTCCATGGGTGTCAGACTGGAATCCCTGGCCATAATAGACAGTATGAAGACGGAAGACGGAAGCATTGTATTCCGTAAATGTTAGAATGTTAAAATCCGTACGGGCAAGCCAGGAACGGAATTTTTTTAGGCCCTTAAGCTTGTACCCCAGTGTGCTGTATCGCTCATAATTAGCTAAACAGCACGCTAGAGTTGGCATAGGATACAGCTGTAGAATAAGGGCAGGAGCTTATAAATTTTTATTTTCCTATTGCTTATTTTAGTGTTTCTTAGTAAAATAAATGTGCTGTTAGAATAATAAGTATTGGTGAGCCGGCTCCGTTTTAGGCAGATGCCGCGTGCAATGGGAGTTAATATGAAGAATATTAAAGAGCATATTAGGCTGAATCAGTTTAAGCCCGTATATTTACTGTATGGTACGGAAAGTTATCTGAAGAAAATATATAAAGATAAGTTAAAGACCGCAATATTGGGATCCAGCGATGAAATGAATTACTCCTATTTTGAAGGCAAAGGCCTGGATATTCCCAAAGTAATTGCTGCAGCCGATACTCTGCCTTTTTTCAGCGACGGAAGATTAGTTATAATCGAAAACAGCGGTTTATTTAAAAGCCAGAGTAACCTGGCCGATTATATAAAATCCATTCCGGAAACCACCCATATCGTATTTGTGGAAACGGAAGTTGATAAAAGAAACAGGTTGTATAAGGCAGTTAAAGACGTCGGCACCATTTCGGAAATGAATGGTATGGATGAAGCCAATTTAAAATTATGGGTTGCTTCCCTGTTGGATAAGGATAAGAAGAAGATTACCGGTGATACCATTCTTTACTTGCTAAGCAAAACAGGAACCGATATGGAGAATATCCGGAATGAAGTGGAAAAATTAAGCTGCTATGCCATGGACAGGGAGATTATCACCGCAGAAGATATTGATGCTGTCTGCACCACACAAATCAGCGGTAAAATCTTTTTAATGATTGATGCCATTGGGAGCAGAAGACAGCAGCAGGCGCTGGAATTGTACTATGATTTATTGGCTCTGAAAGAAAAGCCTATGTCCATCTTATTCCTGATTACCAGGCAGTTTAACATTCTGATTCAGGTAAAGAATCTGGCGGCTTTAGGTTATAATAATACGGTAATCAGCCAAAAGACCGGCCTGATGCCCTTTACTATCAGTAAATATTTAAGCCAGGGCAGGAATTTCACTATGAAGACCTTAAAAGAAGCCCTGCAAAGCTGTGTTGACATTGAAGAACAGATTAAAACCGGGCGTCTGATTGATACTATCGGTGTAGAACTCTTAATTGTGAAGTACAGCGCTGCGTCGGCAAGCTGATTTTTAACAATGGCAACTTAATTTGTATATCTGCTCAAAGGTCTGTCTTTTTCCAGGATAGCCTTAGAGCGTGTTTGAACATATATTTTTATTACACGGAGGTGTACCGAAGGGGTCATAACGAAAACGATTCGAAATCAGGTTGAATGGGCACGTGGTTCGAATCCTATCTTCTCCGTCGATTTGGGATTTCATCCCTGGTAAAGGGTCTGTCAGCCGGCAGACCCTTTACCGTATGTAATAATTAGTTACAATTCAGCGTTACGGCTAAACTGTAACAATAATACTGATAATTTTAATGTGATAATAGGAGAGGGTATGAAAAATTTTTTGTTAAAGCATCATTTACTGCGTACGCTTGTGGAGTTACGAGGGAATCCACGGGCCTGTGTTTACACAGAACCTATGTGGGGCTTATCCATGAACCTTTGTTTGCCATATGCTTCGGTATATATGCTGACTTTTGGCATGGGTGATACACAGGTGGGAGTGGTAACCTCGATTTATATGTTTTCCCAAATGGTTTGCGCTTTCTTATCCGGTATCATCATTGATAAGATGGGCCGGAGACTGAGCACCATGGTGTTCGACTTCCTGGCCTGGAGCCTTCCCTGTCTGATATGGGCGTCCAGTCAGGGGTTCTGGTTCTTTGCCGTAGCGGCGCTGCTAAACGGCACAATGAAGATTACTACGGTATCCTGGGATTGTCTGCTGGTGGAGGATGCACCCAGGGATAAAATAACGCAAATATACTCATGGATTATCATCAGCGGTAATCTCTCGGCACTTTTTGCTCCAATTTCATCAATACTGGTGGCGAAGCTGACACTGATACCGGCCATACGAATACTCTATATCAATGCTTTTATTGTCATGACGGCCAAGCTGCTTATCTTATATAAGTTTTCCAAAGAGACAGCTATTGGGAAGGTCAGGAAAGAAGCAGCCAGGGAAAGGTCGTGGGGTGAAATGCTGTCCGGTTACAAAGGATTAGCACGTATGATACTTACCTCACGAGGTACGATGTTTGCCATAGTAATCAGCGTGTTAGTTGAGATTGTAGGAATGATTGGGATGACTTTCTGGCAAATTATCGCATCTCGCCGTATTGGAGTTCCGGACACGTTGCTGCCGATTTTTCCAATGGTAAAGAGCATACTCTCAATACTGCTTTTCTTTACAGTGATTTCAAGAATTAAGCAATCTGAACTGAAATGGCCTTTATATGGAGGGTTTTTCAGCGCCATTATCAGCTGTATACTGTTAATTGCCATATCAGATACCGGGGTGTGGGGCTATGTAATTTTATTTGTCTCGTTATTGTTTGAAGCATTGGGTTCAGCCGTATTAGGCACACTCAGGGAGTCACTGGTTGCCATACATATTAATCCGGAAGAACGTTCGGGAATCATGGCATTGCTGCAGACTACCGTTATGATGGTGAGCGTACCCTTCGGATACATAGGCGGGCTTTTAAGTGATATCTCAAGGGCATTGCCCTTTGTCCTGAGTATTGCTCTGCTGCTGTTAGGTATCCTGGCGACAGCCTTGTTTTACCGTGGTCAAAATAAAAAAGAGGAGGAAGCGACATCACTGCACTGAGCAGCCGTAAACCTGGTAGTAACTTTGCGGATATCCGCATATCGGGCATATTTCAGGAGCACATATTCCGCTTAATATGTTGCCGCATCCTATACAAATCCATAATTTTTCTTCTTCTTTACAGAATAGCCGGCTGCTTTCCATATCATCTGCAAGGGTTTGTAAGGTACTGTAATGATTCAGCTTAATGTTTGCAATACCATTAAATAAAGAGGCCAAATCATCGTAACCCTCTTCCGTTGCAATAACTGAAAAGTTACTATATAAATTATTTGCGACATAGGTTTCTCTATTCGCTGCATCAATTAAATTTTGAAATGTATTTCTATCTCCTTCGTTAAGTATCCGCCGTAATCTTTCAGCGATAAATTGTGCATTTCTGGAGAGCGTTTCAAAAACTATGCTGATTTCCAGAAGCACTTCGTGATCTGACTGTTTTTTATACAGTCCGTATAATGCATCAGTGTTCAACTCATTCTCTAATGCAGCCTGCAGGTTAAGATAAGTTCTACTGTTCTGAAAGTCCAAAATATCTCCTTACAACACTTTTGTCTTATTTTGATATATAGTATGTATGCCGGATAGACTTTATGTCTGTGCTTAAAGTACAAAAAGAGGCTCTCCCTTTCTTTTTATTCAGTTTTATAACATATGATTGTAATCCTACAATAAAAATCATAAAAAGTAAGATATTTTTAATTTCCTCTTGCTTATTTTACTATTTCTTAGTAAAATAGATGTGCTGTAAGTAATATAATGATTTGATAAGTATACCAGTAAAGTATATGATTTTCTCATCCGTATGAATTGCAGCATTGTTTCGTCTAAAGAGCATTGTTTCGTCCTGCGGTTCCGTCTATTTCCGTGTCTTGACAAATCAAGAAAAATGAACAGAATAGTAGTATGAAATATATGGAGAGTTGTCCGAGTGGTTGAAGGAGCTGGTCTCGAAAGACTGTGATATTATTGGATGGGCAGAACCTGCAAACCCTTGTAAAATGGGCATCTACGTGGAACAGAAACAACTTAATACTTGCTATGTCTGCTCTAAAGGTTTGTCATTTTTCTGAGCAACTTTTAGAGGTTGATTATATATTTTATTACAAGGAGACGTACCGAAGTGGCCATAACGGAAACGACTCGAAATCCACTCGGTCAGTTGCCTTGATAATGCCGGAAACCCTTGAGTTTCCGTGGGTTTGCGGGATTTTGAAAATTTAGTGTTTTAGCGATTTCTACGGTTTTTCTACACTTTGCCTTGACTTCTACGCGGGGCTTGGTGTATTAAAATAAATATGGAGGCGTATCGAAGTGGTCATAACGAGCCTGACTCGAAATCAGGTTGTCCTCACGGGCACGTGAGTTCGAATCTCACCGCCTCCGCCAGGGGCCTGTTTGCGGTCAATGTCCGCAACAGGCCCTCCATTTTTTTACCTTTTCTACGCTCTCTTTTGAGGGCGTTTTTTTGTTTGTGTAGAAAACGGATATGCCTGAGTCCTCACTCTATAAGGCTTTTCCGTATTCCCATAAAGCAGTCCGTAGAAAATCAGTTGACCGCTGCAAGTCCAGTAGGTTCTGCCACTTAGTTTCTTTCAAACATCCCATCCATAACCAAGCCAGATTCGATCTGTGCGTGGAAGTCCAGATGAGAGTAAATGTCCGCTGTGGTCGAAAATGTGCTGTGCCCCAGCCATATCTGGATTTGCTTCATTGATATCCCATTTGCAAGCAGTAGGCTGGCGCAGGAATGTCTTAAATCGTGAAACCGGATTTTTTTGAGGTCGGCTTTTTCAAGCACCCAGCTAAAGTGATCCGTCACATAATTAGGGCGCATGAGCTTCCCTGTTTGGTCGAGGCAGATGTAGTCGAGGTAATCCCGGCAGTAAGAGCGCTTGAACAGCTTTCGATACATTTCTTGCTTTTCCTTTTCTGCAAGCAGTAGCTTTTCCACCGATGGCAGTAACGGAAGGGTGCGGAAGCTGGACTTGGTTTTCAGTACATCTTCCCCGACCGCTATGGATTTGCCATCTACCGTGTCCTCAATCACCTTGTGCTTGATGGAGATGGTTTTTTGTTCGAGGTTGATCGCATCCCACTTTAATCCCAGGACTTCACTTCGGCGTAAGCCATAGTAAGCTGCCAGCTTCACACAAATCTCCAAGGGATCATCTGATATCGCATCAAACAGCGCCATCATTTCCTCTGCGGAATAAAACTGAGCATGGTATACATTCTTCTTTGGCCTGTCTACCCTGTCAGCGGGGTTACTGCCGATGATCTCCTTTTTCACCGCATTCTGCAATGCTCTGCGGAGGACTGCGTGATAATGGATGACCGTATTCGGTGTGTGACCCTCATCAAAAATTGATTGATGAAAGTCCTGAATATGCTGTGGAGTAACCTCCGCCAAGGTGATGTCCAGTTCAGTAAAGTACCGGCTGATTCGCCCATCCAGCATGGTTTGATAGCCTTTGAATGTTGTTTTGGCTATCGTGGGCTTTGCTTGTATCAGCCATTTTTGAAGGTAGTCGGTAAACAGCACCTCCGCATGGGGATTACGTTTGCCCTCGATCAGCTCTCTGGCCCGTTCCTCGGCCTCCCGACGCTCCTTTTCTTCCTGCTCCTGTTCGTATTCCAACCGAATTTGGTCAAAGGCTTTTTTAGCTTTTCTGTCGCTGGTTCCCGCTACCGGCAGTCCGGTGGGAATCCATTTGGTTTTTCTTTTTCCGTCTACTTTGATATAAAGGACAGCATAAAAAGTATTGTTTTTTTCTTGTAGGCAGCCTGTTATCATGGTTATCCTCCTTTGAAATAACAGCGTATTTGCCTACCATTGACAACATCACAATACCACAGAAGGCATGGGATAGCTACTGTTTTACGCGGAAGCAACCCAACGGATTTTTCTACGGTCTTGGGCCAATAATAAGCAAAAAACCATATCAACCAATCTTGATATGGCACATTTCTTCACTCAGTAAATATTCAATAACGCATGCTTTGGGAATCTTATAGGTCCGTCCAATGCGAACACTATGTATCTCTTTTTCCGAAAGCAATTTATAAGCCAGTTTCCGGCTGATGCCTCCGAGCATTTCTCGTAATTGATTTACCTCGACTACATCGGGGTATTTTTCAAACATGATTGTTTTGTTGCTCATAAAAATTCCCCCCTTCATAAAAAAAGCGCCGGACTAAGTCCGATGCTGATAGAAAGTGCCTGGTTGATTTCTTCCATCTCCTGTTCATCCAGTTTGCCGATCCAGCCCCGAAGTCGAGTCCGGTCAATGGTGCGTATCTGCTCCAGAAGTGCAAAGGACTCTCTGGACAATCTGCCCGCCCCGGCAATAGCCGTATGGGTGGGTAAGGGCTTTTTCGGCTTGCCGGTGATGGCGCAGACGATGGTGGTGGGGCTGTAGTGGTTGCCTATGTCATTTTGCAGGATAAGTACAGGACGGATGCCCCCTTGTTCACAGCCCATAACGGGGTTTAAATCGGCGTAGTAAATATCGCCGCGGCTGATGCCTTGCTTCATCGTGTTCAAACTTTACACCTCCTTGATTCGAGATTCTCTGTTTTTTCTTAATGGCACAAATATAGGGATCGCCCTGCTGTATAAGCAGAGCGATCCCCATCGCTTCTGACATTAAGTCTTTTTTTATAATCAAGGCGCTTAATTCGACACTACTCCCCAAGCGCACTGTGCAAAGCGTATGAGTCTTGCACAACAAAGGCGATGGCCTGAACTGCGGCTGGCTTCGCCGCATCATGGGAATTTCACCCCCGCCAGGATCTCTGCCGGTTGCTCTCATTGCGTGATCCCCCGGTCGCGGGGGGCTATGACGGAGCAAAAGTATCATTATAGGCTGACGGGATCATTGCGAGACAGGCCGCCACAGCCTGTTTTCCGGTCGGATGGGTACCGCTTTGCACCTTATTTGGCCGTCTTTGATAGGAGCAGGAAGAAACGAGCGAACAGAAAAATGAGTGATTTCACTTTTCTTGCTGCCTGCCTACAGGTGGTCTTGGCGCATCCTCCGAGGTCGCTTTACCCTTTCGGGGTCCGTCAGCTAACGTGTTCAGGTCATCGGATATTAAGTTTTCAAGGAACCATGGAGGGAATGAGAAAAACCCCCTCACTACTAATCCGGTTTCGTGAGGGGGTTGGACGGAAAAATTTTTACTTTTCCATAAGTTTTTTTAAAGTACGCAGAATTTTAACCTTTCGGTCGTGGATTGTCATGCGCGGGATACCAGTTTCCGCTGCCAGTTGATGCTCGCTTTTATTCTTAAAAAACAGAGTAAAAATCAGTTCCTGTTCCTCTTTGGCAAGCTGGGAAAGGCACAAGTGGAGTTTTTCGGCTATCAGCTTGTCCGTGACAATATCCTCCACACGGGGAGAAGAGAGATCTGAAATCGCATCCTCACCATTGGTTTCCTCCGTATCCAAGGCACTGTAATAAAACACACCATGTGCTGCGTCCTTTTCCTCCAGATGTAGTTCACGGCGTTTCATGCGGTAATATGTTAAATAGACTTCTTCGGTGACAGGGACGAGCTGCCCCTGAACTTTGATTTGATACTCTTTCTTTTCTGCCATATGGCTTGTCCTCCGTTTTCTGAAATTTTGATGGTGAGTCAAAATGTCAGAAGCGGAGGGGAGCGGCAGCGTGGAAACGACCTGCTTATATTAGAAACATGCCACATTTCCCCTGAATATGGTAAATATGGTCGGAGTATAGATTTTTTTGTCGAAAGAAAAAAGTCAGCACTGCGCCCATGGCGAAATGCTGACTTTTTCAAAATTACAATATGAGATTGTTTGGGTGGTGGGTAATATGTACGAGCTCTGTCTGCTCTATTGCCACCTCTTATAAGTATAAAACCCCATAGGATACCCCTCTCGCCGGAGCATGGCGAAAGCCGGTATCCCGATATCCTGTTTATCCGTCAAAAACCGACAGACAGATATAGAGCCTGCCCTTTGAATGAGGGCAGGCTCCGCATGGTTTTTGGCAGCCAGGCTATCATAGCGCAGTAAAGCACCTTAGACCCTATGGCTTTGCGTCCCCATCTTTTGATGGGTTTGCCCTTGGCTTTATTTTTATTTTTACTGGACTTTCTCTATGCATCGTTAAACTTCATGCATTGAACAGGTATTTTATAACACCTTCACTCTATTTCTTCCTTCTGCTTTTGCCATATACATAGCTTCAGTTCCTTAAAGCAATACTGATAGAACAGCTCTCTGTTCTTTTTTAAGCACTCCAATTCAGTCAAATAACGGTAATTACCTTTTATATCCGTCATTTTCGTGGATAGATACATTCCCTCGATTTCCGGCAAATTGGGATGAACTACGTCTTATAGATCCGTTGAAATTGCCAAGATGATAGGGACAACATGAGTGCTATTCTTTTGACTTCATAACAAATTAATCTCAAAAGAATACAGCAAACAATCTAAGGAACGATTGAACGCATTTTATGTGCCAGGGACGGCGACGCCATTCATCAAGACTTATTTCTTCACAAACATCAAATGTTTGCTGGAGGTCATTTTTTATGTCTTGGAGTACAGGCGATCCGCAAATCCACACACCGTTTTCAAAGTGGAGATAAAAGCTCCGGTAATCCATGTTAATGCTTCCGCAAATGGCATGATCATCATCGCTTATGATAGTCTTTGCATGGATGAACCCCGGGGTATATTCATAGATTCTAACACCCGATTCCAGCAGCTCTCCATAATTCGATTGCGTTACCATATGCACATACCAATGATCCCATATCTTTGGAGTAATAATCCTGACATCTGTACCTCCCTGTGCGGATGTACACAACGCTTCCTTCATGGAGTTGTCAATGACAAGATAGGGGGTAGATATATAAACATATTTCTTTGCATTATATATCATCGTGCGGTACATAACCTCGGCAGGGTTATCGGGATTATTTGAAGGCCCGTCTGAAAATGGTTGATAGAAGCCTTGACCCTCGTAGTTCACTACAGACCGGTAAGCTTCGTAATCTGTAGTTCCTCCACTTTCAGCATCCCACATCTGAAGAAATATTGAGGTCAGACCCCAAACCGCGTCGCCTTCAAGCCGGATTGCCGTGTCTTTCCAATGGCCGTGCTTTGGGTATATGTTGGCATATTCATCAGCAAGATTCGTTCCCCCTGTATACCCAACGCAGCCGTCTATGACCGTAATTTTCTGGTGATTACGGCAATTGAAGCAAAAGGATGAAATATACCGATGAACTGGATTAAAACGCAACACCTGAATATTGTGACTGTTAAGAGCCTTAATCAGATTATCTGGTGCTGTAACAATACTCCCAAAGTCATCGAACATCAGCCGTATTTCCACTCCTTGTTCGGCTTTGCGAATCAATACTTCTGAAATCCTGTCCCAAAGCTCCCCACTATCTAAAATAAAATATTCCAAGAAAACGTATCTTTCAGCGTTTTCAATATCCTTTATCATTGCTTCAAATTGATACTCGCCAAGCGAGAAATACTCACACGTTGTATTTTTATAAAGAGGGAATCCTTTCCTGCCTAAATATCCTGCTATTCTTTTTCTTGACGGATGGATTTGATCGAGTTCGGCGTAAACTTCCGGGTCCTTATATAAATACATGGAACCGTGCTGGATAGCCGCTCTTATTCGATTATTTCTTATACATCGTCCGAACACATCGGAACGACCCCATAAGAGATATAGGAAATAACCGAAAACCGGAAGGATAAATATTATAATAAGCCATACGATTATGTAAGATGTGTTTTTACTTTTGCTCACCATAATAAAGATGTTTATTACCGCTATAATTTGAATGAGTGCATAAAAATATACCGCATAGTTTTTGAGTATATTGATGATAAAATAGATAAATAAAAGTTGTAAAATCACAACAAGGGTGGCCAAACCGATACGAAATATGCCCGTCAAGTTTCTATTTTCTTTTCGCTTCACTGTGACCACCTCTCAATTGTGTTTATATATTTTATATTCTGGTATATTCAGACGTTGTGTTGGGAAGGAGTTTGCATCCGCTCCGAAACCATATAGCAAAAGCTATATCTTCTGTATTGAGATCGTTTGAATAAGACTTTTTTAGCTTTTTTTCATGCCGCCACGTCCAAATTAGAGCCAAAATCCATCCCGTGTTCAGAAATACGTCCTTTGTATCAAAAATAAACCAATTGAATAAACCAATAAAGTCAAGGCTGCCGCCCCAGAACACTACATCAATAAATGAACATAATATGCCAGCAGATGCAAAACAGAATGCTCCACTCAACAAGCGACTCTTTGCACCAACTTTATATGTTTGGAATCGATAGAATAAAAGCAATCCTGCTATAGCCGTTATCTGTAAAAAGATCATTCCGATTACAGGAGTCTTAAAATTAGCCATACTTGCAAACCAATTCAAATTTGTGTTCTGGAAAGGTTCAAAACGCAAAACACTCGGTATCCAGATAATCATCTTATCTATCGCAAAATGAGCTATCAGCAGTTTTATTGTTTGATCAACTGCTGCCAAGATTCCTGTGATAAGCCATTGCTTTTTCATGCCACACACCTTTCCATACAACATATTTTCTGTTTATGCTTTAATTCAATCGCGCTCAATAGCTCAACTGCTTTCACCAATAAACCGAATAAAATAATCTTCATATAATGATTCTCACTTTGCCCCTTATCTCAGTGAATAATGAGGATGCCGCCGGCCACCATCCACACATTTGATACCTCTAAAGTTTCCGGCATAAGCTCAAAGAACACAAGGCTCATCATTACGCCACCAGCGAAAACTAAAAGGCAATTCGCCATATTTTCAGAAAACTTCTTTTGTTATAATAGCAACTGCGCTACCAAAGCAAGTTCACAAAATCCCAACTAACAAGGCAATCAGGACAATTAACATTTTACTTATCGCTTCCGATACAACAGGCTTTTGACCTGATTATAATTTCTTTGTGTTTAAAGCACGGAAAGAGTTCAATACCGCTATAACCGTCACACCAACATCTGCAAACACAGCCTCCCACATGGTAGCAAAACCGAGTGCACTGAGTACAAGCACAATTGCTTTTATCGACAAAGCCAGCCATATATTCTGTTGTGCGATTCTTAGCGTTTTCTGTGAAATTTTCATACCTGTAGCTAGTTTGGACGGCTCATCGGTCATTATTACAACATCGGCGGCTTCTATAGCCGCGTCGGAACCCAAGCCACCCATCGCAATACCAATGTCGGCACGAGCTAAAACTGGTGCGTCATTAATCCCATCGCCTACAAAGGCCAGCTTGCCTTTAGCTGATTTTTGAGCCAGCAGTTCCTCTACTTTATCTACCTTGTCACCGGGAAGAAGCTCTGTGTAAACCTTATCTAACCCCAATTCCTTGGCAACTTTTTCTCCCACACTCTTGGCGTCGCCCGTCAGCATCACCGTTTGACGGATATTTGCCTTTTTTAGCAATCTAATCGCTTCCGCTGCATCTTCCTTAACCTCATCAGCAATTACAATATATCCCGCATATTTGCCATCAACAGCAACGTGTACGGCTGTTCCAATAATTTCGTCTTGAGAAAATTTAACGCCGATTTTTTGCATGAGTTTTGTATTTCCTGCGAAAACTTTACGACTATCAACCGTTGCGCTGACGCCGTGGCCTGCGATTTCCTCAACATCCGTAATCCTTTCGTTGTCAATATCTTTCCCATAAGCAGTTTTCAAAGAGAGTGAAATGGGGTGATTGGAATAACTCTCAACATGTGCGGTAAGTTCCAGCAGTTCTGCTTCGGAAATGCCGATAGCATTTACCTCTTGTACTTTAAATACGCCTTTTGTCAATGTCCCCGTCTTATCAAACACAACGATTTCAGTCTGCGCCAAAGCTTCTAAATAGTTGCTACCCTTAACAAGCACACCACGCCTTGACGCGCCGCCGATACCGCCAAAGAAGGAGAGTGGAATAGAAACAACCAGAGCGCAAGGGCAGGAAACCACTAAGAAAGTTAAAGCCCTGTAAATCCAGTCGCCCCAAGTACCACCAAAGAACAGAGGCGGGATAATTGCAAGCAACAGTGCGGCAGCCATAACAATCGGAGTATAAACTCGTGCAAATTTTGTAATGAAATTCTCGGTGTTCGCCTTTTTACTACTGGCGTTTTCCACGAGATCAAGGATTTTGCTGACCGTCGATTCCCCAAATTCTTTTGTGACCTCAATCGTCAGTACGCCGTTCACATTGATACAGCCGCTCAAAACATCAGAGCCAACACCAGCTTCGCGCGGAACAGATTCGCCGGTCAAAGCGGACGTATCAATCATTGAATTGCCGTCAAGCACCTTGCCGTCAAGCGGGATTTTTTCACCAGCACGGACAACGATGATATCGCCAATCGCAACTTCGTCAGGGTCGACTTTTACCAATTCATCGCCCCTCTTAACATTTGCGTAATCAGGACGTATATCCATTAAGCTTGCAATGGATTTCCGCGACTTCGCAACGGCATAACTTTGAAAATATTCGCCAACCTGATAAAACAGCATAACGGCAATGGCCTCTGGATATTCCCCAATGATAAGTGCGCCACCGGTCGCCACGGTCATTAAAAAGCTTTCCTGAAAAACTTGGCCTTGCATAATATTCTTGATGGCTTTTATTACGACTTCGCTGCCCACTACAATGTAGGCGGCAATGAAGATAGCGGGACTAAGCCAAACAATGTCGGTTTTTACTAGCAGCCCGATTACGAAAATAACCGCTGCTATGATAATTCTTACAAGCTTCTTGTTCATATTGAACTCCTTTCTTATCTTTGCTATAAGAGAATGACGAGTAACATTGAGTGAACGCTCAACTATTGTCGCAAAAAAATTTGAATTTTTTAAATTCCTTCGCTTTTGGCGTATCGCTTTGAAGTGTTACGCCAAAAGCTGGAATTATTGCCGGTAAATGTTTACGCCTTTTTTACGACAACATGAGGTTCATGCTTCTTGACGATTTTTTCAGCGGTCTTAATAATCTCGTCCATTTTGTCGTCGTCTGCCACAAGAACCATCTTAGTCGTCATAGCGTTTACGGTTACTTCGGTTACGCCGTCCAGCGCCTTGATGTCCTTTTCGATTTTCGCCGCACAGTTGGCGCAGTCCAGTCCTTCCAACCTAAATGACTTTTTCATGTTATTTTCCTCCTATAATTAAATGGTAGTGTCAAGTCTGACACTCCTTTTTTTTGTCACTAATCTTTTATTTTCAAGGGCTCTATCATATTTTTTAAATAAAAAAACAATGACCCCCTATTTCTGTTATAATTGAAGTTACCACACACCAATTAACAACAAGAAAGGATGTCATTGTTATGCTTTCAATTATAACTTATCTTCTTACTATAATCCAATACCAATATAAACAAATTTCTTGGTTAATTCTTTTTATCTCTAAATATATTCCCTTGAAGCAATGGGCTTTTGATGATTCCCATTCTCCTAAATATCAAAAGTTCAAAACTGATATCCTTCCTGTAGTAATTAACTATGAAATCGTTGATTATAATCTTCTTATCCAATACTATAAAGAACGCTACAACTATACCGTTAAACCTGTTAACCGTCGCAGCCAATGTGATATCCCTCAGGAGTGCCATTGCCCTCGTTGCAATGCCCCTTTACCTTATTTATACAAGAATAACGGCTCCAAAGGTCAGGTGCTCTGCAAGGTATGTCAAACTCGTTTTAGTATGGAAAACAAGTACAATCAACCACTTAAACTGCGTTGCCCTTATTGTGGTCATACCCTCCTCCACAAGAAAGACCGTAAGCATTTTGTCATACATAAATGTGTCAATCCTAAATGCTCTTACTACCTACATAATCTTAAAAAGGTAGATCAAGATGACTTGCTGGATTATGGTAAAAACAAATATAAACTCCACTACATCTACCGTGAATTCACTGTCGATTTCTTTCGCATGGATTTGGATTCCTTGCCTAAAAATGCTTCTTCCTTGAAATTTACCAAAAATAATGCTTACATCATGTCTCTTTGTCTTACCTTTCATGTGAACCTCGGCCTTTCTCTTCGTAAAACTTCTCAGGCACTTAAAGATCTCTATAACATTCAGGTCTCCCATACTATGGTCGCCAACTATGCCAAAACTGCTGCTACTGTCATCAAGCCTTTTGTTGATCATTACGATTATAAAATCTCTAATAACATGATAGCAGACGAAACCTATATCAAAGTCCGTGGTATCAAGGGCTACATATGGTTTATCATGGATGCCTTCTCTCGCTCTATCATCGGATATCAAGTATCTGACAACCGTGGCGTTGGTCCATGTATTATGGCCATGCGTATGGCACTTAGGCACCTTAAAAAACTTCCTGAAAAGTTCCACTTTATTGCTGATGGTTATAGTGCCTATCCTTTAGCTGCCCAACAGTTTGCAAAAGCCGAAAATGGCGGCCTAAATTTTGATATCACTCAGGTCATCGGCCTTACTAATGACGATGCTGTTTCCACAGAATTTCGTCCTTTTAAACAGATGGTCGAACGCCTTAACCGTACTTTTAAGGCCTCTTATCGTGTCACTTGTGGTTATGATAATTATGATGGAGCCCATTACAGTGTCGCTCTTTGGGTTGCCTATTACAACTTTTTACGCCCTCATAAGGCCAAAAATTATAAAGTCCTTAATCATGTCGATATGTTACACAATGCAGATAATATGCCTGGCAAATGGCAACTGTTGATTTTACTTGGGCAGCAAAGTATTAAACAACATCAACTGAATCTAATGGCTTAGCCTATCTGTTTTAGATTCATAAGCCAGAGGTAGAAACCAGCCATCCCGTAGGGATTTACTCTTTACAACTGTAAAAATAATGCTATACTATGCCTTTACGACGGTGAAAACTATCTGTTTTGAGTTCTTTCACCGTCGGTAATTACTTCGAGCATTATTTTGTAAGTTGTCAAGAGTGGCGAGCCTTTTCAAAAAACTACCCATTTAAGGGCTATTTCTTATGCCCAAAACTATATCCTTATACTATAAATCACCTACCATTTTTAGGTATAGTGCAGGTAATCTTTGATTTTTATTTTTCATAGATTACTTTACACTACC
>DBEP01000078.1 GCA_002294045.1 Lachnoclostridium sp. UBA903 | reverse complement strand
AGTACGCTCTGTATATCCATGGTTTCAACGTTTGCTGTCTGAACGGAAGCTTCCGCACCGCTTTCACGGACATTCCTGGACAGAAAACGATTATAAACCACACTGGCTACTATTATAAAAACAATGATAATGGCCGCTGCTTTCATAATCTTTTTCTTTTTCGATTTTTTAGGTACTATGAATTGCTCCGACCCAGATGGTTTATCTGATTTTCTTTTCAAAAATTTCAAATTGATACCCATTTTGTTATTCTCTCCTGCCTAGTCGATATTTTTTGCTATGATTACACGGACTCTTCCGCCTAATGACGTACTTTTATCATAATATGCAGTCAGTTCGTATTTCTTCAGGTCGGATACATCGCTTAAAGTAACGAAGTTATATTTTCCTGCATTATAATAAAATACGGCAACTTCATCCGCTAACTGGTATTTCTGGGTAGAATCCTGTACGGTTGCGGTACCAATAGATTGAACCTTTATTCCGGTAAGGTCAACCAGATCTTCTAACTGAGTAGAATCATCATCATCAAAAAGAAAACCTTTTGGCCCTTCCTCAATATTATAAAAGTCACCGATTACGGTTCCGGCCGTACCGCCGATGTTATAATCATAATTCATGCTGTCCGAGCCGCTTTGACCGGTAATGCCGGTTAAAAGTCCATAATCATACATATCTCCTGTTACATTGCTTAAAATCAGCTGGGATATATCCCCTGAACTGTTCAGCTCATAATAATAAACGGAGGAATCACCCAAAGTTAAATCAGCAACTCTTGAAGGCTCCACTTTAACATAGCTGCCTCCGTAATAATCCAATATTTTAACATTGGCCGCCAGATCATAACTGCCCAATTTGCTTGCATCGCTTGAGAAGGTATTATTGCCGAAGGATATGCTTCCCATGCTGTATTTGCTTATGGAAGCGATACCGTTATCATATTGGACACGTATCAGATCCCCTTCGGAAAAAGTTGCTGCGGTAAGATCATAATCCTGTTCGTATTCATTTCCGTTTGCATCCACATATGTTACATAATTTGTATAGACCTGTTCGTCATTTTCATTGGTAATGAAATGCTCGCCTTCATTTAATACAATTCCTGTAATGGTAGCGTTGTATTCATCAATCCCCAATACATCTACTACCGTATCGTCTTTGCCTAAAATCAGGGTAACAATATCCCCTTTGTTTACATTGCCGAAGGAGGAAAATTCGATGAACATATCATTGGAGCCTAAAGTATATTCTTTTCCGCCTATGGTAACGGTAGTCGGAGCCAGACGGTCCGGCAGTATGGACTGAATTGTGCCGGTCACCTTGTTATCATAGGCCCATACTGATTGTAAGCTTTCCGAATAATAAATAACGTCATACTGCAAAATATCGGATAAGGTACCCAAAGTTCCGTCTTTGTAAAATGTAGCGGTTCCCAATAAAAACGGAATTTCTTTTTTCCAGTCCCCGTTAACTAAGATGGGTCCTTCCAGCTTGGAATTTACTAAAGATAAATAATCAATTTCACCTTTTGAATCCACCGTATATCCCAATACTTCCGCATAAATCTTTCCTTCTTTGTCGGTTGTGTTTAACGTGTTATAAAACAGGTTCATACAATCATCTCTCGTAAGAGCCTGATTTTTTGTCTTCGTTATATTTTTATCAAGGCCCTTCGAAACATATAAAGCCATTTCAGCAGCGGATATATTACCTGTAAAATCACTGTTAGTATATCCTATAAGTTTTAACACACCATTTACCGCTTCAATCAGAGTAATACTTTGGGACGGCTTAAAACTTCCGTTTATATATCCGGACATCCATCCCTGTTCAATTGCCGTTTGTATGTAGCCTGATGCCCAATAATTTTTTGATACATCACTAAATAAGGAAACATTACTCTCAGCAGATACTCTTTCCTTATAAGAAGACATATTTACCAACATTTGAGCATATTGTGCCCTTGTTACTTGTTGTGTGGGTGAATTACTGTTTCCCTGATCCGTGTCCATAATTCCTAATGCCTGAATTACTTTTTCAGCATTACTGGTACCGGAAGCCGCCTCCGCCGTTCCAAATGGTGCTGCAGCAGTAAGAAAAAGCATAACAGCCGCAAGTAATAGGTTAAATAGTTTTCTTTGCATCTTCAGTCTCCTTCATGTAATAAATTAATCCCACTAATGTTATTTCCATTATATTCTATTGAATAAACATGTAAATTCTGTGAACAGGTTGTGAAATATTTAGAAAAACAGTGAGGATTTGTTAATTAATTAGTACCCGTATGACAAGCAATACGATGTCTGAATATTTTTTTAGCAGAGCAAATATGCCCTGCTAAATTAAGTATATCTGTTCTTTCCCAATAATTAAAGTTAAAAGTTAATTAAAAATCAATAAAAATTTACATTTATTCCCTGAAACGTGTCTTAAAAATCATTGCACCGTTCTGAACGCCCCACTTTGCGGTATACTGCACATTCTACTCCTTAACAGTTACAACACAGGTTACGGTCTTTCCCCGTATCTTTCCATAAATTTTGGCACTTCCCTTGGAAACAGCCGTCACCTTTCCATAACGGCTTACTACGGCAACCGAAGTGTTGCTGCTGGACCACCGTGCCCCGAACCAGGCTCCTTTCACACTGAGTCTGCTGCTGTCACCGGCCTTTAAGGTTAATTTCTTTTTGTTAATGTCTATAACCCGGACCCTGCATTTTAATACTTCCTCTCCGTATTTAACCTTAATTATGGTGGTGCCGACCCGGTATGCAGTTACCTTTCCAAGTATGTTAACATCCGCCACCTTAATGTCCGTGGAGGAGAAGGTCGGTCTTTTGTTTATATTCATTACATAAAGCTTAAATTCTTCACCCTTTAGTAACGTAATATCCCTCTTGTTTAAACGCTTTGAAAAGGGTTCATAAATATTTTCCCGGAAAAACAGGGATGTATGAGGAATAATCAGATACCAAAGCAGAGCAAGGATTGCGATATAATAGATAACAGTAATAATTCCCGGTGGCGAGAATAACTGCTGTAACTTATTTTTTTTCAAGCCTTTATTTCCTTTTTGATTCACTTATTATATTCTATTACAAAACCAATACCGCTATTCCTGTGCTGTTTGTCCTAGAGTGCATCCCTGTATTTATTCCACGCTTTTTAACGACTCTACCATATTAATCTTACGCAGTTTGTAAAACATTACATAATTTACAAATATGGAAAAGCCGAAAGTCAGCAGTATACTGAATATATAACTCATAAATCGTATATTCCTTCCAAACATCATGGAATCAATTTCTGTTGTGAGAATTACAAGCCTGTGAAGAGCAATTCCCATGACGATGCCGGCTAAGGTTCCGATTACGGTTAATAGAATATTCTCACGGTAAACATATTCGGCTACTTCTAAATCCTGAAAACCTAATACTTTTATGGTCGCCAGTTCCCGTTTCCTTTCATTGATATTAATATTATTCAGGTTGTATAATACGATAAAGGCCAGAAGTCCCGCAGCTGTAATCAGGACATATACTACCAGGTTTAAACTGGTAAGCATATCATTAATCTGCTTTTGAAAATCAGATGTATAGGATATGGAGGCTGCGTTCTGAAACTTTAAAATATCAGCGGCCAGTACTTTCTCATCCGCTTCCTTATTATCCGGCATTTTTAAATAAATTTTATTATAATCCGGAGCCTCTCCATATAATTTTTCATATAGTTTTGGTGTCATAAAAATATAATGGAGCATATAATTTTCAGATATGGCCGTTACTTTTGCTTCCACCCTGACCGTATCTTTGTTTTTAATCAGTATGGTATCACCGGCGGAAACCTTCAATAATGAGGCCAGTTTTTCCGTAATAATAACACCGTCATCGGTAAGTTTTGCAGGCCTGTGGGTAATTCTGTCCCGGAATACGATATAGTCCGTTATTTCCTCCGGATTCTTTGGCACAATAAGGGAAGTGCTTTTAGTCACCTTATCCTTTCCTGCATCCACTGTAATATCCAGTACGGATGCAGCCTCTTTGATGTGTTCGTTCCCTTTTAACTGCTGCAGCAATTCATCCGTTTCCTGGTCGGTGATATCCGCTTTAACTGTGACCGTTGCATCCTGATGCCACAAATCCACATATTGGATATCGGACATGGCCCCAATGGAATCCTTTAATCCGAATCCTACCAGCAGCAAGGACATACAGCCGCCGATACCAAATACCGTCATAAAAAAACGTTTCTTATAACGCAGCAGATTTCTCACCGTTGCTTTTGTAGTAAAATTAAAACACCTCCATAACCAGGGGATTCTTTCAAGCATTACCCTTTTTCCAAGTTTAGGCGCCGCAGGCCGCATAAGCTGTGCCGGCTCTGACATTAACTCCTTATAGCAGGAGAAAAACGCAGCCAGTGTGGTACAGGCCACAGCAATCAGAGTAGATATGGCACCGTTATAGATATTATAAGGAGATATAACCTTAGGAAGGTTTTTATAAAGTATCGCATATGCTTTTATAATAACCTGCGGCAATACTTGTTCTCCGACCAATACGCCGATAATACTGCCGATTAAGCTGGCTGATAAGGAGTACAGAATATATTTTCCGGCTATGGCTTTCTTACTGTATCCCAGTGCTTTTAATGTGCCGATTTGGGTTCTTTGTTCCTCCACCATGCGGGTCATGGTGGTCAGACTGACTAAGGCGGCAACCAAAAAGAATATCACCGGGAATACTCTGCCGATGTTGCCGATTCGTTCGGCATCCTGTCCATACTCCACATAAGTCTGTATACTGTTCCGGTCCAGTACATACCACTCCGGATAATCCACATCCTTTAGCTTCTCTTCCGCATCGCCTATCTTTCGCTTTGCATCCGAAATTTCATTCTCTGCTTTCCTGACTCCTTCCTGATACTCTTTTTCTTTTTCCTCCAAGACCGCCTTTGCATCTATTATTTCAGCTTCACTTTCGGCCAGTGCTTTCTTTGATTCCTCTATTTCCGTTTCTGCCTTCTCAATTTCCTGTCGGCCGCTTTCAAGTTGTTTTAAGCCTTTATCCACTTCTTTCCGTTTTTCCGCTATAACAGCCTCGGCTGTTATTATATTCTGTTCTTCTCCGGCTAATGTTTGATCAGCCGCTTCCAGTTTTTCCTTTTGCCGGTCCAGGTTTAATTTCACTGCGTCTAATTCCAGTTTTGCTTTTTCAAGGGTTTCTCTTCCGGTTTTTAATTCATCCTGCTTTTGCAGTAAGTCTTCTTCCGCGGAAAGAAGCTGCCGCCACTCATTGGGATATAAATCTTTGGCCGGTTCCAACTCTGATTTTTGTTTATATAAATCCTCCAGAGCCGTCAGGATGGCAGCCTCCTTGTCTTCCATTTCCTGTGAACTTATCTTCCAGCTGTCCATATTATCCTGCCACTGCCTGTAACCTCCATTAAACATATCCAGACCTGCCCGGTACTCCTGCCTTTTTTCTGATAGAAGTTTCTTACCGGAATTTAACTCTTCTTCCGAAGCTTCCAGTTTCTTTTTCCCTTCTTTTAACTCTGCCTCCGAAGCTTCCAGCTTCTCTTTATTCGCATTCAGCTTTGCTTTTCCCTGTTCCAGCTCCGCCTTTCCTTCCGCCAGCTTAACTTCTCCGTCCGCAATTTCTTTTTTACCGTCTTCAAGCTTTATCCGGGCATCTTCCAGTTCTTTATTAACTTCATTTTCTTTATCCGATAATTCTTCCTTGGCTTCTTCAATTTCATTACGAGGCTCTTCCAGTACCTGCTCATACCTGGCTTCTGTTCTTGCATCAGCAATATTTTCAATTTGATTTACAACGATTTCCACCGTATCATCATATTGTTTCGTATAACTTGTTAACTCAAGGGCATCCTTTACCGCAGCATAGATTTCCGTATAGGCATCCATTTTAAAAGCCTGGGAAGGAATTACCGCAAAACTGCCTATTTTACCGTTGCCGATAGAAGTACTCCCCCGTACAAATGATAAATAAAATGCCGAGTTGCCGGCTCCTACAATCGTATAGCTGGTGTTGCTAAGGCTTTCCTCCAGATTTTCATCAGTTCCGGAGCTGAAATTAATGGTGTCCCCTAATTTATATCCGGTATTCTCAAGGAACTGGGTATCCACCAAACACTCCGAAGTATTTTCAGGCAGCCTTCCCTCGGTTATATGAATCTTATTTAACTTATCCGTAAGAGACATTACCTTAACCACTTCTTCCGTATCGTGAGTTTTGCACAATACATCCAAGGAAAATGCAGGCTCTGCTTCCTTTATACCCTCTATACGCCGGATTGCCTCTACATCTTCCTCTGTCAACCCCATAGTGCTTATAATTCGGATATCCATAAAATTACTGTCATCGTAATATTGGTCCGCAGAAATCTTCATATCCGGCTGAGAAGCCCGGATACCCGAAAAGAACGCCACCCCCAGAGCAACAATCAACAGTATGGATAGAAAACGGGTAATACTCTTTTTTACTTCTATTTTAAAATCCTGTATTAAAGCTTTTTTCTTCATATAAGCTCCCAATTCACCATTCAATGGTTTCAACTGAAACCGGACTATCGTTAATGATTATCTTACTTACTTTTCCGTTCTTTATCTTAATAACTCGGTCCGCCATGGGTGCAATTGCCGAATTATGTGTAATTACAACGACCGTCATGCCTCTTTCCCTGCAGGTATCCTGCAATAATTTCAAAATTGCTTTGCCCGTATTATAATCAAGGGCCCCCGTAGGTTCATCACACAGCAATAGTTTGGGGTTTTTAGCCAGAGCTCTTGCAATCGATACTCTCTGCTGTTCTCCGCCGGATAGCTGGGCAGGAAAATTTTTTAAACGGTCGCCGAGTCCTACCTGGTTCAATACATTTTCCGCATCCAGTGGATTTTTGCATATCTGCAGGGCTAATTCCACATTCTCCAGAGAAGTCAGGTTCTGTATCAGGTTATAAAATTGAAAGACAAAACCGATATCCTCCCTGCGGTACTGAGTCAGCTGCCTGGTATTATAATTACTGATGTCCACACCATCCACTATAATACTGCCCCCGCTGCAGGTGTCCATGCCGCCCAATATGTTCAGCACGGTTGTCTTTCCTGCACCACTGGGACCTACGACAACTACAAACTCGCTTTTTTCAATCTGAAAATCAATTCCGTCTACGGCATGGATGATAACTTCACCCATACGATAGGTTTTTTTAACATCTTTAAGTTCCACAAATGATGACATCCCTAAACTCCTGTTCTTATTGCCGATATTTTCATTTTATTATTGATAGATTATACTACTTTAAAAATTGTATTACTACTATGGAATCTTTAAATTTTCATATATTTTTGTAAAATTTTTATTATCTAAAAATTCATGTAAGGGGCTGTTGCAAAAATCAAAATATACCTGACTCTGGCGCTAGAGTGTGTTTGAAAAATCATTGAGCCGTTCTGAACGCCCCACTTTGCGGTATACTGCGTTGCAATTTTGGGAGAGTTGACACGCTGTCATTTCAGTGACAATCTTCCTATTGCGCGTCATGCGCATCCCGCCCGGAAGGCTTTTTGTACAATAGGACGTAGTTTCCTATTGTATAAAAAAGCTTCATATAGGCGGCATACCTTTATGATATGCACCTGTATGAAGCTCTATAAGGAAACTTTAAAAAAACTTTAATTTATCAGTTATTATTTTCCTAAATAATCTTTATAAGCGGTTAGCTGTTCCTGAAGAACTTTATAAACCTCATCATATCCGGCATTCTTCATAGCCGCTCTGAAGTCTGATACTGCCTTTTCCGGGTCACCGGCCTTACCAAAGGCAATGGATGTGATATAGCTGGCATAAACATCTGACATGTTAGCCAAATAAGAAGCAATATCATCTGTTTCAAATATCAGCTGGGAATATGGATAATCAATTGCATAAGAATCATACTCTGCAAAAATTTCATCCTTGCCCTCATACCAGGTCACATTGTCAAGTTCCAGGTCATCGTTACGTCCCCACCAGAAATTGCTGCCCAGGCTGTCGGTAGAATCATCGTAGCCTTCCGGACGGTCTAATTTGCCGTCTTCGGTAACAATATAGTCCGTACCTTCAATGCCGTAATTTAACAGGCGGTAAATTTCTTCATCATTCCGCAGCAAATCATAAACCATTAAAGCTCTTTCCGGATGCTGCGAATTGGCACCTACGGCAGCCGCACCATGAGTGATAACTAATTTCGTTAAGTTCTTGCTGGGTTCTGAGAATGAGAAAAACTGAACCTCGGAACCGGGCTGTTTAATATCCATCTGAGGACGAACGGTTGTGTAATAAGTCTGAGTATGGTGCTGGTCCGTACCGGTCTGTCCTGCATAGAATTCTTCACGGGTATCACCGGTATAATTTAATACGTCTTCCCGCCAGTAGCCAGCTTCGGACCACTCTTTCATCATTTTGGCAAAATCTATGAATTCCTGTCCTTCCATAACCGGAGATACCAAGGTAAACGGATCCTCTTTGGATGCACCATAGAAAATCGGAACATCCAAACCATCAATAAATAAGGTCTTTGTATTAGATTGGAAATATCCTCCCGAAAGCTGCTGGCCGAATGCCTGGCCGCTTGCAGCCGCATCCCAGGGAATTACATCCGGATAATTGTCTTTGATACCCTGGAAATACCGGCCCAACTCTTCAAAGCTATGAATTCCGTCAGTTAATCCAAACTGTTTTGCCCAGTCACCGCGGTACATAAAGCCGTGATTGGTCCATTGTGCATAATTATCTTCCGGAATTAAATAAATCTTACCGTTGTATTTGCACATATCCCAGTGTTCTGCGGATACCGATTCATATGTTATTGGCGCATAAGTTTTAAGCAGGTCTTCGGTAAGTTCCAGGAAAGCTCCTTTTTTTGCGTTGGGCCAGGCATCCAGCCAGTCGGTGGCGGTACCGATTAAATCAATGGTCGTATCACCGGAAGCAAGCAGCAGATTATATTGGGTCTGCCAGTCCGCCCACTCTACATAATATAATTCCAATTCCGCATTTACCTTTTCGGTTAACCTTTTGTTTAATTCTTCCAGCATGGCTTCTAAACGGCCATTAGTCGGCTTATCACCTAATATAACGAATTTCACTGTAACATGTTCAGAAATATCAATTGTCCCGCTCCCATCATCTGACGCCGTGTTTTCTTTCGTATCGGCAGAAGCCGTCGGCTGATTATTATCTGCTGCGGTATCTTTACTTTGGCCGCAGGCAGTAAGACCGGCCAGCATGCATAAAACCAGCAGTAAGCAATATACCTTTCCCCTTGTCTTCTTCATAATTTCTTTTCCTCCTGTTTCTGATAATTTTGATATGGTTAATAATAGCTCTATGTTAACTCTGCCCCCAGGCAGGGTTAATCATCCGCCCTGAAGGCTATCCCTTTACGGCTCCTATTGTGATACCTGCTATAAAATATTTCTGCACAAAAGGATATAATAAAATAATCGGACCTGTGGCAACTAAGGCAGTTGCCATTTTTAGAGTTTCCAAAGGCAGGGATGTTACCGGAACATTGGACCCTGCTACGGAATTTTTTAAAGCAACCACTTCATTCACTATTTTATAGAGATGATACTGCAACGGTCTGTATTCCACGGAAGCGGACAGGAACAACATGGAATTATACCATTCGTTCCAGTATCCTAAAGCCAGAAACAGTCCTATGGTGGCAAGTGCCGGTTTTAACATGGGAAGAATCAGCTTTATGAATATCATGACATCCCCTGCCCCGTCAATTTTACCGGATTCCGTAATTTCAAAGGGTATGGCTTTAATAAAATTCTTCATTAATATAATGAGCCAGGGCGACATAAGCAGCGGCAAAAATACGGCCAGGTAATTGTCCTTTAAGCCTAGATATTTGGTCATCAATAAATAGAACGGAACCAATCCGCCGGAAAAAAGAGTCGTAAAATAAATGTAGAATGAAATCTGGTTACGGAATGGAAAATCCTTTCTTTGTAATGCATAACCCGTCATGGATATTATAAACAGTCCCAGTAAGGTACCGCATCCGGTCATGATAATGGTAACCACATAAGAACCCAAAAGCTGCTTTGAATTCCTGAACACCAATTCATAGGCATAGGTCGTAAATCCTTTTGGTATTATGGCAAAACCGGTTTTTCTGATGAGGTTTTCCGTACTGAATGATGTGGATATCATTAAAATAAAAGGTATAACACAAGCCAGAGCAAATAATGCAATAAAGACATAGGCTAGACCCTTTACAATAATATCGGATTTATCAAGTTTAATTTTATTTTTCTTTGCAGTAATCATATCGAACTCCTATCTGCGTTTCCTGTACGCGTTTGTTATGAATTCTCTTTATGCTGAAATAACGCTTCGGCGGTACCGCTTTTAAAATAATGCATAATCACTGTCAATTTTCTTCACTACCCAGTTACATAACATAACTACCGCAAAACCGAAAACAGACTGATATAAACCAACCGCACTGGACTGGGTAAAATTAAAATTATTCATCATTGTCCTGAAAACGTATGTTTCAATAATATCCGTAGTCGGGAAAAGCATGGAATTGGATGGGCCGATTATGTTATAAAACAAACCGAAATTTCCTTTTAAAATACCGCCCATTGCAAACAGCAGCAATATAATGATGGTGGGTTTTAAGCTGGGCAGAATGATGTAACGGATTTTCTGGAAAGCATTTGCACCATCTACTCTGGCTGCTTCCACCATTTCCGCATCAATACCCATAATAGCCGCAAAATATACAATGGAGCCGTAGCCTGTCTGCTGCCACAGATGTACAAGCACTATGATAAAAGGCCAGATATATTTGTTGGCATAAACTTTGACCGGTGTTCCTTCAAAGGCTTTTATGATGCTATTGACAAATCCATAATCGTAATTTAACAGATTATATACCAGTAAACCTACAAGAACCGCTGAAATAAAATACGGTAAAAACATAAGGGTCTGGGTAATTTTTTTAAAATACTTGCTTCTTATTTCATTTAATAAAATAGCTACAAAAATCTGAAGCGTATTACCAAAAAGAATAAAAGCCAGATTATAAAGAAGCGTATTTCTCGTTAACATGGTTATCTTTCCTGAAGTAAATAAAAATTTGAAATTATCAAAACCAACAAACTGACTTCCAAAAATACCCTTTGCATAATTAAAATTAGTAAAAGCTATGTATGCACCAGGCATTGGTATATAAGAAAAAATAAAGAAAAAAAGAATTGCAGGCAAACACATAAGAAGTAAAACTCTGTATCTATATACCTTCTGCCAAAATGTTAATTGTCTTACAAAACCGGCTGCTTTCTTTTTTTTCATGTCCTCACTCCTTAAGCTATGTAATCTATCATGAAACCGATTTCATTCCTGCTCAAAAAACAGCCAATGAAATTATATACATAAAAATACTTTACAATTAATTTTATTTTGTAATTTTATTGTATATATTGTCGTATTTTTTATTTTTGAAATCGATTTCATATCATTATAATAACAATGCATTTAAAACATGTCAATAGTTTTATAAAATAATTTATATTATTCAATAAGACTTCGGAAACTAATTCCCTTTTGCACTAGAGCATTTTTTCAAACACACGCTAAAACAACAGGGCTGCTGCAAAATTCACAATATAAGTTATTTTGCAGCAGCCCTGCCAGGGAATCTGATATTAAATTGAATATGAAAAAGAGTTTGCAAAGCAAACTCTGCGCTGACGCGCTGTCACTTTAGTGACATCTTCCGTTGGCACAAAGGTATCTTAAGTTAAAAGTTCCGTTTATTACAGGAACTGCGTACTACTAAATTAGTCTGAATATATTTTGTTTTTTCATCTTCCTGTTTACTTTTAATATTTATTATTGTTTCCATTATTATTTGTGCATAAGTCCTTAGATTATAACTGATACAAGTTAATTGCGGTGTTGTGATTTCCGAAAAATAGGTATTATCGTAACCCACAACCGACATATCATCCGGTACACGTAATCCCTTTTCATTAAGTGCCTTATATATACCTATTGCTGCCAGTTCATTAATTGCAATAACAGCGGTAGGAAGTTTATTAAGAGAAAACAATTTCTGCATTCCTTCATATCCGCTTTCTACAGAATAATCCGTTTCAATTATATATTCATCTCGAATTGGAATTTCTTTTTCTGAAAAATATTCCACATAAGCTTCTCTTTTTCTTATAGTCGGTATAACCGTATTACGGCCCCCCACTAAGGCGATTTCCCTGTGTCCCAGTCCGGTTAAATAAGATAGCAGTTCTTTCATCCCATGTGTCTTCTCCGTCATAACCCGATAGACATTAGCGCCTGCCAATTCACCGGCTATAACAATCGGAATCTTTCTGGATATCTTATTAAGCCGGTTAACATACAGAGAATCCGGATGAACTTCATCCGCACTGCCGCCAACCTGAATAAGGGCATCCACCCGTTTTTCCGATAAATTATGCAAATGACCGCTTTCAGAAGAAATCTCATTAATTGTATTGCATAAAATCATATTATATCCATACCTGGATGCTTCCATTTCACATTCCACAAATAACGTTGAATAATAAGGACTCCTGATATCCGGAACAATCATTCCGATTGTTTTGGATTCCTGCTTGCTTAAATTTCTGGCAAAACTGTTTGGTTCAAAATCATATTTATTAATAATTTCCTGTACACGTTTTTTCTTTTCTTCACTTACTCTGGCATTATTGGTTAAAACCCGTGAAACAGTCGCCGGAGAAACACCTGCTTCTCTTGCAATATCATATACCGTTATCGCATTGTTGCTCATAATAACTCCCTCTGTAGAATTAATTGGCTTTACTAAGATTTATTCATACTTTGTAAAATTTATAATACGGATTTTATTACATTCAGGTTAATGAATCAAATATATACTACGGATATATAAACCTGTATTCCTGTAACCTATGATAATATATTAACAGGACAAAGTAAATAGTTAAGTTTACCGCTTAACCGTTCAGGATAAGCGCATTTTTTAGTTAAGAATAATAATTATTTTAAAAAAGTAGTTATTTTACAAATAAAAAATATATCTACCATTGTAATTCTCATATTAATCAATATACTAAAGGAGATTTCACATAGCAGAAATACATTTTTGAAATTCATTTAAATAAAAACAGGAGGCAAAGAGTGAAAGAAAATATAGATAGAGAAAGGATGCCACAATGAGATTCTTTCACTCCTTTTTAATTTATGACAATGGAATACATCCTTGTATTCTATTGTATGTGGCAGTATCGCAGGCCGGCCTGCGATATGCAATGGGTGTAAGATATGAAATCAATATTACTTAATAAATGGAAATTTCATTATAACGATTGTCCGGAAGCATGGTATAAAGGTTATGCAGATGATAGCTGGGAAGAGGTATCCGTTCCTCATGACTGGTCCGTGCATATGCCGTTTTCAAAAGAATATTCCAGCGGTACCGGTTATCTGGCCGGAGGTATAGGATGGTACCGGACCATATTTTTTCTGCCGGAGTCTTACAAAAATAAACGTATTTTTATAACTTTTGACGGAGTCTATAAAAACAGCCAGGTATGGTGCAACAGCTATTATCTGGGAAAACGGCCCTACGGTTATACTACTTTTAGATATGATATTACGGAGCAGGCCTGCTTTGGCGACAGCCCTAATCTGATTGCCGTAAAAGCAGAGCACCTGGATATATCAGACTCCCGCTGGTTTACGGGCTCCGGCATTACCAGAAAAGTTACTGTTACAATCGAGGAACCTGTTCATCCGGATTTTAACGGCATCTATTTTAAAACCTCCGGCGTATGTTCAGAAAAAGCGGATATTGAAATTACCAATACAATCGTAAATGAAACCAACAAGGAAGTTACCGTTACCATAGAAAACCGGATATCTTATGACGGAAATGAGCAATTATGTATGAAAAATTCCGGCTTGCTTTCCGCAGGCGGCACCGGTATCATAAGCACCGGCGGTACCATGGTTTCACCGCTCCTATGGTCGCCGGATACTCCTTATCTTTATAAACTAACGACTTTAATACATACGAAGTCATCGGATAATTCCATAGAATTTCAGGAAGAAATTATACAAAATGCAGGTATACGCGGCATATTTTTTAATCCGGACAAAGGTTTTTTTCTAAATGGCAGAGCTGTCAAAATAAAAGGAGTCTGTGTCCATCATGATGCCGGATGCCTGGGTGCTGCCGTATTACCTGAGGTCTGGGCAAGGCGCCTCGCTGCCCTAAAAGAAATGGGATGCAATGCCATCCGCATGAGTCATAATCCTCATATGCCCGAACTCTATGAGCTTTGTGATATAATGGGCTTTCTTGTTATGGATGAAGCTTTTGACGAATGGGAAGGTGCCAAAAATAAATGGTCCGTGGGCCACAATGTGTATCCGCCGAAGCATCAGGGCTATTTTGAAGATTTTCCCCATTGGTATGAAAGAGATTTATCCGATTTAATCAGGCGGGACAGGAAGCATCCCAGCATTATCGCATGGAGTATCGGGAATGAAATCGATTATCCTAATGATCCCTACTGCCATCCTCTCTTTTCCGGTATGACAGGCAACAACGACAAAAATAAGCCGGCTTCCGAGCGGGAATATAACCCTGATAAGCCTAACGCCGAAAGGCTTCCGGCAATAGCGTCAAAATTAACACAAATAGTAAAAAGGGAGGATTCTACCCGGCCTGTTACGGCAGCCGTTGCTTTTCCGGAGCTTTCCTCCCTGACCGGTTACTTTGATTCCCTGGATATTGTGGGTTATAACTATAAAGAAGAATATTATGAAAAAGACCATCTCCGCTTTCCGGATAAACCTTTTCTAGGAAGTGAGAACAGCCATTCCTATCATGCCTGGAAAGCAGTAAGGGATCAGGAATATATCTCCGGCCAGTTTCTCTGGACGGGAATAGATTTTCTCGGAGAGGCGGCCGGCTGGCCGGTTCACGGTTCCGGGGCCGGACTTCTTACTCTGGCGGGTTTTCCGAAATCTTCCTAC
>DBEP01000089.1:48494-85674 GCA_002294045.1 Lachnoclostridium sp. UBA903 | reverse complement strand
CGGCTCAATTGAGACCGTAACCCAGGCAGACGGAACCGTAACTAACGAGGTTGTATTGTCCAGCGCCAATATCAATGAAATTGAAAAATTAAATATACCAAGTGAAGGCATTCTTACCATAGGCAATAAAGAATATAAATACGAAAGCTTTCGTGTAGAATATGATGAAATAACGGGAACCTGTACCTATACTTTCTGTGTGGCAAATGATGGCATCCTGTCGGAGGATGTTCCAAGCAATGTTTCCATAGGCGACAGTATTGATTATAAGGGAATCCCGTATTATATGGGACAGTTAAATGAGCTGGTAAGAACATTTTCCAAGGCATTCAATGACCTTCATAAAAGCGGGGAAGATTTAAACGGGGATGCCGGCCTTGACTTCTTCAACTGTACGAATCCGGTAACCGGAGAGGAATATAATTTTGATTCTTATGTGAGCTATTATAATCTTACGGTATCTAATTTTACAGTAACCCAAGCCATATATAGTGACCCAAGCAAATTTGTTACCGCTACCAGCGATGAGATTGTCAACGGAGTTGAAAATAATGATATATTGGAAGCTTTATTAGCGTTGAAAAGTGATACCTCTATGTTTAAGCAGGGAACTCCCGCGTCTTTTTTCCAAACCCTGGTTGGAGAGGTGGGAATCGATTCCGGCAAGGCAAAAAGTTTTGCCACTAACCAGAGTGATATTCTGGACATGATTAAAAATCAGAGATTATCCGTATCCGGCGTGGATATAGATGAGGAAGCCATGAACCTGGTGAAGTTTCAGAACGCTTATAATTTATCCGCGAAGGTAATACAGGTAATGAATGAAATATACGATAAATTAATCAATGGCACAGCGGTTTGATGAATTTGATGTGGTGCATCCTATTTACAGGAATCTGAAAAGGCAGGTATGATATGAGAATTACAAATCAAATGATGACTAACAATATGCTGAATAGTATTAACAAAAATAAGAATAATCTGGCCGTATTGGATCAGCAGTATTCTTCCGGAAAGAAAATACAGCGGCCCTCTGAGGATCCGATTGTCGCAGTCCGGGCTTTAAAATTAAGAACCAATCTGACGGAATTAAATCAGTACCTGGAAAAGAATATTCCGGATGCAAAAAACTGGATGGATGTAACAGAGGGCGCCCTGGACAATATAAACGATATCCTTACTTTAATTAATACCGCCTGTGTACAGGGCTCCAGTGATCCGTTATCGGTAGAAGACAGAGAAAGTATAGTTAAAAATCTGGAACAATATAAACAGCAGATTTATCAGGAAGGCAATGCAAATTATGCCGGAAGATATGTTTTTACCGGTTACAAAACCGACACAAGCCTGATATTCGGTAAAGATACGTCCAATCTGGAATATACCATAACCGAGAATTTTACCAGCAGTGATATAGGTACCATTTCCAAGGTAACCGGAGTATATACGGTGGATGATTACTCCTCCACGGCAGATTACAGCGCATCTCCGGAATTAATCAGTTCCTACCGGATAAGGTTATCCTACGATAATCTGGACTTAACAGATGCGGAAGGCAATCAGATTGACTTAAACGGTAAAATAAAAGTGGTGGACAAAGACGGAAATGAAATACCCGCAGCGGATTTACCCGTTAATACGGTGAGTTTATCCAGTACCACCGAAAGTCCCTATGAGCCGGACCCGGACGAAATCAATTTTATTCCGGAAACGGGCGAATTAATTCTTGGAAAAAATGTCTATGAAAAATTAAGAACAGCTCAGAGCATATCGGTAGATTATCAAAAGTCTGAATTTCAGGAAGGTGATTTAAGACCGGAGCATTATTTTGACTGTGTTGTACACGAAGAAGGCACGGATGTGTCGGCGGATAAATATTACACGAAACAGGATCAGCAAATTCAATATGAAATTAATTTCAACCAAAAGCTAACCGTTAATACCCAGGCCAGTGATGCTTTCGGACATAATATCGGCTGGTTTATTGATGAGATTTTAACAGCGGTACAGGATGTTGCTGCCACAGAAGCCAAAATTGCCAAAGTGGACGAGATGCTGGAAGATCCTAATTATGCGGACCAGACGGAGCAGTTGAACCAGTTAAAACAACAGCTGGAAACGGAACTGACCCTGAAAAGCAGCATCATGCAGGAAAAATTTGAGAAAGGTATTACAGATTCTTCAAAACAGCAGGATACTTTAAATGTTGCGATTGCTGATTTAGGCAGTAGGTATAAAAGGCTGGAGCTTACGGAAAGCAGACTGTCGGACCAGCAGGTGCAGTTTGAAGATCTTTTATCCAACAATGAAGATGCGGATATAGTGGAAACTTATATTAAGCTAAGTTCTGCCGAGGTTATTTATAGTGCTTCCTTATCGGCGGCTGCCAAAATAGTTAAGAATACCTTACTGGATTTTCTTTAAAATATAATACTTGTTATACAGGCTTCTTGATATTTTTCTTGATATTCTTTATGGCATATCCGGTCTCTTCCAAATCCGGGTATGCCATAAATAAAACAGGTAAGCTTAAGAAGGGAGAAGTAATGTTAATAAAAACAAAATATTTTGGAGATATTGACCTTAATGACGATAAGATTATAACCTTTGAACAGGGAATTATGGGATTTGAGGAATATAAAAGATATACCATATTGTTTGATATGGAAGAAGAAGATAAACCCGCCATTTCCTGGCTCCAGAGTGTGGAAGAGCAGGGCCTTGCACTCCCGGTTATTAATCCTTTTCATGTGAAACCGGATTATAACCCAATCGTTGAAGACGAGATTTTAAAGCCTATTGGTGAAATCAATGAGCAGAACCTGGTTATTTTACTGTCACTTACGGTTCCGTCCGATATTGAAAAATTGTCGGCTAATTTAAAGGCACCGTTTATCATTAACTCAGATACCAGAAAAGGATGTCAGATCATTGTGGAAAACCAGGATTATGAAGTAAAATATAATATATACAAAGCCGTGAAACAGCTTAAAGAAGAGAAGGGAGAGAATTAAATGCTGGCCCTTACCAGAAAACTGAACGAGTCCATTATGATTGGCAACGACGTAGAAATTTCCATACTGGAGATAAAGGGCGACCAGGTTAAGATAGGAATCAGTGCACCTAAATCGATTCCCATCTACCGCAAGGAAATTTATCTTCAGATACAGGAAGCGAATAAAGAAGCTGCCGGAAGTACGGTATCTGTGGAAGAAATCAGAAAATTATTTCAATAATCAGGAAGGCGCCAGGGCGGCAAGGAGGCTGATTTGGGGCTTATGTAGGATAAGATACCGGCTTGTTGGTATAAACATTTTATGTAAAATGCCGATATATTAGCTAAAATATAACGGAATGGGACAAGTCCCGCACACATGGAGGTGGCAACATGGCAATTGAATCAATTTCCAATACGGCAGCTTATGCAGATTATAAACAGGAACAGAAAACTTCACCGGTTACTGCGGTGAATTCGGCTAATCCGGCCGGAAGCGAAGGAATCGGTATACAAGCTGCCAAAAAAATTGTTGAGAAACAGGATGGAACAAGAGAAGAAGAAAAACAAAATGATGCACAGGCAAATGTAAACCGGGTAAAAAGTATTTTAAACGAAACCAACAATAAAATCCGGCCTGCAAGAACCCGCTGTGAATTCTCTTACCACGACAAGGTAAACCGTGTATCTATCAAAGTAATGGATATAGAAACCAATGAAGTTATAAGGGAAATACCGCCGGAAGAGACGCTGGAAATGCTCCAGAAATTATGGGAGGTTGCCGGATTGCTTGTGGACGAAAGAAGATAAAATCCGAAAGGAGAAAATGAATGGCTACGATACGAATGACAGGACTGATATCCGGACTGGATACGGAGTCAATAATTAAAGAGTTAGTAAATGCTCAGAAATTAAAAAATAAAAAAGTATCGGATAAACTAACACTATCCGAGTGGAAAGAGGAAAAGTGGAAGGAACTAAACACCAAGCTGTATAAGCTTTATGCGGAAGATCTTAGTAAAATGAGGTTGCAATCCAGTTATCAGACGAAAAAAGTAACGTCTTCCAACGATGCTTTAGTTGATGTAACCGGAGACACAAACGCACCGGACGGAGCCCATACGCTGACGATTAGCCAGTTGGCAAGTTCCCAGTATGTTACCAGCGGTGTTATTACGGTTGGCGGGGAAAAAGCGAAGACAACCACAAAATTAACCGATTTAGGCATTGCGGAAGAAACTTTACTTAGCTTTACTACCGGAGGTGTCACGAAAACACTTGAAGTCACGGCTGCTACAACCATAGCGGATTACGTGAATACTGCAAAAGCGGCAGGGTTAAATGCTACTTATGATACGACACAAGGCCGTTTATTCATAAGCTCAAAAGAAAGCGGTTCAGAAAATAGCTTTGAAATCACCGGTAATACTTCAACTGCAACCTCTTATAAAAACAGTATATTGGAAGCAGTTGGTTATTCGGAGCTTTCCTCTGAGGATAAAGCGAAAGTAGACAGTGCGCTTGCTACATTAAGCAGTGATACCAGTACGGAAAGTGATATTGAAATTGTAACTCAAATACTTTCGGAATACGCCCAGAATAAAGTAAAAAGTGAAATAGAAGCTGGTGTGGATGAAGAAATCAGAAATGAAGTCACACCAACCGCTCAGGCTGAAGAAGAAAACAATATCAGAACCGAGGTAATGCTTCAGCAGATTGAAATGTTAAAAGAAGAGGCAAGACAAAATGGTGCTACGGAAGAAGAGATTGCCAATATTACAGAGGATAGTCTTACAGAGGAACAACTGGCTAATATCAAGGAGATTCAGGATAGTACTATAGCAGCTTCTACAGTGAGGATTAATGCTGCCATCGAAAAAAAAGTAGCCGAAGCCATTGAAGAGGAAAAAGCCAAAACTCCGGATAACAGATATACGGCGGCACTGGAGGATCCAGATAACCAGCAGGCTATTGCGGAGGCTGATACGGCTGTTCAATCCCTGGCTGATACATACCGGACGGAAAGCCAGAAGCCGTTAAATGATGCCAGTGGTATGTTAAGCGGTTTGAAGCTGGATGATGCTAATTCTACCGTGGTTGCAGCAGCAGACAGTATAATTACATACAATGGAGTTACGCTTACCGGTTCATCCAATACGATAACGGTTAATGGTCTTACAATGAATTTAAAGGGAGTAACGGCTTCAGGGGAAACTGTTAGCTTAAATGTAGCCAATGATACTCAGGCAACCTATGATATGGTTAAAAACTTTATAAATTCCTATAATGAAATATTAAAGGAAATGAATACTTTATACTATGCCGCTTCATCCAAAGGTTATGATCCTCTCAGTGACGATGAAAGAGAAGCAATGACCGATGACCAGATTGAAAAATGGGAGACTAAAATTAAAGATTCTATATTAAGAAGGGACAGTACATTGGGGTCTGTAATACAATCCATGAAAACTGCCATGATGTCTTCCGTCACAATAGATGGAAAAAGTTATTCCTTATCTACTTTCGGGATTCAGACCTCCACGGATTATTCGGAAAAGGGACTGCTCCATATTTATGGCGATACAGATGATTCCACTTATTCTGATATGACAGACAAGCTGATGAAAGCACTTACGGAAGATCCGGAGACAACCATTGCAGCTTTATCCGGAATAGCAAAAAATCTGTATGATACCATGAATGATAAAATGAGTTCCATTCCGAACGTAAGAAGCAAATTTACTTTCTATAATGATAAATTAATGGATAAGGAACAGACGGTATATAGTAAAAAAATCTCCGAATTAGAAGATAAACTGACAGAAATGGAAAACAGATACTATAAACAGTTTTCAGCCATGGAAACGGCTCTGGCAAAGCTTCAGTCCCAAAGCAACGCATTGGCAGGATTGCTTGGTACCTCAAATCAATAAACATAATAGACATATATACAATATACTGAATATGTGTTATAATGCCGATAAGTGCGGAGCGCATTTCAGGAAGTATAGACGGGAGGAATGGTTATGCCGATTAATGCCGCTGCAGCGTATCAGAACAATAAGATAAATACGGCTTCACCTGCGGAATTAACACTTATGTTGTACGAAGGGGCCATAAAATTTTGCAATATTGCCGTGAATGCAATCAATGAAAACAACATGGAGAAATCCAATCTGAATATCATAAAAACAGAGAAAATTATAACCCATCTCAGAGCAACCCTGGATTTCAAATATCCGGTGGCTCAGGATTTTGAAAATGTATACGGTTATCTTTACGAAAGATTAATAGAAGCTAATATCAGGAAGGATAAAGATATTCTGGAAGAGGTCCTGGGTTATTTGAGAGATATGCGGGATACATGGAAAGAAGTTATGAAACTGGCCAAATAAGTTATTCTATTCAGAAAAGGTAAACATAGCATGGAAAATCAAATCTACATAAATATTTTACAGGATGTATTATCAAAAAAAATACCTGTATTAGATAATCTGCTTCAAATAACGGCACAGCAGGAAGCATGTATAGCGATAACGCCTTTTGACATGAAACAATTTGAAGAACTTATGACCAAAAAGGAATTGCTCATAGACCGATTAAATCAGCTGGATTCCGGTTTTGAATCAACCTATGAGCACATAAAGGAAGAATTGAGCGGAAATAAAACAGCATATAAGGATAAAATACTGGAGCTGCAGCAGTTAATCGGACGGATTACGGAAAAGAGTGTTCAATTGGAGGCTGCTGAAAAGAAGAATAAAAATAAAATGGAACTGTACTTAGCCGGTAAAAAGAAAGAAATTAAAAACTTTAAAATAAGCAGTAAAACAGCCTCAAATTATTATAAGAACATGGCAAGCCAGTATGAAGGGCAGTCTTATTTTTTAGACAAAAAAAAATAAAAAAACTTATAAACAGCTATAAAGTATTATTAAATTAATCCGATATATTAGTTGAGTAAGACAAATATTTATTGAAGAGTTTACAAGGTGCGTACGGCCGGATAAACGCTTTGTAAATATTAGTTACTATACAATACACGGTAGCATGGATGCTACTGCAATTTCAAGGAGGAAATACATATGATAATTCAACATAATATGACAGCAGCCAATACAAACAGGCAGTTGGGAATTACAAACAGCAATCTTGCAAAATCCACTGAAAAGTTATCATCCGGTTACAAAATCAACCGTGCCGGTGACAATGCAGCAGGTCTTACCATTTCTGAAAAGATGAGAGGACAGATCAGAGGTCTGGATCAGGCTTCCACCAATGCACAGGATGGTATCTCTTTAATTCAGACAGCAGAAGGTGCTTTGAATGAAACTCATTCCATTCTTCAAAGAATGAGAGAGCTGGCAGTTCAGGCAGCGAATGATACCAATGCTACGGAAGACCGTGAAGCAATCCAGAAGGAAGTTCAGCAGTTAACTTCAGAGGTTACACGTATTGCTAATGAAACAGAATTTAATACGAAGAAACTGTTAAGCGGTGGTTTAAGTGGAACTGATAATGCTTTAAATTTACAGGTTGGCGCTAATCAGGGACAGAAAATTACATTTGAAATAAGCAATATGAGAGCAAGTGCACTTCATATTACAAGCGGTTCTTATACAGTTGCTGATGCTGTAGCCGGAACTCATGCTTCTGCTTCATTTGCAATCAGTGTTATTGATGCCGCAATTAAGAGTGTGTCAACACAACGTTCTACATTAGGCGCATTACAGAACAGATTAGAGCATACAATTGCTAATGCAGACAACACTTCTGAAAACTTACAGGCAGCTGAATCCCGTATCCGTGATGTTGATATGGCTGATGAGATGGTTAAATACTCTAAGGACAGCATTCTTCAACAAGCTGCTCAGTCTATGCTTGCACAGGCAAATCAGGCTACTCAGGGTGTTTTAGCATTATTACAGTAATTTTTTTATTACAATTTATAGTAAATAAGCTTGGCAAAAGCCAAGCTTATTTATTATATAGGAGGATAAAGTGGAAGAATTATTAAATAGCTATCAGGAATTAAAAGGTTGTATAGATGAGACGGTTGTTTTATTTTATCAACAAAATATAAATGACGGATTTAAAAAAATGGATATATTATTATTACATATTGAAAAAGTAACTGATTTATTATATCAAAAGGAAAATATTAAAGAGAATATTAATACTATATTAGACCGTGTTATGTTGGCTATGCAGGAAATGGATACAATTGTGCTTGCGGATACATTAAAATATGAATTAGTTAGTTATTATGAAAAAATGCTTGAGCTAAATTAACAGCAATGAGGGAATAATATGAATTTTGATAAAGAAAATAAAAAATATTTAAAAATATTAAGAGTTGAAATATATCAGAAATTAGAAAACAACACTATGGATTTAGGTAATAAAAACCATAGGTCTTTAATAGAGGAAATTAACTTAACAGTTACCGCAGACAGTAATAAAACCATGTTGATTAAAAGAGCGGGAAAAAAATATAGAATGAACAGTATCTATAATGCGGAGTATGAAGCGGAAACCTGGGTTACAGGGCAGGATTTTAAAGCGATCAATAAAGTCATTGTTGTATTTGGTTTCGGTAATGGATTATATATAAAAAAAATTTTAGAGAAGATTAATTCGGATGATATAGTTATAATATATGAACCTTCTGTAGAAATTTTTAGATTTGTAATTAAGAATTATGATATAAGAGATTATTTATTGGATAATGTTTATATTTTTATTGGAAAAGAGGATAATGATAAATTAAGAAAATGCCTGACTAAAAGTGTTTATTGGAACAATTTAAAATCTCAGAAATTGTTAATACTGCCCCAATATGAGCGCCTTTTTATAGAAGAGCTTAAAACATTTTTGAAAATTGTAAAGGATAATAATAATCGGGTTATCCTGGCACATAGGACCAATGCATTTTTTGGAAAGATAGCAATTGAAAATACATTTTCAAATATGAAGTATTTAAATACTTGTAATATTATAAATGATTATATAGGACTTTTTCCGAAAGATGTACCGGCTATTATTGTTGCTGCCGGTCCGTCGTTGGATAAAAATATATTACACTTAAGGAATGTTAATAACAAAGCAGTAATATTCGGAGTTGATAGAGCACTGGAATATTTGTATAGAGCAGGTATTAAACCGGACTATGCGGTAACAATCGATCCTATAAAGCCTGTCAACTTATTTGCCTATCAATATTTGGTTGAGGTTCCACTGTTTACTCAAATGCAATCACACAGTAAAGTTTTAGATAAACATGCTGGGAAGAAAATATTCTATGATGTTTTTGGTTACATAGATAATGTTCTTAATAAGATTGGTAAACCTATTGATACAGAATATTCTTATGGACAGTCGGTTGCAACAGCGGCGTTGACACTTTGTATTAAAATTGGTTTTAAACAAATAATCTTAATAGGACAGGATTTGGCCTATGCTGCTGATGGAAGAACCAGTCATGCGGGTGAAACTGTACAGTCAGAACCTGATACAAATGCTATTTGGGTTGAAGGATTAAATGGAGGCAAAGTAAAAACAAGACTTGATTGGTATGAATTTTTAATATGGTTCGAAGACAAAATTGATGAAAATAAAGATAAGGGGCTTGAAGTTATAGATGCTACGGAAGGAGGGGCAAAAATTAAAGGTACTGTTGTCATGCCTCTTTCAGAAGCAATAAAAAAATACTGTGTAAAGAAAGTTGATATAAGTAAGATTGAAAAAAAGAAGAAAATTACTTATTCATACAAAGATTTATCCAGAATAGAAAAGTATATTAATAATGGTTTATCTGAACTGGAATTAATCAAGAAAAAAGCAATGACAGCTTATTCTGATTGTGAAAAAATGATTAAAAAATGTAAGAAAAAAACGGATGGGGATAAAATTGGGATTCGACTTACAGACCGTATTATGCGTATAAATAATTATATTACAAGTAAACAAACTTATAATTTACTAAATAGTTACATTACAGATGCGACTAAAGAAATGATGTGGGAAATTAATCAAATAACAGATGACGAAGTAAAAGATAAAGAAATTACTTTTGTTCAGGGAAAAGAGCTATATCAGTTGATTATAGAAGCCACTGAAGAGATTAAAGATATCATGTTGAAAAAATTTAAAGGTTGGAATATAGAAGAAATGTAGTTATGACTAAATATGCTGTGATCTTATATAATTAAGTTTTGTTATATCAAAAAGAATGGAGGTAGGATATGAAGGCTCTAATAACAGGGGCAGATGGTTTTATAGGAAGCCATCTGGTAGAACGCCTATTGGAACGGGGATATGATATAAAAGCGTTTACCTTTTATAATTCATTTAATACATGGGGCTGGTTAGACACATTGCCTAAAAATAAATTGGAACAGATTGAGATATTTTCAGGAGATGTCCGTGATCCTAACGGAGTATATGAAGCTATGAAAGGAACGGAGCAGGTCTTTCATCTAGCAGCTTTAATAGCTATCCCTTTTAGTTATCATTCACCGGATTCTTACGTGGATACCAATATAAAAGGAACCCTGAATGTACTGCAGGCAGCAAGGAAATTAGATATAAGTAAAGTCTTAGTAACCTCGACCTCGGAAGTATATGGTACGGCCAGATATGTGCCTATAGATGAAAATCATCCTTTTCAGGGCCAATCTCCTTATTCGGCAACCAAAATAGCAGCCGATAGGCTGGCGGAAAGTTTTTACCGGAGTTTCAATATGCCCATAACCATTGTCAGACCATTTAATACCTATGGACCCAGACAGTCAGCCAGAGCAGTGATTCCAACCATAATTACACAGTTATTGAGAGGAGATAAAGAAATTAAATTGGGGTCCTTAACACCTACAAGGGATTTTAATTATGTAAAGGATACGGTAAACGGATTTATTGAAATTGCAGAATCTGATAAAACCATAGGTGAAGAAATTAATATAGCCAGCCAGACGGAAATATCAATAGGAGAATTGGCAAAGGAACTGATAAGGCAAATTAATCCGGAAGTAAAAATACAGTGTGATGAGCAGAGATTACGTCCTGAAAAAAGTGAGGTTAACCGGTTATTGGGTTCCAATGAAAAAATAAAGCGCTTAACCGGATGGAAACCGGAATACACTTTTGAAAAAGGATTGGCTGAAACGATAGAATTTTTTAAACATAACCTGGATAAATATAAAATCGATATTTACAATATCTGACAAGGATAAGGAATGTAACATAATGAAACATATAGCAATAATACCGGCGAGGAGCGGCTCTAAGGGATTAAAAGATAAAAATATTAAATCGTTAAACGGAAAACCTTTAATGGCTTATACCATTGAATCAGCATTACAATCCGGATTATATGATGAAATTCATGTTTCTACGGATTCGGAAATATATGCGCTCGTCGCCAGAGAGTACGGAGGGAGTGTTCCTTTTTTAAGGAGTATCGAAAAGTCCACGGATGAAGCAACCTCATGGGACGTAGTAAGAGAAGTCATTTTCAATTATAAAGTACGTAATCAGAAATTTGATTTGATTACTTTACTGCAGCCGACCTCTCCTTTAAGAACAGGGGAAGATATCCGGAATGCGAAAAAGATTTTGGACGATAAGCATGCCAATGCTGTTGTAAGCTTATGTGAAACAGAGCATTCCCCCTTATGGTGCAACACTTTACCTGATAACAGTTCACTGGAGCATTTTATTAAAAAAGAAGTGTTACAGTTTAACCGCCAAAAATTGGATACTTATTACAGGATTAACGGTGCTGTATATATGTTTTATTCCGATTATTTTTTTAGCCATGAAACGATCTATGAAAAAGCCTGCTATGGCTATATTATGGACAAGTATAGCTCTGTTGACATTGATGATGATTATGATTTTTTATTGGCAGAGTTCTTATTAAATAAAAAAACAGGTATCCAGGATAAAATAACATAGAAGATGTGATAACAATCTGAATACAGTATTTGTTGTATTAAAGGTTAAATGATAAAAAGAAAAAGAGGATGTTATTATGGAACGATTTATACCTTTGTCTGTGCCAAATATTAAAGGCAATGAATTGACTTATATAACCCGTGCCCTGGAAACGGAATGGGTATCCACCGCCGGTTCATATATTACGGAATTTGAAAAAAAAATTGCAGAATATGTGGGAGCGGCGGATGCAGTAGCTTGCCAGAGTGGAACAGCCGGATTGCATCTTACATTAAGGGCGTTGAATATATCGAAAAAAGATGAAGTAATTGTTCCGGCTCTTACTTTTATTGCAGCAGTTAATCCGGTAAAATATGTTGGCGCAGAACCTGTTTTTATGGATTGTGACGATAACTTAACATTGGATACCGTTAAATTGGAAACCTTTTGCGAGGAAGAATGTATATTTACTGAAAACATATTAAAGAATAAAAAAACAGGAAAATGCATTAAGGCTATAATAGTTGTCCATGTCTTTGGAAATATGGCGGATATGGAAAAGATATCCGAAATCACAAAAAAATATAATCTAAAATTAATAGAAGATGCAACCGAAGCTCTGGGTACCTACTATAATAATGGACTTTATAAAGGAAAATATGCCGGTACAATCGGCGATATAGGGGTATATTCCTTTAACGGAAACAAAATTATTACAACCGGCGGCGGTGGGATGGTCGTATCGAATAATCCAGACTATTTGAAAAAGTGCCGATATCTTTCCACACAGGCAAAAGATGATACCTTATATTTTGTTCATGAGGAAATAGGATATAATTACAGAATGACAAATCTACAGGCAGCGTTAGGACTGGCACAGTTAGAGCGTTTAGAAGAATTTATAAGAATAAAAAAAGAAAATTATCTCTTATATAGGAATCTGGATATAAAATTATTAAGTTTCAGGGAGGATATAAGACCAAATTATTGGTTTTATTCTTACAGTACCGAATATAGGGATGAATTACTGGAATATTTATCAAAACATTATATACAGGCACGTCCCGTCTGGAAATTAATTCATACTTTAACACCGTACAAAAATACACAGGCTTACAAGATAGAAAAGGCCTGTCATTATTATAAAAAGATTCTTAATCTTCCCTGCAGCAGTAATCTTATGCAGGAAGAGGTAATGCAGGTAGCGATTGCGATTAAAAATGCGGAAAGCAGTTTTTAAAGATAAAAGCGGAGGAGGATACAAATGAATTTAGATGATTTTATTGTATCGGGCGAAGATACCGTCTTGCAGGTAATGAAAATAATTGACCACAATACAAAAGGTATCGCGTTTATATGTAAGAGCGGATATTTAAAAGCTGTAGTAACTGACGGAGATATTAGAAGATATATCATTAAGAACGGGGATTTAAACGGAAAGATTGAAGAAATCTCTAATAATAATCCTAAATTTGCATATAACGATGAGTTGGTGGATTATGAAAGCATAATGAAAAGGCATTCCATAACTGCATTACCTGTTATTAATAAAGATAAAAAGCTTTTATCTATACGCTTCCTTTATGACGGACAAGCTGTTAAAAAGAGGGGCATAAATTCACCTGTAGTAATTATGGCCGGAGGGAAAGGAACAAGATTATATCCGTATACGCAAATACTTCCTAAACCGTTAATTCCTGTGGGAGAAAAAACAATTACGGAATTAATTATGGATCGCTTTAAGGCTTATGAATGTAATCATTTTGATATGATAGTAAATTATAAAAAGAACTTTATTAAATCATTTTTTACGGATAATGAGATAAAAAGAGAAATTGATTTTATTGAAGAAAAGAAATATTTGGGGACCGGCGGCGGTTTAAAACTGTTAATGGGAAAATACAAAGAACCTTTCTTTATGACGAACTGCGATATTCTAATTGAAGATGATTATTATGAAATTATGAAGCATCATAAAAAGGATAAAAATATAATAACTATAGTAACTGCAACCAAAAACCTTACGATACCGTACGGAACCATTGATATTTCTGAAAATGGACAGGTTACCCGTATTAATGAAAAGCCCAGTTTTTCCTTTTTAACAAATACAGGTTTTTATGTTATTTCGCCTGAATTTTTAGAAATGATTCAGGAGGATACTTTTATACATATTACAGATATTATACAAAACTGTATTTGGAAGGGTAAGAAGGTAGGTATTTATCCTATTAGTGAGAATGCATGGATGGACATGGGACAATTAGAGGAATTGGAAAAGATGAGAGAAAGGTTGGAGCAAGATGCCAGAAAATAGAAAACTATTGTTAATTGGCGGCGGAGGACATTGTAAGTCCGTTATAGATACCTTGCTTACTTCATCAGAATATAAAAATATAGGTATTATAGAAAAAAAAAATAAATATATGGCAGTATCCAAGATATCAGAAATACCTGTTATTGGCTATGATGATGAGTTAGAGATATTTTATAAGAGAGGATACACCGACGCTTTTATTACGGTTGGAAGCATAGGAAATCCCGTGGTCAGAAATGTAATATATAAGAGGATAAAAGAAATTGGATTTCGTGTTCCTAATATTATAGATAAATCAAGTAATATAAGCAAGGGTATCCATTGGGGAGAAGGCATTTTTGCTGGCAAGAACGTAGTGATTAATGCAGAAGTCCAATTGGGTAATTGTGTCATTATCAATACCGGAAGTATTATAGAACATGAATGCCGTATACAGGATTTTGTACATGTGGGACCAGGAAGTATAATTTGTGGAAATGTCAGAATAGACGAAGAAACCCATATAGGAGCCGGAAGCATAGTTAAACAAGGAGTGCATATCGGGGCGGGTGCAATGATTGGAATGGGGAGTGTGGTGTTAAAAGATATTAGCTCTTATGCTACTGCCTATGGAAATCCCTGCAGGGAGGTAAAGAATGAATAATACTTATATTATCGCTGAAGCAGGAGTAAATCATAATGGAGATATCAATTTAGCCAAAAAGATGATATTGGAGGCAAAGAAGGCTGGTGCAGATGCGGTCAAATTTCAGACTTTCATTTCCAGAGAGCTTGTTTCTGCTAATGCGGATATGGCTCAATACCAAAAAGATAATATGGGTATTAAAGAAAGCCAGCTCAAGATGCTGGAGAAGTTGGAACTGTCATTTCAAGATTTCATTTCCTTAAATCAGTATGCGAAGCAGGTTGGAATCGATTTCTTATCCACACCTTTCGATTTTAAAAGTATCGATTTTTTAGTTGGTTTAAATCTTCCATTTATAAAAATATCATCAGGAGAGATGACTAACAAGCCTTATTTGGTTAAAGTTGCGAAAACAAAAATTCCAATAATTTTGTCAACCGGAATGAGCACAATGGAAGAAGTACAAGCTGCTATAAATATATTTAAAGAATATTCAAAAGAAAAAATTTATTTATTGCATTGTACCACTGAATATCCCGCACCTTTTGAAGAAATTAATCTTAAAGCTATAAAAACCATGAAAGATTCTTTGGGCTTTCCAGTCGGATATTCGGACCATACGAAAGGAATCGAAGCCTCGATTGCCGCAGTAGCTTTAGGTGCTGTAATAATTGAAAAACATTTTACTCTGGATAGATTCATGAAAGGGCCTGACCATCAGGCAAGTATAGAGCCGGATGAATTAAAACAGATGGTGCTTGCTATTCGGAATATTGAAAAAGCACTGGGTGACGGCCGGAAAAAACCGACCAAATCCGAAATAAAAAATTTGAATGTTGTACGTAAGAGCATAGTAGCCGCCAGAAATATTGAAAAAGGTGAGATACTCAGTGAAGAAAATTTAACAGTTAAAAGACCGGGGAACGGAATTTCACCTATGGAATGGGACATTATACTTGGAAGCATTGCCAAAAAAAATTTCAAAAAGGATGATCAGATAGTTGTATGAAAAAAATATGTGTTGTAACCGCTACCAGAGCGGAGTATGGACTATTAAAACCTTTAATGAAGAAAATTGATGAAGATAAAGATTTACTATTACAGATAATTGTAACAGGAATGCATTTATCACCGGAATTTGGTTACACCTATGAAGAAATTATCAAAGATGGTTTTACAATTACGGAGCAAATAGAAATCCTGCTAAGTTCGGATACGGCTATTGGAACGTCGAAATCCATGGGACTGGCAATCATTAGTTTTTCAGAGACTTTTGAAAGATTAAAACCGGATATGGTTATTATTCTAGGTGACAGATTTGAAATGATGTCTATTGCTATTTCTGCGTTAAATGCGCATATACCGATTGCCCATCTGTATGGCGGGGAAACTACGGAAGGAGCAATTGACGAGGCTTACAGGCATGCCATAACCAAGATGAGCTATCTGCATTTTACGAGTACGGAAACTTATAGGAATAGAGTGATACAGATGGGAGAAAGTCCTGATAGAGTATTCAATGTAGGTGCTTTAGCAATTGAAGTAATCAAAAATTTGAGTTATTTAAATAAAGCTGATTTAGAGAATTTTTTAGGTATAAAATTAAATAAAACTACTGCTTTATTAACATATCATCCGGTTACTTTAGAAGAAAATTCAGCAAAATTTCATATGGAAAACATACTTCAGGCGTTAGATGAATTTGATGACTTACAGATAATATTTACCAAGGCAAATTCTGACATGTATGGAAGGAGTATTAATCAACTAATAGATAATTATGTAAAAATAAATTCACATAAGTCAGTAGTATTTAGCTCACTGGGACAAATAAAATATTTATCCTGCATGAAAGTTTGTAATTTTGTTGTTGGAAATTCATCAAGTGGAATTATTGAAGCGCCTAATTATATGATACCTACTGTAAATATAGGAGATAGACAAAAAGGTAGAGTTGCTCCGTTATCCATTATAAATTGTGAACCAGTTAAGAATAGCATAGTTAGGGCAATAAAAAAAGCGTTATCTAAGGAGTTTAAGGAGTTAATTATAAGTCAGAAAAATCCATATGGTGATGGAAAAGCTTCAGAAAAAATAAAAACTATTATAAAAGAGCAGCTATTTAATAATCAATTAAATATGAAGAAACAGTTTTATGATTTAGATAAATGCAGCAATTGATATTTAATAATTTTTTGAAGAGACGGAAAGAGGCTATGTTAAAATGACAGAAACAGAAAATAATAAAAATCTACAAATTATTGATTATTTTTTGAATCATTCGAATATATTAAAAAAACTATCAACAAATGAATTAGTAGACTTAGTGCGTTTAAGTAATATTTGTTTTAATAAATCAAAAGATAAAATAATACGTTCGAAATGTATAACAATACTATATAGAATAGCTTTTTCGGATAATATTCTTTTAGAGGATTGCTGGCAGATCTACTGGATAATTACAAGTGCTTTATTTCAAGATGTAGATTTAATGATCTATTCTGGTAGTATTGATGAATTATATACTTATATTTTTAAAGAAATTAGATTTAATATTAAGTATACAAGACCATATAGATTTTTACAAAATAGAAATAGCAATAAAATTATTATAATTACAAGCCAATTTTTGAGTCAGGCACATGCACCAACAATAAGAGTATTAGATTATAGTTATACAATACAAAAATATCTAAAAAAAAAGGTAACTATTATTAATGATAGCGGCATGAATTTTAATAAAAATGAATGCTTTGAACCTAGTATACAATATAATTTTATGAAAGATTATAATAATATTTCTTATATAGAGTATAAAGATGAGAAATTTAATTTTCTCCAAATAAACTCAGAGATGCCGGATATTCCAATGATAATACAAATACTTGATTTTATATATGAATTAAATCCATTATTTGTTTATAACATTGGTGGTTCAAGCTTGGTTAGTGATCTTTGTACTGATTTTACAACGACTATATGCTTGCCCTGTTCAAACGCCATTCCTGTTAGCATGTCAAAATATTTGTTGGTTGGACATAAAATTAATCAAAATGATAATTCCCGTTTAGATAGATTAGAACCTTATCAAAAAATAATTGAAACAGAAGTAAATTATAAGATACGTCCAAGTAATCTGTTATACAGCAGAGAACAGTTTGGTATTTCTAGAGAAAGTTTTCTCATTGTAATAATAGGAAATAGATTAAATAAGGAAATTGACAATTCGTTTATTAATATTGTTAAAAAAATATTAGAATTAAAAAATATACAAATATTGTTTGTTGGATATACTGATAAGAATTTTAAGGAAAATATCGAAGAAATAATAGGAAATTCAAAAAATATTTTTTATACCGGGGTACAAACAGATGCAAGTGAAATTATTAAATTAGCTAATATATACATAAATCCAAAGAGGAGTGGCGGTGGTCGCTCAAGTTTTGAAGCTTTGTATTATGGAGTACCTGCTATCACGTTAAGATATGGCGATGTATTCAATACATGTGGCAATGTTTTTGCTGTTGATTCCTACGATGAGATGTACTTGACTCTAAAAAAATATATTTTAGAAAAAGATTATTATTTTGAAATGAAAAAAAAAGCTATAGCGAGAGCAAATGAATTAAGTTGTATTGATAAGACACAAGAAAAAATTTTTGAGAAAATAATTAAACTAGAAACTGAATCTAAGGTAAATGGATAATAAAAGGCATAGACAATTTGATTTTTTTTGGAATATAATGGAGGCCCTAATTAAATGGGATTGGAACAGAAGAAAAAAGAATATATATTGGTTACTGGAGCTTGTGGTTTTATTGGATATCATCTATGTAAGTATTTATTAAATAAGTCTTTTGAAGTCATTGGAATAGATAATCTATCAGATTACTATGATTGTATATTAAAAGAGGAGCGTTTATCGTTATTAAAAAAATTTAATAAATTCGTTTTTTATAAAATTGATCTAAAAGAAGAATCGTTAGTAAGAGAAATATTTAATATTTATAAACCACATTATGTTGTTAATTTAGCCGCACAAGCGGGTGTGCGTTATTCAATAGATAATCCGCATGCTTACGTAGACTCTAATATAGTTGGTTTTATTAATATTTTGGAAGCTTGTCGTAATTATCCAGTTAAACATTTATTATATGCGTCATCAAGTTCTGTATATGGGGGGAATAAAAAAGTACCTTTTTCAACAAATGATAATGTAGATCACCCGATAAGTTTTTATGCAGCTACCAAAAAAGCAAATGAATTAATGGCTCATACTTATAGTCATTTATATAATATCCCAACGTCAGGACTTCGGTTTTTTACTGTTTATGGTCCTTGGGGAAGACCTGATATGGCTTACTTTTCTTTTACGAAAAACATAATTGAAGGAAAACCAATTAAAATATTTAATCAAGGTAAAATGGAACGCGATTTTACTTATATTGATGATATTATCATAAGTATATATCGATTATTAACCGTTATACCAAAGAATAACCCTGAATGGAGTGAAAAAAGAGATAGTATAAACACAAGTTTTGCACCATATAAAATTTATAATATAGGAAACAATAATTCAGTACAATTATTGAAATTCATTAAAATATTGGAAGAAAAAATAGGAAGACGAGCTGAAAAGATATTTTTAGATATGCAGCCAGGAGATATAATTAAGACGTATGCTGATATTTCAGAATTAGAAAAAGTCATAGGTTTCAAACCAAAAACGAATATTGAAGATGGATTGGGAAGATTTGTAGATTGGTATATTAGTTATTATAATCATAATCATTAATAAACAAATGAGGTAAATAATATGAATATTACTGTTGCTGGAATTGGTTATGTTGGATTATCAAATTCAATATTATTAGCACAAAATAATAAAGTAATAGCTTATGATATTCAGAAAGAGAAAGTGGATATGATTAATAATAGGATATCTCCAATTATAGACATGGAAATTGACGAATATCTGCAATCTGATAAAATAAACTTATTTGCTACAACTGATAATTACATAGCTTATAAAGATGCTGATTATGTTATTATTGCAACACCAACTAATTATGATCCTAATAAAAATTACTTTGATACAAGCAGTGTTGAGGCTGTAATTACAAGTGTGTTAGCTATCAACCCTAATGCATTAATTGTTATAAAGTCTACAATACCAGTGGGGTATACAGAAACAACTAAACAAAAATTCAAAACAGAAAATATTATATTTTCACCAGAATTTTTAAGAGAAGGAAAAGCATTATATGATAATTTATACCCATCACGTATTATTATTGGTGAGGATTCATTAAGAGCAAAAACATTTGCAAATTTATTGATTGAGGGTGCTAAAACGGAAAATATTAAGTTATTATATACAAATTCAACTGAAGCAGAAGCAATTAAATTATTTTCTAATACATATCTTGCGATGAGAATTGCCTTTTTTAATGAATTAGATACTTATGCTGAAATTAGAAAATTAAATACAAGGCAAATTATAGAAGGTGTTTGTCTTGATCCAAGAATAGGAAAACTATACAATAATCCTTCTTTTGGATATGGAGGTTATTGTTTACCAAAAGATACTAAGCAATTATTGGCTAATTATGAAGATGTCCCCAATAATATTATATCTGCAATTGTAGAAGCTAATAGAACAAGAAAAGATCATATTTCACAGATGATATTACAAAGAAATCCAAAAGTTGTAGGAATATTTAGGCTGACTATGAAAGCAAATTCAGATAACTTTCGCCAATCATCTATTCAAGGTGTAATGAAAAGAATAAAAGCTAAAGGAGTTGAAGTTGTTGTTTATGAACCAACGTTGAATGAGTCTGAATTTTATCATTCAAAAGTAATAAAAAATTTAGATGAATTCAAAGCAATGTCAGATTTAATTATATCTAATAGAATAAATAATGAAATTATTGATGTCATAGATAAAGTTTATACAAGAGATTTATTTGGAAGAGATTAACTTTAAAATCTGAAACGTATATCTTTATTTCTTAAATATAAGGAAGGAAATAATTTAATATGAATAATCTAAAATATAAAGAGATGGAAAGAATTATTATTGATAAAAATAATGTCGATAGTATTGAAGAAGATATTATAATTCGAAGAGGTATAGAAAGATATATGTATGCTAGACAATTTGTTTATGGGGATGTTCTTGATATTGCTTGTGGAATAGGCTATGGAAGTTATTTAATGTCTAAGAATCCAGATGTTCATAATATTATAGCGGTTGATAAAAATGAGAATACTATTAAAATTGCAAATGAAAATTTTAGAAGTGATAAAATTAAATTTATATTGGGTCAACCAGAATATATAACGGATATATTTGATGTATTGGTTTGTTTAGAAACAATTGAACATTTATCTGATCCTACAGTTTTAAAGAATATGGTTAATCGATGCGGAATAAAAGAAATTATAATTTCTTTTCCGAACAAGAAAACAACTCATTATAATAAATATCATATTTGGGATATGAATAAAGAGGCGGTCCTAGAGCTATTTGATAATTTTGAACTTTATAAAACAAACTATTTGCATGATTCCTCAATAATGAATCTTATTAAAATTGAAAGAAATAGAACAAAAGTTAATAGATATAGGCTTTAACATGTAGTAACATAAATATAAAACAGCAGGTGGAGGCTTTACAAGAAGTATATAAATATATCAAAAACTAATGCCAGTTATTTAAAGAATAGAGTTAAGATAAGTAATAGAAGAAAATTGAACTTTTTTTTTATGAGGTATAACGGCAGACAGATTGGGCCAACGGAATATGTACTTTTTGCCTTATAAAGTTGTTGGGAAGGAAATAAAGTTTTTATATTAACTATAATATATAAGGAGGAAACCATGTTATAAACATGGGAATAAAAACATGGAAAAGAAGACTTTGAGAGAACAGCAATTGGAAGCTTTACTGGAAGCATATAATTATTTACAAAAGCTTTTGCCAAGTACGGAGGCTATTGTGGCAGAGCTGCGTGAATCAAGACAAGCAGATACGGATGAATACCTGAATGTAATTGTTAATGGGATTAACTGGATTATTGAAGTATTAAACCGTACCTTAGATATTGTAAATGAAGAGGAAGAAATTATTGAGAAACCTAAGATAAATAACGGTATAATTATTCTAAGTAATGCGATTAAAGAAAAAGATGATTTAAAAATTGCCGATGCTTTTGAAAAAGATATTATACCATTCTTATATACTTTGAACTCCCGAGTTGGAGTAATAGTAAATACGATTTCGTAAGGAAAGCAGATTTAGTATGCCTGATTCTAAGAAATATTACCTAATGAAGTTACGATAATTATTCTGCCTGTTTAGAAAAAATAAATATATTTAGTTCGTTTTAAAAGAAGGGTTTCCAGAGTACCCCCTCTAAAAACCCCTAAAAGAAATAGCAGAAAATTGAGCGAATAGTCTTAGTCTTTGTTAATATTAAGAGGCTATTGGAAGAAATATTCTTTCATACACCCAATTCATATAGAAAAAATAGAATTGCTAGATAATTACTACATTACTAAGTATAGCACGACATAATTCATTATACAATATTGGTAAAACGACAATTTTAACTGCATAATTATGTGGAAAATGCATACAAAATATTACATAATTTTATAAATTTTTTAATTTTTAAAACGTATTTTTTGCCAAAAAATTTGCAATTTTTTGAATATTTTTTACAATAGTTAATAGTAAAAAATATACTATATTAACTTTTTATATTGGATTTTATACAAAGGAGAATTGCGGAATAATTACAATCAGTGCCTGCTTAATCGTAAAAAACAAAGAAAAAGTACTTTCCAGATGCTTAAACAGCCTGTTAGGATTAATGGATGAAATCATTATATTGCAGGTGAGAACCCAGCTCAGAAATATGTTATGAAATTGGGGAGTACTTTTTTACAAAAAAAGATTATAAGAAGCAACTATATAGTATTATAATGCAGTCTATGAAGCCGAAAGCGAGTTAAATATTCATTATTCCGGTGATTATCCCCTGCGGCGGCTTTCCGTCTGCTATGATAGATTAGGCAATCAGAAACAGCAGACGCATACCAGGAGCTTGCAGATATGTGGAAACCTCAGCAATAAAATTTTTATATTATATTTATTTAATAACAGTATTTTACTGCCTAGCTCATAATTATATAAATCACACTATTTTTTACTATCTGCAAAATCAGCTTCCTTCCGCATAACCACACCATTACCAGGCGTTCAGCTTCCTTCCAGTATGGCAAAACATTCAGCACGAACTATATAAAGATGAACCAGATAAATATACTTATTATATATTCAGACGATACTCTATTATTGGAAAATTTAATAAATATTACTAAGACTAAAACATATACTTATTGCTAATACTTTATATAATTAGTTAAGCAAAATTAAGACGATTTCCGACAACAAGGAATATTTATATATAGAATTATTTTATACAGATTAAGACAAATACAGTAAAATATCTTGTGAACACTGAATTTTAGGATACTCATGTCAGAATAAACGGAAAAGTCAATCCTATGTTGTTTTGACGGCGCATATTATTAATAGTTCCTGTATATACCAAAAGATACATTTGTTATAAAATAAGTTATAAAATGCCGGAAGTATGTATTTACAGACACCGGCATTTATTGTAGATTCATAAAAAGCAGTTATATTGGAAGTACATATCATTATGTGTCAAGTTGTTACTTTTGTTATGCAATATCATAATTGTTTGTATTTCGAGTTACTAAACCGATAAATTTTGTATTTGGAGCACGTGTATTTATAGAATTCTGATTATATCGATGAATTAATTAAATTTTAACATTAATAATGTTGATATATTAGACAAATTTAATTATAATTATCCTAACGGATATTTTTATTAATTAAAACACATTACTAAATGTAAGGATTTGTATTTTTATTAACTCATGTATATCCTAATATTTTTAGAATGAAAATTAATATAGTTACATCTATATTTTTAAGTTATCTACTTGTATTAATCTGGATTCTACCGGTTTTATACTAACGGATACAATCCTGAAAACCATATTTTAAAGGAGGAACGGGATGATTTATATACTTATAGTAATTTCCATATTTATTGCTGAATTAAAAATAAAGAATTATATTGAAGAGAATAAAGAGATGCACAAAAAAGAAAAAATCTTCAATGGTAATATTATTCTGGAACGTTACCACAACAAAGGTGCAATATTAAACTTTATGGAAGATAATGTTGCTGCTGTTAAGATGATTACGATTACTTTAGCTGGAATTCTTCTGTTGCTGTTTGCACTGCTTTTGCCTAAAAAAGAGAACCGCTTATTAAAATTTGCCTTATCACTTGTATTAGGCGGGGCTCTCAGTAACGTATACGACCGGATTAGCAGAGGATATGTAGTGGATTATTTCAGTTTTAAATTCCTGAAAAAAATCATATTTAATATATCGGATATCTGCATATTTACTGGTTCTGCAATCATTGCGCTGTTATCATTGTTTAAAGATGATAATTAGTATTCATATTACAAAGAAGCCGTTTTATAAACAAAATTAATCATCCTTCAGATATAATTTTTATCTGAGCAGTTTTAGTACACTTTATTATTCCTGTTTTGCCTGGTCAAGTTTTATCTGGGTAGCCTGTAATAATAGGTTCAATTTTGCATATTTTATGTATTCTATTACCATATCCTAGTCCCAGATTCTATTTTCGGAAGACCGGATATGTTTTGACTGTCTGTATTTATCAAGGCAGATTCTAATTGTTCTGTAGTTATCTATGCGCCTTGCTTTCTACACTGGAGTAAATTCTTGCTTCTAATCGTTTAAGCAAAAATTTAACTTTAAATTTCACGATTACTTCACGATTTTCTTTTAATTCTCCAGGTATATACGGTTTCCATTTTCCAGACGGCTCATAAAAATTCCGGCCTTTGCTTATGTACATTATGCACATTTTATCACGCAGGCCCAACTCCTGCAACCCTATATTAGTTTCTTTTTTACTATCTTACTCCATCTGACAAAGATTAACTTGCTATCATGAAAAAAGGCCGCAATTTAATTGCAGCCCTTTTCAAGTTCTTGATTAACCGTTTCTATGGCCTGATTATTTGCTCCCGCAAGCTCATTTCCAGCAGGTCCCCAAAAGGAAATTACCAAACTTTAATATAATTCTTGCCTTTTTTCAAAAGTGAAATCGGTCCCAGCGGACTCTTATCTGCTCTTTGATTATCCAGCAAATCGGTATCCAGAACCACTTCACTGCCATCGGGGCGCTCAAATTCAGCGTCAACGATACGTGCCCGTGCCAGTGTTGCCGTTGAGTGTATGTCACCGGGAAAATTATCAAAATTATCCGGCAGCTCGCAGGAAAGATAAACTTCTTCTCCCTTATCAATTATACTGAATTTCGGATGAAAGCTTTTATCAAATATCTTGTCTTTTTCTCTTTCAAAGGGTTCTGCTCCCGCAAAATAAGCATTATTATTGATGTAAACAGGTTGTTCCACCAGGTTAAATACTTCAGCATCACCTGGTTTTTTATGTACGTTTTCAATATACTCTTCTAAAGATACCGTGTAGTTTTTATAGTGGGACGTTCCGACTCCCTCCAGGCCATCTGCACCAATGAAAATATTATTATAAAAACGGTCGTCGCCTCCGTAAACAAAGGAAAAGCCTGCAATTTTCGTGCTGTGGGGGAGGTGGTATTGTGTGGAACGGTTTAGTTCCTTTCTATGATTCATTTTACCGCAGATTAGGTTGTTTACATAAGCTCCGCCCTGTGATACGTTGTCCAGGGCATATTCGGAAGCCAATATATTGTGGTCAACGATATATGGCCCATGGCTTACTTCCACAAATAAATCACGGTTATTGCCGTAGAATAAATTTTTACTGATTCTTGTGCCCTGTGTCTGCCAATCTAACCATAATCCTAAAGAGCAGTCATGAATACGGTTGTGGTGAATCCGGACATCAATGGCTGCATGGAGCTTGATTCCTGCAATTTCGTGACCATAGAATTCCCGTTTCAGAGCAATATTATAAATATGGTTGTGATGGATTTCACTAAACACACCGCCTAAGTGACCCACAATTCCATTTTGGCCGCAATCGAAAATCGTATTATTACGTATAATATGGGAACCGATTTTTTCCCTGCACCAGCCATTACGTTCAGCAGAAAATACAGATTCCAGCTGGTACTGGTATCCGGGTTTGTCTTTCCGGACGGAGCGGTAGTTATGTCCGGTGGAGGCTTCTTTACCAATACTGACGGCACTGCATTTTGCATCGTGAATGATATTGTTTTCAATAATCCAGCCCTTGCTCCAATTGGCGCCAAGCAGGCCAGGCTGATCTGCTGTCGGAGGTGCCCATGGTGTAGCGGCCTGAGCCATTTCAAAGCCTTTTACCGTAATATAATCAATTCCTGTCTCCTGGGGATAAAAACAGGATCTGCGAACGTTAATCTCAACCAATTCCCTGTTGGGATCGGCACCTTGGAAATTTGCGTAAATAGTTGTATTCTCGGTATTCACTTCTGCAAACCAAACATATTTTGTCTGTTCCTGATTATGAACCGGGACAATTTTTTTTGTCCAGTGGTCCATTGTCTCTGTTCTGACCTCCGGATCAAGCAGTTGTTCAAAGCTGCTGATTTCATAAAAAGACATACCGTTTAAATAAACGTCTCCCAGATGCCTGCGTTCCTCAATTGTGACGAGCCAATCTCCGAATATTTCAAGGGCATATGGATTATAGCTGCCGAAAAACTCATTCGGCAATACAACTTTCCAGACATTCCCTTCCACATGCTTCCAATCCTGAATGTGCTCTGAGCCTTTGATTACTGCTTTTTCGCCTTCCGCTGCCTGATAAGTAATTCTTCTCTTGTTGCTTAATCCTTTAAACTTAGGTTTTATCCATTCACGATATACTCCTTCATGGACAATAACTGTATCCCCGGCTACTGCAACAGACGCAGCTTTATTGATTGTCAGAAATGGGTCCTGCCGGCTCCCCAGGCCTTGGTCGGAACCGGTTTTTGCTACATGATACTCCATAGTTTTACATCCTCCTTATCATTTCTATTTACTTTATTATAAGAAATAATTGTTGGCAGTTCTATTCAAAATGTAGTATACTTTAAGACAATATTAGTGTTCCGGTAAGGAGGATTGTATGGTCTTATTTGAAAAGCATGGAGTAGAGGGAAAAGAATTTTTTCATTATTTTCCATTGAAAAATTATAGCTTTCCCCTTCATTTTCACCGTGCATATGAAATAATTTATGTTAATGCCGGGCACTTATATGTATCCATCGACCAAAAGGAGTATCTGCTGAAGGAAAATGATTTGGCCTTTGTCTTTACGAATCAAATGCATGAATTTAAGACCATTGATAATTCGGATATTACAATTATCCTTTTTTCGCCGGAATTAATCGGTGACTTCTTTATGAATTATAAAGGGTTAATACCAAATGACAATTCACTGCATTTAGAGAGAGAACTTGACCTGAGTAAACTGAATTTAATATATAGCCAGAAAAGCTTTTTATATGCTGTATGTGCTGCGTTGGTAAATCAGAAGTCGTTTGTCCCGGTTAAGAAATTACCCCAAACCAAGGTGCTCTATAAGATGCTGCTCTACGTAGAGGAAAATTACTCTGCTGATTGCACATTAAAAGACGTTGCAAAGCATCTGCAGTATGACTATCCTTACTTATCAAAATTATTTGTTCAACAGATGAACATGACTTTCACGGACTATTTAAATCATTACCGGATATCACAGGCATGCTACTTGCTGAAGAATTCCCAGCAGGCCATTGGTGAAGTTGCAGTCAAGTGCGGTTATAACAATCTAAGAACCTTTCACCGTAATTTCAGGGAAATAACCGGACATGGGCCCAGGAAATATCGTGTATCAGATTAAAGAATACCGGCAGAAGACTGCAAGTATCTGACGGTATTTTTAAAGGAAAGATAAGGATTAAATATATTTTTTCGCATTTCCGAAAGAGATTCGAAAGAATTAGTGTTTTGAAACATATCATAGAGCAAATAAAATTATTGAAAAGGAGAAGATTATGGGAATAAAAGGAGTTAACCTGGGGAACTGGCTTGTATTGGAAAAATGGATGAATCCCGCATTATTTGACGGTACAACGGCAGAAGATGAATACTGGCTGCCGCGTCAATTATCAAAGGAGGTTTATGAAGCGAGAATAAAAATACATAGAAGTGAGTATATCACGGAGCGTGATTTTGTAACAATAAAGTCATGGGGAATGGATGCAGTTCGTATACCGGTGCCTTATTTTATTTTTGGAGACAGGGAGCCGTTTATCGGTTGTATTGAAGAGCTTGACAAAGCATTTAACTGGGCAGAAAAATATGAATTGAGTATTTTGATTGATTTACACACGGCGCCGGAGGGGCAGAACGGTTTTGATAACGGAGGAATCAGCGGTGTATGTAAATGGGCCCAGAATCCGGCTGAAGTAGAATTTGAGCTGTCAGTTCTGGAAAGACTGGCTGAACGGTATGGGACACGGGGAGGATTACTGGGTATTGAAGTGTTGAATGAACCTGCACTGGAAAATGCATGGGAATTCATGGATGTACAGAAACGGTATCCGCCGGCAGACGAGAATATGGCAAAAGGGAGTGCGGGTATAAGCCGCGGTTTTATCAGAGAGTTTTATAAAAAGGCTTATGACAGAATCCGTAAATATATGCCGGAAGATAAATATGTAGTTATACATGACGGATTCGAGCTAAAAGCATGGAAAGATTTTATGCAGGAAGATAAGTATAAAAATGTTATGCTGGATACACATCAGTATCTTATGATGGCTGAAATGGTGGGATGTGAACAGTCTATGGAAGGCTACCTGGATTATATTCACCAGCATTTTGCTAAGGATATTGAAGAAATGCAGCAATACTTTCCGGTAATCTGTGGTGAATGGTGCCTGTTTAACTCCCTTGCATGCGGACAGGATACCAGAGGCGGACAGACCGTATTAAATGGCCTGGAAGGGGTCTCTGAGGAAGCCCTGACTCCGGAACAAAAAAAGGAAATCTATAATGCATTGGCAAAGGCCCAGTTAAACGCATGGAAGAAAGGGTCCGGATATTTCTACTGGAGCTACAAATTATTAATCGATACGGTTAACACAAAAGGCTGGATTGGCCGGGATGCCTGGGATCTTGGCAGAAGTGTTGATTTGGGATGGTTTCCGCTCTAAATCTCTTTGGCAGGAGCATCGATACGAATGAAAGGAAGGGTATAAAAATGAAAGTAAAATTTGGTATTATGGGACTTGGCGGTATCGCTCACCGGTTTGCAAAGGTATTGAAGACAATAGAAAATGTTGAACTCACCGCAGTTGCATCTACGGATGAAACCAGAGCCAGGCAGTTTGCCGGTGAGTATGCTGTGAAAAAGTATTTTGGAGATTATGCCGCATTGGCGGCGGACCCTTTCGTTGATGTGGTTTACATTGCCCAGACTCATGACCGTCATTATGAGCTGATAAAGCTCTGCATAGAACATAAGAAGGGGGTTATATGTGAAAAACCAATGGTTCTGACGGAGCAGCAGGCATTAGAAGTTACTGAACTGTCGAAGATAAATAAGGTGCTGCTGATGGAAGCAATGTGGTCCAGATTTATCCCGACATTTAGGAAGGCCAGGGAATGGGTTTCTGAGGGGAAAATTGGGACGGTCAGGCTGGTCCAGGCTTCATTCTGCTTTCATTTTCCTTATGATCCGGCGCATCGTCTTTACAATGCCGGTACGGCTGGAGGAAGTCTTTACGATGCGGGTGTTTATCCGATTGAGTTTACCACCGGAATTCTGAATGAAAATCCGGCAGAAGTCAAAGCGGTAGCAACTTTTTGTGAGAATGGGGTAGATGATTATGTAGCCATGGCGATGAAGTTTGAAAGCGGAGTTCTGGCATCTTTAAGCTGTGGCATCCGCGCTGCAACGAGCAAGGATGCCTATATCTATGGTGACAACGGATATGTAGTGGTGTATAATTTCCTGGGGTCCCATAAGATAGAACGCTATGACAAAGACTTTCAGTTATGTGAAACATTTGAAGCCGAATTTGAAGATGGATTCTGCTATGAAATCCGGCACTTTGCTGAGCTTTTCAGAACGGGAAAGGTAGAGAGTGAAATCATACCCCATAAGGATAATATTGCCACTTCCAGGATATTTGAAATTGTTTGTGAGCAAATATATAGATAATATAGTTTAACTGTGGCAAGGTTGGAGAAATCCGAATATTCTTTTAACTTTGGGAAGAATAGCAGATGTCAAGGCAGAATCATCCGCTATCCTTCCCAGATGTAAGTATAATCCACTGCCATTTTATTTCCGGTACTCCAGAGCCGCTCCTACAAAACCTTTGAATAACGGATGAGGCCTGTTGGGTCTGGATTTAAATTCAGGATGGGCCTGGGTGGCGATAAACCAGGGGTGGTTTGTTAATTCCATCATTTCCACGATTCTTCCGTCCGGCGACAGACCGGATAATTTAATGCCGCAGCGGATAAAATCCTCACGGTAATCATTATTTACTTCATAACGGTGCCTGTGTCTTTCATGAATGATTTTCTGGCCGTATAATTCAAAAGCTTTTGATGTTTCATCCAATACACAGGGGTAGGAACCTAACCTTAGGGTACCGCCGATATCTTCCACACCGTCCTGTTCAGGCATCAGGTGAATTACCGGATGAGTGGAGCCGGGATCCAGTTCCACACTGTGGGCATCCTTAAAGCCGATAACATGACGGGAGAATTCCACTATAGCCAGCTGCATTCCTAAGCAAAGACCTAAGAAAGGTATGTTATTTTCACGTGCATATTTAATGGCGGAAATTTTGCCTTCTATACCTCTGTCGCCGAAGCCGCCGGGGACTAATATTCCGCTTACATCCGAAAGGATTTTGGCTGCATTTTTGTCGGTTAAGGTTTCGGAAGGAATCCATTTTATATTAACAGAAGCATTATGTGCAACCGCTCCATGTTTTAAGGATTCGACCACACTGATGTAAGCATCATGGAGCTGTGTGTATTTGCCAACTAATGCGACGGTAACTTCCTTTGACGGATGTTTTAAAGCTTCCACCATGTTTTCCCAGGCAGTAAGGTCGGGAGTGGGACATTTCAGGGCAAGGCATTCACAGGCGATATTGGCTAAAAACTCCTTTTCCAATGCCAGAGGAGCTTCATACAGAGTTTCCACATCCAGATTCTGAATGACATGGTTGCTTGGAACATTACAGAATAGCGCTATCTTATCTTTAATCCCGGGCTCCAGCGGGTATTCGGTTCTGCATACTATAATATCCGGCCGGATTCCCATACCCTGCAGTTCTTTCACACTGGCCTGGGTAGGTTTTGTTTTCATTTCACCGGATGCTTTTAAGTAAGGAATCAGTGTAACATGGATAAGAATTGCGTTCTCATGACCGACATCGTGCTGGAACTGACGTATCGCTTCAAGAAATGGCTGGCTTTCAATATCACCGACGGTACCTCCGACTTCTATGATGGCAATCTGTGTTTCGCTGCATCCGTCGTTATGATAAAAGCGGTTTTTAATTTCATTGGTAATGTGAGGTATAACCTGTACGGTTCCCCCGCCGAAATCCCCCCGTCTTTCTTTGGATAAAACGGACCAGTATATTTTACCGGTTGTAACGTTGGATTGCTTCGTTAAGCTTTCATCGATAAACCGTTCATAATGTCCCAAATCAAGGTCTGTTTCCGCACCGTCGTCCGTTACGAATACCTCACCATGCTGGATTGGATTCATAGTACCGGGGTCGATATTGATATAAGGGTCAAATTTCTGCATGGTTACGTGATATCCGCGTTCTTTCAATAATCTGCCTAAGGAGGCTGCGGTGATGCCTTTTCCCAAACCCGATACTACTCCTCCGGTTACAAATACATACTTNNATATTATAGTATGCAGAACCGACTCCGGTTACAAATACATACTTAACTCCCATTCTAATGATTCCTCCTTTGATTATATTATTTATTATCAGTTACACAAATACTTGTTTCAGTCAAAGCGGTTATAAGCTGTCCGCCCGGTACATTCTGACCGAATGCAAGCGTGGATATGTTCCATCTGCCGGGCTGCTTATGTTTATGAATTAAGCGGTAGTATTTCGGGGCTGTCTCCGGACTTGCTGCATACTTAAGTATACATGATAGTGCCTGTTCATAACAAAAGCAGATATACGTAACCCGCTGCCGGCTCATGGCAACAGCAGTTATTCGCAATCCACTTCGTTATCTTTTTTGTGCCTTAGCGGCAGCTCCGGATTTTATTACATAAACAGTTCCGGATTTATACTAATCAAAACTGTGTATTCTCAAATCAGTCTTGAATTCTTGAGATTAATAATGAAAAAAGCCTTAAATACAATCGATGGCAGTCACGCATTCCATCGGTTTAAGGCGCTTTTATTTTAAACAATCACAAGCTATTATACTATCATTAATTAAATAAATCCAGTATAATTTTAAAAAAAATCAAAAAATTTAATATTTTTTTTATTTACAACACAAAAAATTCATGACATATGTATTGATTTATAATGGTAGTAACATTATAATGAAGTGTGTCTATTTAATTCTTTTTTCCCCCAATATAAGAATTGCGCATCAATGCGATAATATATGAATATGAAATTATGATTCAAGCAGAACTGAGTAAATAGATATGAATAAGCTTTTATACCTATCATTAATTATAAATGATACGAAGGAGGCAGGGCATGTATGGACAATAAAAAAATGAACAATAACAAACGAGGAACGAATAATAAAAAAACATTTCTCTATGTTTTAATAGCTGCAATCGCTACGCTGTTATTATTTTCTTATGCGACTAATCAGCTGAAGGAAGGAAGCAGCATTGAGGTTTCATATGACAAATTTGTAGATATGTTAAATAAAGGGGAAGTGAAGGCTGTTTCCATACAGACTGATAGAATTGTAATTGAACCGGTGAAGCAGCCAAACCCTCTGTATGATATTTCCTATTACACGGGATTAATGAATGACAGTAAATTGACGGACCGGCTGCTGGAGGCTAACGTTACGATAAAACCCCAGATTGTTGACAGCAGAACCACGATACTGGATATTATAGTGGTATGGATACTGCCGTTTGTTCTCATTTACCTGGTAATGTGGTTTTTATTCAGGATGATATCCAAAAACGGCGGCGGTATGATGGGCGGAGTCGGAAAAAGCAATGCAAAGGTATATGTAGAAAAAGAAACAGGGGTTACCTTTAAGGATGTAGCAGGGCAGGAGGAAGCAAAAGAGTCGCTGACCGAATTGGTGGATTTCCTCCATAATCCCGGAAAATATACACGGATTGGTGCAAAGCTGCCGAAAGGCGCATTGCTGGTCGGACCTCCCGGGACAGGAAAAACCCTGCTTGCCAAAGCGGTAGCCGGAGAAGCAAAAGTTCCCTTCTTTTCCTTATCCGGTTCAGACTTCGTTGAGATGTTCGTAGGTGTCGGTGCGTCCAGGGTAAGGGACCTTTTTAAACAGGCACAGTCTATGGCTCCCTGCATTATCTTTATCGATGAGGTGGATGCCATTGGTAAAAGCAGGGATTCCCATTACGGCGGGGGTAACGATGAAAGAGAGCAGACCTTAAATCAGCTTTTAGCGGAAATGGACGGATTTGATACTTCTAAGGGTGTGGTCATTCTTGCGGCGACCAACCGGCCGGAAGTTCTGGATAAAGCACTGCTTCGTCCGGGACGTTTTGACCGCCGTGTCATCGTAGACAAACCGGATTTAAAGGGGCGTATTGATATTTTAAAAGTACATGCAAAGGACGTATTAATGCATGATTCGGTAGATTTGGAAGCAATCGGCCTGGCCACTTCCGGAGCAGTGGGCTCTGATTTGGCTAATATGATAAATGAAGCTGCCATCCTTGCCGTAAAAAAAGGAAGAACCGTTGTAACACAGGAAGACCTATTTGAATCAGTGGAAGTAGTGGTAGCCGGAAAAGAGAAAAAAGACCGTATTCTCAGCAAGGAAGAGAAGAAGATAGTAGCTTACCATGAGGTAGGCCACGCATTGGTAACTGCCCTGGAAAAGAAAGCGGAACCGGTGCAGAAGATTACCATTGTACCCAGAACCATGGGCTCCTTAGGTTATGTCATGCAGGTTCCGGAAGAAGAAAAATACCTGATGAGCAAGGATGAATTAATTGCCAGGATAGTGACCCTGTATGGCGGGCGGGCCGCCGAGCAGCTGGTGTTTGATTCCATTACCACCGGTGCCTCCAATGACATCGAGAAGGCAACCCAATTAGCAAGAGCTATGGTAACCCAGTACGGAATGTCCGATAAATTCGGCCTTATGGGGTTGGAATCCGTTGAAAACCGATATCTGGACGGAAGATCCGTATTAAACTGCGGAGATGCCACAGCAGCAGAGATTGACAAAGAAGTTATGGATATTCTTAAAAAATGTTATCAGAGAGCGGAAGCTTTATTGGCGGGTAACCGTGAGGTATTGGATAAAATTGCCGCCTTCCTGGTGGAAAAGGAAACCATAACAGGCAAAGAATTTATGGATATCTTCCGCGAAGTAAAAGGATTGCCTGCCGAAGAACAGGAAAATGCAGTTAAAGATATACCGGTTGTTTTAGAAAATCAGGATATTCCTGTGGAAAAGGAAATAAATGCGGAGAAGGAAATAAATATAGGGGAATTTCCAAATTATTATTAAGAAAGTCGTTAAATAAGCAGACAGGAAATTTATTCCGCGCAATTGAACTTGTCGGCACACTAGAGTGTGCTTGAAAAATGCTTGAGCCGGACTGGATGCTCCGCTTTGTGGGAGGTAAGGAGTGATTTCGGGTGCGCAGCGGTGTTACGCTTCCAAAATCGAGACGCAGTATACCGCAAAGTGGAGCGTTCAGAACGGTGTAATGATTTTTCAACATGCTCTGGTAAGAGTACGGACCTGATATTTTATTATTTTTGAAGAAGGACCTGCATACCAAATGAATCTCAATAGTTTCCTAGAGTGTGTTTGAAAAATGCTGCGGGGATAGATTCAGATTTCTAAAAATATCAGGTCCGTTCTTTAGGAGGCCTAGACAGCGGCAAATAATTCAGCCGTTACATATGAAAGAGCTTCCGGAATATTATCCGGGAAATGCAGTACAACAAAAATTCCGGGACAGACAGCTTTGAAAGAAGGAGGATTCCATGTTTTTTGACATAGAAGAAGAATTAAAGAAACTTCCTGCAAAACCAGGTGTATACATTATGCATGATAAGAATGATACCATTATATATATCGGCAAAGCGGTCTGCCTGAAAAACCGTGTCAGACAGTATTTTCAAAACAGCAGAAATCTGTCACCCAAGATTAGGCAGATGGTAGCACGAATCCGGTACTTTGAATACATTATAACGGATTCCGAGATGGAAGCCCTGGTTCTGGAAAGTAATTTAATTAAAGAACACAGACCCAAATACAATACCATGTTAAAGGATGACAAAAACTATCCTTATATTAAGGTAACCGTTCACGAAGCATATCCAAGGGTTTTATTTGCCAGGGAGAGGGGCAGGGACAAACATAAGTATTTCGGTCCGTATACCAGTGCGAAATCCGTTAAAGATACCATTGAGCTGATTAGAAAGATATATTTTACCAGGTCCTGCAACCGCAATCTGCCAAGAGATATCGGGAAGGAAAGGCCCTGTCTGTATTATCATATCAAGCAATGCAAGGCGCCGTGCCAGGGATATATTTCCATGGAAGAATACAGAGAATCCATAAACCAGGTTATTGAATTTTTAAACGGTAATTTCTCACGGATAACGAAGCAGCTGGAACAAAAAATGAATGCTGCGGCCAGGAATATGGAATATGAAACCGCAGCAGAATACCGGGATTTATTAAACAGTGTAAAACAGATATCGGAAAAACAAAAAATGACCAGCGGTGAAATGGAAGACAGGGATATTGTGGCAAGTGCCTCTGCCGGAGATGAAGCCGTAGTACAGGTTTTTTACATCCGTAACGGCAAATTAATCGGCAGGGAACACTTTTACCTTACCGGTGTGGAGCATGAAACAAAAAGCAGTATCATGACAAGCTTTGTAAAACAGTTTTACTCAGGAACTCCGTTTATCCCCAGAGAACTTATATTAAGCGAAGCCCTGGAGGAGCAGGAGATAATCGAAGAATGGCTGTCCTCCAAACGGGGACAGAAGGTATATATTAAGATACCGGTAAAAGGTGAAAAGGAGAGGCTGGTTGAACTGGCAAGGAAAAATGCTTCCCTGGTATTACAGCAGGATGCAGAAAAAATCAAGCGGGAAGAAGCAAAAACCGTCGGTGCTCTTGCCCAAATCGGAGAAATGTTAGATATTCCGGGTTTATGCCGCATAGAAGCTTATGATATATCCAATATCAGCGGTTTTGAGTCTGTTGGCTCTATGGTAGTATATGAAAACGGCAAGCCCAAACGAAACGATTACCGTAAATTTAAGATAAAAGGAGTAAAGGGGCCTGACGATTATGCCTCCATGCAGGAGGTGCTTACCAGACGTTTTACTCATGGTATAAAAGAAGAGCGGGAACTGAAGGAAAAAAATATGGGCGCAGAATACGGCAGTTTTAACCGGTATCCGGATTTAATCATGATGGACGGGGGAAAGGGACAGGTTAATGTGGCGGAAAAAGTACTCGCCGAATTGAAAATGAGTATTCCGGTCTGCGGTATGGTTAAGGATGATAACCACAGGACAAGAGGGCTTCTATATAATAATGCGGAAATTTCCCTGGACCATAACAGTGAGGCATTTAAACTGATAACCAGAATCCAGGATGAAACCCACCGTTTTGCCATAGAATATCACAGACAGCTCCGGGGCAAAACCCAGGTACATTCCATATTGGATGATATTGAAGGGATAGGTACTGCAAGAAGAAGAGCATTAATGAAGCATTATCAGTCGCTGGAGGACATAAAAGCCGCCACGGTGGAAGAACTGGCTGCGGTAGATACCATGAATATACGGGCTGCAAAGCAGGTTTATGATTTTTTCCATTTGTGAGTGAATCGAAGCGGAAGTCACAGAAAACCCTTGAGCGTGTTCGAAAAATCATTGCGCCGTTCTGAACACCCCACTTTGCGGTATACAGCGTC